>DASQJB010000251.1:0-24588 GCA_035631295.1 Bryobacteraceae bacterium | reverse complement strand
CGGTCGCCCGCGCGAACCCGGAACTGCAGTTAGTAGCGGCGGGAACGGGCCTCCGCGGGGCCTTACCACCGGACCGTTTTCAACGGCCGCGGGCAGTCAAAGTACCGGCGGAGCGTCGAGCCGCCGCTATAGTTTATCCATGGCCCGATCATCGGCAATATCGCGTCACCCTTTTTCGGTCAGGCGAACCAGCCCTATGGGACGGGCGTCCTGGGCGGGACTGGATTCTCGGAGTCAGCCGATAACCGGCGGCTTGAACTGCAAACACGTTTCACCTTCTGACCGAACGAGTAAGGTGGAACAACTCGGGGAAAATGCACGACGCCCACTCCGGGCGGGAAGTAATAAGCTAGAAGACTCTGATTTGAACGGTGAGGTGTATCATGACCGGAGATGAGCGGCCGCGCCTACGCCTATAACTTGACGGCGCGGCTGTCGGATCCGTACATCGCTCGGGTTTGCAATAGGAGGCGCTAATGATTAGAAGGGTATTCGGTGGAGTGGCAGGGGTCGCGCTGAGCATGATTTTCGCCGCGGCGATTGGATGGTCTCAACCAGCATTACCTCAACCGGCCGCGGGGCCGGTAGCCGACGGAGGCAACGGAGGAGCGGAGCCGTGCACTCGCTCTCCCATTTGCGCGTGGGGAAGAGGCCGAAACCTGATTACTCATGAAGTGCGCAAGCCAGATCTGGGCTTCACCTACTCTTACCCTTTCCAATTGCCGGATGGATTGACGGGCGGCGTTTCGGCCGTCGCCATAAACTCGAAGCAACACTTGTTCGCTTTTCAACGCAACCCTGCTGGAAAACCGCAGTTGTTCGAGTTCGACGAAGATCACAAGCCGGTCCGCGTCATCGGGGAAGACGTGATCGGTCATCAGAACAAAGCACACGGCATGGCGATCGATGCGGAAGACAACATCTGGCTCTGCGACGAGAACGGGGACACCGTGATGAAACTGAGTCCCGAGGGGAAGCTGCTAATGACCCTCGGCGTGAAGGGGCAAAGGGGCGATTGGGATGAGGCCATGGGACAAAGGTTACTCTGGCAACCGCTCGCGCTCGCCTTCGCTCCGAACGGCGATGTCTACGTTGGGATGGGCCATGCGAACGAGAGTCCTAACGACACGGATAAGTCTTCGGTCGACAGGATTGGCGCGGCGCGCGTGTTGCACCTCGATAAGAACGGGAAATTCATCAATCAGTGGTTCGGCAATAACGCCGGGCAGGGACACTTCAGCATGGTGCATGGAATTGCGGTGAATCCCGGCAACGGTAACGTTTATATCGGCGACCGGGAGGAGTATCGCATCGTTGTTTACGACCGAAGCGGCAAATTCGTCAAGACGATTCAGATGAGGAATCTGGTGTGCGCCCTATTTGTAGACCCGAGTGGCCAGCTATGGATGGCGACGGGGCAGGATGGCCAGATCTTCAAGATCGACTGGGACGGCAATGTGCTGGGCGCGATCGGCAATGGACCGGGTCGAGGGGAAGGCCAGTTTATCGAGTCCAACTATATGGCCATGGATTCGCGCGGCAACCTGTTTACGGGCGACACGAGCGTGGCCCGAATCACGGAGATGGTCGCGTCGAAGAAGTGAAGCGGAAGCGGAATAGCGGCTCCGATTACTGCAGTGCTCTGGGCAGTCCAATGCCTGGCTCGAGCATCTTCATAGCTCCTCCATCCAGGCGGCCAGTTTGGACCAAGGGATCCGTTTGGGCTTTGCTTGAATCGGCCGCACCAACGCAAAGGAACCGAATCCGATCTCCACAGTACCGATCTTGTCTCCGGCCGCGTGAATCTCAAGCCTGATCGAACTGCCCGCCTTCGTGAGATCGATGTTGTCGACTGCGGCTTTCACCGCATGCTTTTCGCACACCGCGTTTCCTTTTCCCAGTTCTGCATCCTCCCTGAAATCTCTGGCAAAGAATTGTATCAGGCACCCGATACCAAGGACCAGATCCGCGTAAGCTTAAGCCACAGCGCGGGGAGTTTGTCGAGCTTCAGGGCGTTGGCCCCGTCGGACAGGGCACGCTCTGGGGCTTCATGGACTTCTACGAAGACGGCGTCGGCGCCTGCGGCAACGGCCGCGCTTGCCAGCGGCTCGATGAACTGCGGTTCGCCGCCGGAGGCGGAGCCGGCGGCCCCGGGCAACTGCACGCTGTGCGTGGCGTCGAAAACTACGGGCCAGCCGAAGGCCCGCATGATCACCAAGCCCCGCATGTCCACGACCAGGTTGTTGTAGCCGAAAGAGGAGCCGCGCTCGGTCAGCAGGATGCGATCGTTACCGGTTGAGGCGACCTTGTCGGCGGCGTGGCGAATGTCTTGGGGCGAAATGAACTGGCCCTTTTTTATATTGACGGCCCTGCCGGTGCGTCCGGCTGCAATCAAGAGGTCGGTCTGCCGGCAAAGAAAGGCGGGGATTTGGAGTATGTCCGCGGCTTCGGCGGCAACTTCGGCTTGCGCGAGCTCGTGAATGTCGGTGAGCACGGGGATGCCACGGTCGCGAACGGTCTTCAGGATTCGCACGCCTTCTTTCAGGCCGGGGCCTCGATAGGAGTGAATGCTCGAGCGGTTGGCTTTGTCGAACGACGCTTTGAAGACGAAAGGCGCGCCAAGCTTGGAAAGCTCGCAGGCCAGGAATTGGACGTGTTCTTCGCTTTCGATGACGCACGGGCCGGCGATGAGAGCTAGCGGCGCGCCGTTGCCGATCTCAAGAGCGGATGTGATGCGCATGGGGGCTGCTCCAGTCACAGGGGATTACGTGCGCCGGCTTGAAAGCCGGCGGCAGGCTGAAAGCCCGCCCTACAAGGCGCGGACGTGATGCGCACGGGTGGGTTCTTCCACAGGCAGCGAAAAGCGTTCCGTCGCGCCACTTCTGCGGGCCAACCGGTATTGGAGCGCGGCGCCGATGAAGGCGCGAAACAGAGGGTGCGGCTCCAGCGGCTTGGACTTGAACTCGGGATGGAACTGGCAGCCTAAATACCAGGGGTGGTCGGGCAACTCGCAGATCTCGACGTACACGGCGTCCGGGGTTTCTCCGGTGAGCCGCAATCCATGCTGCTTCAGAATGGTTTCGTACTCGCGATTGAACTCGTAGCGATGGCGGTGGCGCTCGCTGATCTCACGTGCGCCATAAGCGGCACGGGCGACGCTGTTTTCGGCGAGCAGGCAGGGATAGGCGCCCAGGCGCATGGTGCCGCCCAGCTCGTCCACGCCTTTCAACTCGCGCAGCTTATAAATGACGCGGTCCGGCGTGGCGGGGTCAAATTCAGTGGAGTTGGCGTTGGCGAGGCCGCAGATATTGCGAGCAAACTCGATCACCATGGTCTGCATGCCCAGGCAAATTCCAAAATAGGGGACTTTGCATTCGCGCGCAAACCGAATCGCGTGCAGCATGCCTTCGACGCCGCGGCGCCCGAAACCGCCCGGCACAAGAATTCCGTCAAAGCGCTCCAGCTCTTCGATCGCTTCGGGCCACTTGAGCCGCTCGGATTCGATCCAGGTGATCTCGACTTTGGCGTCATGCGCCAGGCCACCGTGCAGCAGCGCCTCTTTCAGGCTCTTGTAGGAGTCTTCGTATTCGACGTATTTTCCGACCAGTCCGATGGAGACCTGGCGGGCGGGCCGCTGGAGCCGTTTCACCATTTCGCTCCAGCGCGCGAGCTTACGCGGTCCGGCTTCCATGTGCAGCAAGCGCAGCGCGATCTCGTCCACGCCCTGCTCGGCAAAGACCAGAGGGCATTCGTAGACGCTGGCGACATCGCTGGCGGTGATGACGGCCTTCACGTCCACGTCGCAGAATAGCGCGATTTTTTCCTTCACGTCCTGCGGCAACGGCCGCTCGCTGCGGCACAGCAGGATGTCCGGCTGAATACCGATGGCGCGCAATTCCTTGACGCTGTGCTGGGTGGGTTTGGTTTTGAGCTCTTGAGCGGCGGCGATCCAGGGAACCAAAGTGACGTGCACGAAGAGCGTATTTTCGCGGCCCAGCTCATGGCGCAATTGGCGAATGGCTTCCAGGAACGGCAGCGATTCGATGTCACCGACGGTTCCTCCGATTTCGACGATGACTACGTCGATGGGGCTCTGATCGGTCGCGGTGGAAACGCGGCGCACCGCGGCTTTGATTTCGTTGGTGACGTGCGGGATGACTTGGACCGTTTTCCCCAGATAGTCGCCGCGGCGCTCCCGCGAGATGATTTGTTCGTAGATGCGGCCGCTGGTGAGGTTGTTGGCCTGGGTGAGCGGAGCGTGGGTGAAGCGCTCGTAATGGCCAAGGTCGAGATCTGTCTCCGCGCCGTCGTCGGTTACGAACACCTCGCCGTGCTGGAACGGGCTCATGGTTCCGGGATCGACGTTCAGATAAGGATCGAACTTTTGAAGAGTCACCTTGAGGCCGCGGCTTTCGAGCAGGCAGCCCAAACTTGCCGCCGCGATTCCCTTCCCCAAGGAAGAAACTACTCCGCCGGTCACAAAGATGTATTTGGCCATCGTTTAGACGCTCACCATCGTTTTTTCAAACAACTCCGATACACGCTGTAAATCTTCCGGCGTGTCCACGCCGATGGAATCATACTCGGTCTCTCCCACGTGAATCTTGAAGCCGTTCTCGATCGCGCGCAGCTGCTCCAGGCGCTCGGCGCGCTCCAGCGGCCCCACCGGCAAATCCGGATATTGCATGAGGAATTCGCGGTGGTAAACGTATAGTCCGATGTGTTTGAATAGGGCGGCCGGTTCACTGGCCTCGCGAACGAACGGGATCGGCGAGCGTGAGAAGTAAATCGCCATGCCCTGGGAATCGGTCACCACCTTGACAACGTTAGGATCGGAGACGTCGGAGGGGCGCTCGATGCGCTTTTTCAGCGTGGCCATCGGCGCATCCGGGTTTTCGATCAACCCCAAGATGGCGATATCGATCGTATTGGGATCCATCGCCGGCTCGTCGCCTTGAATGTTGACGACCAAAGTTGCGTTGGAAGCCGACGCGGCTTCCGCCACACGGTCGGTTCCGGAACCATGATCGGAGCGGGTCATCACGACGCGCGCAGAAAACGACTGGGCGGCAGCGCAAATGCGTTCATCGTCGGTGGCGATCACCAAGCTCGTCAAGTAGCGCGCCTGGGAAGCCCGTTCCCAGACGTGCTGGAGCATGGTCTTACCGGCGAGGGGGGCGAGAGATTTTCCTGGGAACCTTGAAGAAGCGTACCGGGCGGGGATGACGCCGAGAATCCGGTGCGGCACAATCAATCATAGCACAGTGAGTGCAAAAAAGGAGCGCACCGGCTGTTCGTGGCGTTGTGCGCGGATCAAGAAAAAGATGCGCATCGTTTCTCTTTTGGCCAGCGGGACGGAGATCGTCTGCGCGCTGGGCGCGGGCGATTCGCTGGTAGGCCGCTCGCATGAATGCGATAACCCCGCCTGGGTGAAGAGCCTTCCACAATGTAGCGAGCCGGCGTTCGACGTCTCCGTTTCCAGTGGAGAAATCGACCGCGAAGTGAATCGCCGCTTGCGAACGGGCGAGCCGCTCTACATGATTCATTACGATCTCATCCGCTCGCTTCAACCGGATCTGATCGTGGCGCAATCGCATTGCGAAGTATGCGCTGTGACGCCCGCGGATGTGAGCCGTGCCATGAAACAAAACGGCGATGCTCGAATCCAATCTATGACCGTCCCGCTGAGCGCCTCGACGTTAGAGGAAGTGATGGGAAGCATTCAGCAAGTGGCGGATGCGATTTCCAGAGTAGAACCGGGGATGAAGCCCCGGTTGCAGGCTAAAGCCTGCTCCACAATCCAGGAGCAACGCGAACGCCTGGACCTTTTGCGTCAACGAACGGCGCGTTTGCGTCATCCCAGTGTGGCGGTGCTGGAGTGGGCTGATCCTATCTTCGCCATGGGCAACTGGGGACCAGAGCTAGTTGAGATCGCCGGCGGCGAGCCGGTGCTGGGCAATCCAGGCCAGCATTCGCGCGCGATTCCAGCCGAACAACTTCGCGAGGCTGATCCGGAAGTGCTGATTATCGCGCCGTGCGGCTTTCCGTTAGAGCGCGCCTTGGACGAACAAAGCGTCCTGGAACGGCTTCCATGGTGGGACGATTTGAGGGCCGTCCGCTCAGGCCGCCTGGCCTTTGCCGACGGCAATCTTTACTTCAACCGCTCGGGCATGACCATCGTCCGAAGCGCCGAAATTCTCGCCGAAATTCTCCATGGATTGGAGACAGATAGGGCGACCGAAGGCGTGCACTGGCGTTGGTATACTGAGGCAAGAGCGCACAGGGCAGCGCGGCGGCGCGATGTGCGTGGTTCGACGAAAATGCGGGTGGTATGAAACTTCCACTCACCGGGATTGGCGTATTATCTCTCGTTGTAGCAGCCGCTCTCGTCGCCGGTGGAGACGACGACAAGAACAAACCGGCAACGCCGCCCAGCGGCGGGCCGCAGCCGAATGTCTCCATCACGCCCCGAGCGAAAACGGGAGCGCCGGAAACCGTAACCGATCGCCGTTCGGACATTCGCGTCGACACCAATCTGGTCCTGATCTATGTTTCCGTCACCGACCCGATCGGACGCTACGTCACCGGCTTGGACAAAGAGAACTTCAAACTGACCGAGGAATTCAACGGCAAGAAGGTCGAACAGGACATCGCGCAGTTCTCGAGCGAGGACGCTCCCATGTCGGTGGGAGTAGTGTTCGACACCAGCGGGAGCATGGGCGCCAAGCTGGATCGGTCGAGGCAAGCCGTAGGGCAATTTCTGAAGACGGCCAATCCGGAAGACGAGTTTTTCCTGGTTCAATTCAACGACCGGCCGGAGCTGGTGGTGCCCTTTACGCCGGACATCGAAGAGCTGCAGAACCGTCTGCTGTTCACTCAGCCGCGGGGCCGCACGGCGCTGCTGGACGGCGTCTACATGGCCATGAACCAGATGAAAAAGGCCAAGAATCCGCGGAAAGCGATTTTGATCATTTCCGACGGCGGAGACAATTCCAGCCGGTATACGGAGAGTGAAGTGAAGACGCAGGTGCGGGAGTCGGACGTGCAGATTTACGCCATTGGGATTTTCGAATCTATGGCCGGCCGCAATCGCACGCCCGAAGAAGCCAGCGGCCCGCAACTGCTGAACGAGATCGCCGAGCAGACGGGCGGGCGCTTCTTCTCGGCGGATACGCTCAACGACCTGCCGGACATCGCGGCGAAAATCGGGCTGGAATTGCGTAACCAATACGTGCTCGGATACAGTCCAAAGAACAAAGAAAGGGATGGAAAGTTTCGAAGGGTACAGGTGCGGCTGGTGAAGACCGCAGGAATGCCGCAACTAAAGCCGACCCACCGCCCCGGATATTATGCGCCCGCTCAATAGACGACAGATTTTAGCTCTTTTTGGCGCCGCCGCCGCGGCCGCCGCGCAGAATCCACCTCGGCCCGACTCCGGAAAATCCGGGGCCGGCGGCGAGGAAGTGCCGGTTTACACCACTGGCGCAAAGCTGGTGGATTTGCACGTCAGCGTGCTGGACAAGAGCGGCAAGCTGGTCACCGATATTGCGCAATCGGCCTTCAAAGTATTCGAGAACGGAATCGAGCAGCCGATCAAGATTTTCCGCCGCGAGGACGTGCCGGTCTCCATGGGCATCATCATCGACAACAGCGGCAGCATGCGGGATAAACGAAGCAAAGTCGCAGCCGCGTCGCTGGCGCTGG
Organism: Bryobacteraceae bacterium; assembly: GCA_035631295.1. Classification (GTDB taxonomy): domain Bacteria; phylum Acidobacteriota; class Terriglobia; order Bryobacterales; family Bryobacteraceae; genus Palsa-187. The sequence goes on along the minus strand of DASQJB010000251.1, from coordinate 16,884 downwards.
TGAAGGCATCTAATCCACAGGATGAAGAATTCATCGTCAACTTCAACGACGACGCGTACTTAGATCAGCCCATGACCAACGACATCAAACTGCTGGATGTGGCGCTGGACCGGCTGGATTCCAAGGGCGGAACCGCCATGCGAAACGCGATCAGCTCCTCCATCGACTACGTCAAGGACAAGGGCAAGCGGGATAAAAAGGTGCTGGTCGTCGTTACGGACGGGAACGACAACACAAGTACCGAATCGCTAGAGGGGCTGGTGCGCAAGGCACAACACAGCGAGGTGCTCATCTACTGCATCGGCTTGCTTAGCGACGAGGAGCCTCGGGAGGCCCGCAGCGCCAAGCGCGCCTTGAAGTCTTTGGCCGAAGCTTCCGGTGGACTCGACTACTACCCAAAGGATTTGTCGGAAGTGGAGCGCATCACGCCGCAGATCGCACACGAAATCCGCAATCAGTATCTGGTAGCCTACTCGCCCACCAATCCGAACCTCGACGGGACCTTCCGAAAGATTGAGGTCAAGGTGAAGGGCTACGCAGGCGTCCGCACGCGCAACGGCTATTACGCCACGCCCGAGGCGGCGTCCAAATCCTCCACGGCATTCACGAAGTAATGCGCGCGGGCCTGATCGCTAAGGGATGGCTCAGCGCGGGGCTACTGGCCGCGGCGATGGCGGCGGCTCAAGGTCTGGAATCGCCCGTTTCGATCGGGTTCGTTATTGACACCAGTCAGAGCATGCGGACGCATGAGCCGGTGGCGCGCGCGGCGCTCCGAGGATTGCTGCAGGCGCTCCAGCCAGGCGACGAGGCGATGCTGGTGAACTTTGGCCGCGACACCTATTTCGATCTGGATCTCACGAGCGACATCGCCAAGCTGGAGACGGCCGCGTATGCGATCGACTCCAGCAGCGGGAGCGCGATTTGGGACTCCATGGGCCTGTCGCTTGCGCGTTTGGAGAAATCGGGAAAACGCACGAAAAAGGTCCTCGTCGTGGTGACAGATGGCGACGATACCAGCAGTCATGAATCGTTCGATCGATTGCTGCAGCAAGCGCGAAAAAGCGGTGTCCAAGTTTACGCGATCGGCCTGATTGGAAGAGAGACCAGGCGCGATGCACAAGCCGCGCGACGGGCGCTGCGGGCGCTTGCCGAGGCGTCAGGCGGCAGAGATTTTTATCCAAAGAACCTCGATCAAGTCGAGGATGCGACGGCGCAAATCACGCGTGAGATCCGAGACGATTCCGCCAAGTGATGTTCGCGTTTCTCTGGCAAGCAACCCGCGGATATCGACTGTGCCCGTGGCGCAGCCCTTATCTCCGTTGGCGAATCGAGACGTACTGGGGTATCCACGCTGATGAAATCAGTCCTCGCCAATTACGGGCGTTCGTGTGGGAACATCGCGGCGAGCTGTGGCGGTTCCTCAGGTGGGCCTCGGAGATGCGGCGGCAGACATCCCCTACCGTCGTTTGAACTGATAATCGCCCGAGACGTGCTTGACTAGGAGCCCCAAGACGGCTCCCTCGCGGTCGCGGCTCGGAAGGAACTCCACGCCAAGGCCATAGAGACCGGAAAATGAAGTTTCCGATTGCGCTGTCAACGGCATCTTTCCGCGGCCATCCATGTCGCCGAACAATGTTCCGCCAGAGACAGTGATCTCGACCACTCGGGGCACGCCCGTTCTGCTCCATAGCCGCGGACCCTCCAGGTAGACGCCCACATATTTGGCCAGAATTTCGGGCGCAACCTTGACCTCCAATTTTCGTTCATCGGAAGCCTTCCCGACCCAATGATTGACGGTGCTGCGCTGCTCGTTGCAGACCCATTCCAGCAACTCGGTATCGGCGGCTAACTCCGCGCGCACAGCGACCGTCCAGGAACGCGCGTACACCGCGGGATCCGAGAAGGTCGCTTCAAGATCCAAATTTCCAAAATTGCGGCGGCGGTAACGCTCGGTCATTCGCAGCGCTTCTGTGTGCGGATGGCCATCGTGATCGAGCCAGGTTCGGTCATTGAATCCGAAGCTCTCTACCACAAGAGCATCTCCATCCCAATGGCCGACGGAGTATCCCATCCAGCTTGGATTGGGCGCTGCTTCTAGGGATCGGCCGTCGAGAAAGACCTGGCGATAGGTCAGATCGGGGTTGAGGATGAGGATGAGCGATGGAGTCTGGACGATCTTCATCATCTCCGCGCCGGTGCTGTCGGCGGCGGTCGAGTAACCGGGTCCTAGAGGCAGGCAGTGGACATTCATATAGTCTTTGCCCAGATCTTCCCTGCGCTGCTGAACCAGAGCTTCCGCCCAAGGCTGAATTTCATCGGGCTTCAGATCGGCGGCGATGTTGCGCCCGTACTTGGGCGAAATCCGGCTCCAAAGGCCGGAGAGATCGGGGTGGCCATCGGAGCTGCGCGGGACGGGGGCGGCCAGATTCGGCTTGCCATCGGGCGTGCGAGGGATACCGGGCGTGGGCAGATTCAGCCACTGCGCGGCCAATGGTACGTTCAACGCGACGAGGATCGCGATCCTGGAAGCGGCCATGCGGGCGACCTCCTTATCGAAATCATGATAATGGACAAATTCGACGATCGCACAGCCGGCGCTCAGGCAAACGCCGTCTTCATTTCCTCGGGCAGCTCCGCCTGCAAAGCCTCTTCATCCCACCCCAACTCTTCGCGGACCACGTCGAAGAACGCGCTCTTGTGGACGTCATGCCCTTGCAGCCTTGCTGCGATGATATCGGCTGTTGCTAATCCGCGGCTTGCAGTCACGTAGCCCGAGTCGCGTATCAGATCGTAATTGCCCCAGCGGCTCCGGTAGAGTCCTCTGCGGTTCCAGCGAACGGCTGAATACAGACCTTCCACCACGCCGCAGAGATCGAAATGCCGGCTATATGATTTCGCCATTGCGCAGCACGCCTTCGCAAACCAGGTGATGTTCGGCCCGTGCCAAGCGCTCCGGAGTGGCAAAGGAATCAGTCCGAACATGTTGGAAATCCCCAACCGCGTGGGACCTTTGAATTTCGCGAAGCTGAGCATCGGGCAGCCCTGCAGATCCAGGAGCACGCGCGGCACGAAGGCCGCGGGATCGCATTCGGCGCCCTCGTTCCAAAACTCCTCGGTTACATTCACGTACTCGGCTTTTCGGCGCGCGAGTACTTCCTGAAGCCCGGTGCGCCGCAAATATTCCCCTTCCTGCTGCCGGATCCAAGCTCGGTTTTGTTTCGCTTCGCTCTCCCAATCGAATTCCGCGCCGCCCATGTTCCGGCTGCTGGTGTGCCCTTCCAGCACGATGGCTGGCGCGGGCAGGGTGCTCAACAGCAAATCAAGCGCGGCTGGGTCGGTGTATGTGCCGGTGGCGTAGCCATGCCAAGTGACCTTCACCAAAACGCGCTCAGGCTTGCGCAGCGGCAGAATGTTCTCGAGGGCTTCGGCCAGTGCATGCTGGGCAACCCAGCCGCCGCCGATCTTCTGAATGGATTGGGCGCTGCCCGAACTACGTTTTGCCGACGGCGCCCGCGCTGCGTTGCGCGCTTGGCGGTCTTGCCAGAGCCAAGTGATGCGCTGCGCCGCCCAAGCGGTCATCAAAGGAGTCGCTCCCGGAGGATCGGAGAAGAGGAGCGTCGCCCCAGGATGAGAGCGGCGCGCATTTTCCAACATCACGCGCGCGTATTCGACGTGCTCGGTTTCCCACTGGCTTTGGAAGACTACCAGCCAGGGCATCGGGTCGCGCGCGCATCGATCTAGAACATGGCCCAAGAATGGCTGCGCGTGCCGCACAAAACCCACTTCGCCCCGCGCGAATCCGCATTGCTCCCACAGCAGCCGCAGCAGGCGATAGCTTTGCGCGCGGCTGGCGGGATCGCCATGGCCGCTTGCCGCGAGGATCAACCCGCATTTCTGAGGCGCGGCGTCTCCTAATGCGCAAGCGGCTTGGATGGCCAGCGCCTGAACTACTAGCGGATGGCCAGGGTCCACGTCGTCATGAAAGACGGTCTTGCCTTCGCGGCGCGCCTCCGCGATGCGCTCGCCTATGGCTTCGCGTTCCCACAAGCTCGTGTCGAGCGCGGTGGGAATGACTAGCGTCTCGCTTGCTCGCTCCTGTGAGGACGATGCTTGTGGGGCATGCCCCCGGCCTCGCTGGTCGCTCGCAGAGGCGGCCGGAGAGGCCGCCCCAGGCCGCGGGCCTGCACCACAAGCAGCGTCCTCTTCCTTGCCTGAACCGCTCCTTCGCGGTTTGGGGCACTCCACCCAAATCTCGCCGGCCTCGGTCAGGCGCACGTCCGGGTCGAAGCCCAAGGTTTTCGCACATGCGGCGCGCACCGCCTGCGCCCAGTCCGCTTCAAGCCGCCCGAAGTTTTCCGCCAATGCGGCCATGTTTGACCATTGTCGCGAGCACATCCACCATCGCCCGCACCGCCATCAACGCGGTGATGTCGGAGATGTCGTAGGGAGGCGAAACTTCCACCGCCTCCATCGCCACGATGCCCTCCTTCGCGACTCCTTTCAAGATCGCCAGCGCCTCGCGCGGCAGGAACCCACCCGGCTCGGGCCAGCCCGTTCCGGGAACAAAGCCGGCGTCCACCGAATCCACGTCGAACGACAGGTACACGGCAGAGGCTCCTTTCCACGCCACCTCCAGCGCGATTTCGACAGTCTTTTCGATTCCGATGCTTTCGATATCTTGAATCGTCAGCACGGTGGAGCCTCGCTCGCGCCCCTTCTTGACGCCCGGCCGCGGAACCTGCCACCCTCCAATTCCCACCTGAACGAGGTTGGCGGGCGGACAGTTGGGAATATTGGTGGCGTGAAACCATGGACAGGTGTGCATAATTTCGTCCATGTCCTTTTCCTGCGTGTCGATGTGGCGGTCCAGATGGACGATTCCCACCTTGCCTTCCACGCATCGCGCCACACCGCGGACGCAGGGATAGCCGATGGAATGATCGCCGCCCATGATCATCGGCAACGTGCCTTGGGACAGCACGTGCGCTACGGCGTTGGAAATCTGGTCGTGGCTCTTAGTGATGTTGGCCGGGCAAAATACGTCGCCCACGTCGCACATCTTCAGCGATTCGCGAAGATCCACGCCCAGCTCGAAATTGTACGTCGTGTAGAGGGAAGAGATACGGCGAATGCCTTGCGGACCGAAGCGCGTGCCCGCGCGGTAGGTCGTGCCGATATCGAAGGGGGCGCCCAGAAACGCGACATCGTATTCGCCCACCTTCCGAACGTCCTCGAGGTAGTGAGTCTTCAGAAAGGTGTTGATGCCGGACCAATGCGGCAGCTCGCCGCGTTGGAAGCAACTGATCTCCGATTTGTCTTCAATAGAGTCGGCGCATTCCAGGCCTAACTCTTTCCCCCGACGGACCTCCTCGAGCCATTGCTGGCTCGGAATCCCGCTCTCTTCATGGAGCGCCCGCATGCCTTCGAGATTTCCAAAGTCGGGCAGCGGGCGGGTGTGTTCGCGATGACGTGGCGCATGGGTTTTATAAAAAGACATGTTGAGTGAGTTGAGAATTCGTCGTGGCGGACTCCACTTCACAGATAACGCTCCGTAATTCTGCTTCGTCCGAATCGAAATCGAGATGCGGCGCGGAGATATCGAGCGCGATAGAAGATCCCCGCTCACTGGAGTCTTTGGCCAGCGCGATTACGCGCGTTCCCAAACAGACCGCTTCGCGCGTATTGTGCGTCACAAACACGATGGTCGTTCCGCTTTCGCGCCATAGATCCCGCATCAGCCCCTGCATTCCCTTCCGCGTGCCCGGGTCCAGCGCGCTGAACGCCTCGTCCATCAAGAGCACCGGCGGATTCAATACCAGCGCCTGCGCGATGGCCACGCGCTGTTGCATTCCGCCAGAAAGCTGATGCGGGTATTTTCCGGCGTCGGAATCCTGCAATCCCGTGCGGCGAAGAAAATGCATCGCCTTATCGCGGCATCCTCGCCCACCCTTTAGCCCGAACATCACGTTGCCCAGCACCGTCCGGTCTGGAAACAACGAGTATTTCTGCGGGACGTATCCGCACGTTGGGTCCGGTTGCCGCCGCGGCTTGCCGCCGACGATAACCTGGCCGCTCGTTGGTTGTTCCTCTCCCAAGATCAGGCGCAGCAGCGTGGATTTGCCGCAGCCTGTTTGCCCAACGATGGAGACGAATTCGCCCGCTTCGATCTCCAAGGCGATGTTGTCGAGAATGGGGCGCGAATACTCGACCGAGACATTGTGGATCCGGATATTCACTTTTCTTGAAACCAGGGATGCAATGTGCGATTCAACAAGTTCATCCCCCAATCGACCAGAAATAGCAGAAGTGCAACCCATAGCACGTAGGGAATGATGGTATCCATTCCCATGTGCCGGCGCAGGAGCGCGATCCGGTAAGCCAGGCCATCGGTGGAAGCAATCATTTCGCCGGCGAACAAAAACAACATCACGGCTTTCAAATTCAGACGGATGCTGTTTAAGACGCGCGGCAAAATCTGCTTGAACACCACGCGATAAGCGATCCCAACATCTCCCGCGCCGAGCGTGAACGCTTTCACGATCGTCTCCCGCGGAACGCTCTTACTCAAATTGAATGTATCGAGGACGATCGTCGGGGCGACGCCAATCACGATCAGCATTATTTTCGACAACTCATCGATTCCGAAGGCGATAAAAATAATCGGCAACAGCGACAGCGCCACGATCTTGTCGAAGAATTGGAAAAACCTCAAGAACAGCGCACCGACGTAGGGAAACATGGCCATGTGGAGGCCAAGCAAAACGGCGGGGACGAGGAGGGCGACGCTGATCAGGAAACGCCGTCCGGTGGCGATGGAATCTTTCCACAGCATGCTGGAGGACGCGGCGTCATCTTCTTCGGCGGGTTTGGAGGCGGCATCTCTAAACGACTGCACCATTTGGGAGACGGTCGGCATCACGCGATCGTCGGGATTTTCGCGATGACGTTCAATGGCTACGTAAAAGTAGCTAATCACGCCTACGGCGAATAAAAACCACGAAAGCACGAAATAAGCGGCGCGACTCGGTTGGGCATGAATACGGAGGAAACTCATAGCTTTCCTTCGGCCGCCATTTGCATGTAATCGAGGTTAAAGCGGAACCGGATGCGGCTTTGCGCGCCCAAAACGCCTTTGTCCGGAAACTGGATAGCTACATCGTCGGGCGACTTGGTTTTCTCTCCCAGCAATCCGTGCGTGAAGCAGAATCGGCGGACCAGATCCATGGTCTTCTTGAGCTCGGGCGAAGCGGCCATTTGCACGGCGGATTGGGGCGCGTAAAACATGTGAGTGGTGGAAAGCTGCTCCTTGTAGGAAGCCAGCGTGTCCTGAGAAGCTTCGGCGATTTGAGTGAGGACTTTGTCGCCGGCCGCACCGGACTGCGTCATCTGACTCATCACTTCGTACCACGCCCCGGCCAGGGCTTTGGCGAATTTCTGACCAGAGCCATCGGGGCGGTTCAAAACATCGGTTCGCACTACCAGTAGATCCAGAATCTCGCCAGGAATTTGAGACGAATTAAAGACGGTCTTCATGTCCTTGGTTTTCATAATCTGGGAGACCATTGGCTTCCACGTGACCACGACGGGCTTACTGGAATCGGCGAGAAAAGCGGCGGCGATATCAGAATCCGAGGTGTTAATGTATTTCACGCGCTTGATCTGATCGCCTAGCCCATTGATAGCCATGCCGCGCTCCAAGAGATATTGTGAAACTGTCTTTTCGACCAGGAGCACCTGCTTGCCCGGAATTTGCGCCAGACCGATGCCCGGCCGGGCGATGACCGCGTCGTTGCCGTTGGAATAGTCGCCGACGACAATCGCCGTGGTGTCTATGCCCGCGGCGGCCGGCATGTCGAGCGCCTCCATGTTGGTCATTACGCAGGCGTCGATGTTCTTGGAGACAAAGGCGTCAAGCGAGGGCGCATAATCGAAGCGCTGCACGCGGATGTTGACGCCGTATTTTGCGCCCCATTTGCGCAGAATTCCCGCCTTCGCCATGTAGTAGTAAGGGTCCCATCCGACGTACACCGACCAGCCGACAGTGAAGGACGGCGTCTGCTGCGCGGCGCAGGTCAGGGACGCCAGTAGTAAGAAGCTTGAGACTTTGATGAGCATCGCCACATCCTGAGGGTTCGCTCCTGGAACCGCGCACAACGGACGCTGTTGCGTCCTGTGCGCTAGCGCGCGACGTGGCGTCGTAAAAAGCCATTCTAGCCCAGATCGAAGCGAGTCTTCGCGATTAATGTAATCAATAGAAAGTTTCTATCGGCAAAGCCGTTGACTTGATCCGCGCCCGCCTTGATAATCCTCGTATTGGCCACGCCGGCCACGCGTCCGCGAGCCCGTCTCTCGCTTCCGAGCTATCAGCTATTAGCGGCTTCCGGCTTTTGCTTCGAATAGGGGAGGTGGGTATGAGGGCTTCCTTTCTTGTGTCGTTCGCGGCTCTTGCTGCCGTTGCTTTTTCGCAATCCACGGCTCAGTTGCGTGGGACTATTACCGATCCGCAGAGCGCGGCCATTGCCGATGCGGTCGTGAAGTTGACCAATTCGCAGACCGGGCTACTGCGCCAGACGGTGACCAATCCGAGCGGCGAATATCAGTTCCTGCAACTTCCGCCGGGCGCATATGCCTTGACTGCGGAGAAACCGGGCTTCGCGGCGGTGAGCCGAAGCGACGTGAACTTGCTGGTGAACACGCCAACGACGCTCGACCTGCGCATGGCGCTTGGCAAGACGGCGGAGAGCGTCAGCGTATCGGCGGAGGCTTCGACTGTCAACACCGTCGATGCTTCAGTCGGGAACGCGTTTTCGGAGCGGCAGGTCGCCTCGCTGCCCCTTCAGACCAGGAATGTCGTGGAGCTATTGAGCTTGCAACCGGGTGTGACCACGAACGGGGAGGTGCTGGGCGCGCGACGCGACCAGAACAACATCACCTTGGACGGCGTGGACGTGAACGACAACCAGAGCGCGGGCCTAGTGGCGCAAAACACCACCATCGGGACAACGTATCAAGGAGTGAATGGGAACGGCGCCAACGTCAATTCAGGATTCAACGGCGTGTTGGCGGTGCCGTTGGATTCGGTGCAGGAGTTCCGGGTGACAGTGGGCGGATTGGGCGCGGACCAAGGCCGCTCCTCCGGAGGGCAGGTAGTGCTGGTTACTAAGAGTGGAACCAACCAGCTTCACGGCTCGCTTTATGAATACAATCGCAACACGGCGACGTCGGCCAATACGTGGTTCAACAATGAATCCGGAGTGCCGGTGCAACAATTAGTGCGAAATCAATTTGGCGCTTCGGTGGGCGGGCCGATCAAGAAGGACCGGTTTTTCTATTTCGTCAATTGGGAGCAGCGCACGGATGCGAGCAGCGTGGCGCAGGTGCAGGCTGTGCCCTCGGAATCGCTGAAGCAAGGCTACCTAAACGTGCAACTGGCCGACGGAACCGTACAGACTATTTCGCCGGACCAACTCAAGCTGATCGATCCGGTGGGGATCGGATTGAATGCCGGTTATCAGAAGATTTTGAATCAGTATCCGGTAGGGAACGATCCGGCATACGGACAGGATGGAGGGCTGAATTTCAGCGGCTACCGGTTCAACGCGCCGGATCATTTGAACAACATGGCATGGGTGGCGAAGCTGGATTACAAGCTCGATTCGGCCGGCAAGCACACGCTCAGCATCCGCGGCACGCTTCAAGACAATACGCAGGACACGATTCTGGCGCCGTTTCCGGGACAGCCGCCATCTTCGACATTGCGGGATAACAGCAAAGGGATCTCGGTCCGATACACGGCCATTCTGACGCCCGCGTTGATCAACACTTTCACTTATGGATTGACGCGAATGGGGCAGGAATTTTCGGGCGTCACCGGGACTGGCTTTCAGTTCGAGCCGACGGCGCTGGCGCCGCTGGAGAACTGGAGGACCGCACGGCCGAAAGGGCGGACTAATCCTCTGAACAATTTTGTGGATGACGTCACCTGGACCAAGGGAAAGCACACGATCACAGCGGGATTAAATTTCCGGTTTAACGAAAATAATCTCTCCGCGCTTACCAGCTCTTTCCCTTTATATGCTTACGGCGCGACGGAATTGATTGGGCTCGGCGAGGATATCGATACCGCGGTATCGAATTATTTGGGCGGCGCGGTGCTGGCGAATCCGACGTCGGTGACCAACGCTTCCGCGGCGCTGCTGGGCATCTTGAACGACGTGTTTGTCACCTACCAATACAACAAAAGTGGTCAAGTTCTGCCGCTGGGGACGCCGCAGCAGCGCTCTTTCATCGAGCACACATATGCCGGTTACGTCGCGGATGCGTGGAGGGTGAGCCGGTCGTTGACAATTAACGTGGGGCTGCGGTACGAAAACTTCCGTCCGCCCTACGAATCGCATGGGCTGCAGGTGGAGACAACGGTTCCGCTGACCGAGTATCTGGCGGAGCGCAACGGGCTTCAGTCGCTGGGCGTTCCAGCGAACCAGATGCCCAACTTCACATTGAGCTACGGCCTGAATGGCCCAGTGAACGGAAACCCGAGCTGGTGGCGTCCGCACAATACGAATTTCGCTCCCCGCGTAAGTATTGCGTATGCGCCGTCAGATAAAGGCGGGGCGCTGGGTAAGATCTTCGGCAAAAGCGGAGCGCTGCGAATTGGCGGAGCGATTCAGTACGATCAATTCGGCAACGATTTGATCACGAATTTCGACCAATTCGGCTCGCTGGGGCTGACCGATCCGACCAACTTCCCGGACTCGTACAGTTTCACCACATCGCCGCGGTTCAGCGGGAGCTATCCGGCCTTGCCGCCTCCAGCGCCAGGCGGATTTCCGTTTACTCCGCCGCCGATCGCGGCGATCACGGGCACGTTCTTGGGGATATCGCCGGATCTGAAAACACCATACTCAATTGTGCTGAACGCCAGTTTCGCCCGCGAGCTGCCGGGCAAATTGACGATGGAAGTGGGCTACCTGGGACGGCTATCGCGGCGACTGCTAATGGAGGGGGACGTCTATACGCCGCTCGAGAATTACAAGGACCCGGCATCCGGAGTCACGTGGCAGCAAAACGCACAGATCGTCTACAACCTGGCGAATTCTTTGGCGCAGAAGGCCGGATTGACTTACAACAATGCGGCCGCGTACGTCGCGCAGGAGGTGATGAACAATCCGAGCCTGGTTCAGAATCTGCCGTTTGTGAACAATGTTTGGCCGGGCTACAAAGATGCTTATTTCCCGGGCAGCGCGTCCGCGAATTACTTTTACAGCGTCTATGGCGTGTTCGGAAGCAGCTTTTTGGACAGCCTGCACGCCGCCGACCGGATTTCGGGCGAGTATATTGACGGCCGCTGCCTGAGCGTTCCGGGATGCTATACGTTTTTCGCTCATCAGGGCAGCACCTTGCCGATGTGGATGAACGCTGGGGAGGCGGATTATCACGGCTTGAGCGTGAGCGTGCGGCGGCGCTTTTCGAATGGATTCCAATTCGATTTCAATTACACGTTGTCGCATTCGATCGATAACGGCTCGGCTACCGAGGCGGGGGCGGGCGAAGAAGGCGCGGCGATTCAGGACATTTGGAACTTCAGCGCGTTCCGAGGCTCTTCGGATTTTGACATTCGACACAACTTCAACGCGAATTTCATGTACGCGCTGCCTTTTGGGAAGGGCAAATTGCTGTTGAAAAACGCACCGGGCTGGATGGATCAGATTGTCGGCGGATGGCAGCTTTCCAGCATATGGCGCTATAGCACTCCGTTGCCGAGCGCGGTGGAGGGCGATCTGGCATATAACACGAACTATTGGCTAAGCTCGCTGGCGGTGGCGAACACTCCGGTCAAGACCGGCGGAGTGCACATTGACGACAACGGCATTCCCAGCATCTTCACTACGACGGACATGTCGAATAACTTCCAGGACCAGCCGCCGGAGGGAGCGGGGACGCGGGCGGCGGTGCGGCTGGCGCCGATTTTCAATGTGGATATGTCCCTATCCAAGGCTTTCCGCATGCCCAAGGAGGGCCAGCGGCTGGTATTCCGCGCGGAGGCGTTCAACGCGTTCAACCATCCCAACTTTACGAATCCGAGCCTGAGCCTGCAATCGCCCCTGACCTTTGGGGAGTTTCAGGGGACGATGCCGCCGAGGTCGATGCAGTTCGCACTAAGGTATGAGTTTTGATGGCATCGGCGCTGCTGGGTAGGAGGGTTCTCCGGGGAGGTTTAACCCAGGACGCCCGCTAGCGCGAAAGACTCGCGAACCGGAGTGTCCCTGAGAGCTTGCATCAGCAGATCCAGGCTCTCTTCGAACTCCCTTCCTGCCGTTTGGATCTCAATATCGGCCTTGCTATACAGCGTTTCGCGTTCGGCCAGGATTCGCTTCAAATCGGACATCGCGTCGCGATTGTTTGCCATCGGACGCATGTCGCCCTGGGCGATCACCCGCTGCATGTGCTCCTCGGCAGAAGCCCGCACCCAAACAGTGAAGCAACTGGACAGCAATCGCTCAAACGTCCCCGGTTCGGATACAAGGCTCCCGCCAGTCGCAAGCACAAAGCAGGGATACCGCTGGAGCACGGCTTCCAGACACTTCCGCTCGAGTTCCCGGAAGCCGGCCTGCCCGCGAAAATCAAAGATCAAGTTCAACGTGAGTCCGCTCTCTTGTTCGATCAGGCGGTCCAGTTCCAGAAAAGGCATCTCCAACCGCTCCGCAAGCGCGGCGCCCAACGTCGATTTGCCCGCGCCGCGCAGGCCGATCAATGAGATCCGCCGATGCCGCGCCGCCGGATCCACTCCGCCAAACTGATGCAGCAGCATTTGGCGGGCGAGCCTCAGCTCATCGAGCGAGAGGCGCCGGAGGAACTCCACGGTATGCGTCCACTCCACCGGAGGCTCCGGTCCTTCCAACAGCAGAACGTCAACTGATACGTTCAGAGCCTTCGCCAGTTGCCGCAACACGAGCACGGAGATGTTTCCCTTACCGCCTTCGATCTGCGCCAGGTAGCGCTCGGAAACCCCCGAATCGCGCGCGAGCTGCTTTCGCGTCATTCCCCTGCGAGCCCTCGCCTGCCTGACGCGGTCTCCCAGCAGCTTCAGCGGGTCAGCCACTGCAGTCTTCTTTTTCACTGTTCTTTAGAACCCAGTGCTACAGGCAAAATTCGCCGCGTCGTCCGTGCTCCCGGTTCCCTTATACTTTGCCACGAGCGGATATTGGCACAAGGGCCTCGATCGCGTAATCGACCCCGTTTGATCCCGCCGCGCCGCCGTCAATGTCTCCGGCGCTTTGCCGTCTTCCACCCAGGCGCGCACCGCATCCAACTGACCGTACGGAGAAGGCCCAACGCCTCCGCCGCAATGGCCCACGCCCGGCGCCATGAACAGCCGCGCGAATTCGGCCGTCTTTTTGGCGCCTCCCATTTTTTCCTGAACGCGAGTGTAGTAATCGATGGCCCCCTCCGGGGTAATGAGCTGATCAGCCCAACCGTGCCATAGGATCGCTTTGCCGCCCCGGCCGCGGAACGCAGCCAAATTCGGGTTATCAGTTCCAATCACCGCGCCGTATTCCTCCACGGATTGATCCCAATAACGCTCGAACGCCGAGGGCGTAATCGAGGTCCAGTCGAGCTGCGGATTTTGCGCGAGAAAATACCGGAACCAGTCCAGCGCGATCCCGAACGCCCGCGGCTTTAGCGGATTCCCGGCGCTGCCCCAGAGAGCATTTAGATCGGCTCCTCTCGGGAGACCGTACCACAGAAAACTCCCATCCTCGCGCTGTGGTCCTTGCCACAATTTCCGGATTACGTCCACATCCGTCTCGGTGAAGGAACCACATTCCCCCGCCGAAGTCCCGAGCAGCGGTTTGGGATCGTAGTTGCAGCGCTTCGGATCTTCGATGACGCCGTCCTTCACGCCATCCATCGCATCGCAGGCCGCGATCGCCGCTGCCGTCGCCGCAGCCAGCTTGCACGCCGGCAGCGGATTTCCTTTTGCGTTCATCAGCACGGCGCCCCACAGCTCTTGCGGTATGAATCGGGTCCAATTGATCGCGGGCGCTCCCGATACGATGCCGTTGTAGTCTTCCGGATACCGCTGCGCCTCCATCAATCCCTGCCGCCCGCCGGTCGAACAGCCGTCGAAATACGAGTACTTCGGCGCCGCTCCGTACATCGCCTGTGTAAGCGCCTTGCCTGTCACAGTCATCTCGTGTATGCCCACGTGGGCATTGTCACGGATGAGCTGCCAGTTCAGCCGCCCATTCGCATCCACAGCGAAACTGCCGCTACCGCCTTCGTGACCGGTGTCGGTTGAACCTGACGCATAGCCCAACACCACGGGTTGATTGACGCCCGCCGCGCTGCCCCCCGCAAATCCGCCGCCTCCAATGCCGACAAACCTGCCATTCCAGTTCTCAGCCGGTATGGCGATCCAAATCCTGATCTTGTCGCCCGCCGGCGGATGCGTGGTTGTAGCCGTCACTCGGCAAATGCTTGGATTGTTCGCGTCCAGCGCTGCGGATTCGATCGTGGTATTCGGCAGCGCCACCATTGCCAGGCTTTCGCACGATCGTACTGGCTTTGCGTTGGGAATCGCCGGCTTGGGCGTCACGCCCAGAGGAGGCTGGGCGGCAACCTGCCCAAAAGCTACGGCGGCGCCAACCAGCGCCGCAACAAGGAATTCTGGCTTCATCGTTCTCTCCGTTCCCGCGTCCACGCAGTATATTGCATGAGATGTTCTGGCGCAAGCATGAACTAAGAAGTATAATGCAGGGACATGGAAGCTGTCTTAGCCAAGCCGGATCCCGTTTCCGATTTCGTCGATTTCCAGACCGAGCCCGCTCGCTACCGGCATTGGAAGCTCTCCATCGATGGTCGCGTCGCCACTCTCGCGATGAACGTCCAGGATGACGGCGCCATCCGTCCCGGCTATAAGCTCAAGCTGAATTCCTACGACCTTGGCGTCGACATCGAGCTGCATGATGCGCTCCAGCGCATCCGCTTCGAGCATCCGGAAGTCGCCAGCATCATCATCACCAGCGCTAAGCCGCGCGTCTTCTCCTCCGGCGCCAACATCTATATGCTCGGACTTTCGAGTCACGCCTGGAAAGTCAATTTCTGTAAGTTCACCAACGAAACCCGAAACGGAATCGAGGATTCCAGCGAGCATTCCGGCCTGAAGTTCATAGCGGCTTGCAACGGATCGACGGCCGGCGGCGGCTACGAATTAGCGTTAGCCTGTGACGAAATCCTATTGATCGACGACCGGTCCTCCGCCGTCAGCCTGCCGGAGGCGCCGTTGCTCGGAGTGCTTCCCGGGACCGGCGGCCTCACCCGTCTCATCGACAAGCGGCGCGTGCGACGCGACCTCGCCGATGTATTCTGCACCACGCCGGAAGGCGTTCAGGGCCAGCGCGCCAAACAATGGGGATTAGTGGACGCCGTGGTCAAGCCGCAAGAGTTCGACGGATACGTCAGAGCCCGCGCCCTCGCTCTGGCTGAATTGTCCGACCGCCCGGCGGACGCGCCCGGCATCCAGCTCGCGCCGCTCGAGCGAATCATAGATGACCGCGGCTATCGTTACCGCTACGTCAAGGTCGAGCTCGACTCGCGGCGCCGGACCGCAACGCTCACGATCAAAGCCCCAGAGTCGCCAGGTCCGGCCTCGATACCCGAAATTCTTGCCGCCGGAGCTGAATGGTGGCCATTGAAAATGGCGCGCGAGCTCGACGACGCCATCCTGTCTCTCCGCCTCAACCGGCTCGATCTTGGACTTTGGATCTTTAGGACGGAAGGCGACTCGAACAACGTCCTCGCAGTTGACACGGCGCTGTTCTCGAATCGCGACCACTGGTTCGTTCGCGAAGTGATCGGCATGATGCGCCGGACATATGGGCGGCTAGAAGTTTGCTCACGTTCCATCTACGCCTTCATCGAGCCGGGTTCCTGCTTTGCCGGCTGCTTACTCGAATTGGCGTTGGCCGCGGACCGCGTCTACATGCTGGACGATGCGCAAGCCGCCGTGGCGCTCTCCGAGATGAATTTTGGCGGACTGGAAGCCGCCAACGGCCTTTCGCGTCTCGAAGGGCGGTTTTATGGCGATCCTCCACGGATCGCTCGCGCACGCGAGCAAATCGGAGCCGCGCTTGGACCTCCCCAGGCAACAGAGCTCGGCCTGGTCACCTTCACACCGGACGAACTCGATTGGAGCGACGAACTCAGGCTCGCCATTGAAAGCCGCCTCGCTCTTTCCCCCGACGCCCTGACCGGCCTCGAAGCGAATCTGCGCTTTGGTCCTGGCGAGAACATGAGCTCGCGGATCTTCGGACGCCTCTCCGCCTGGCAAAATTGGATCTTCATTCGCCCCAACGCCGTAGGGCCTATGGGCGCTCTTAAAGTCTATGGCACGGGAAACCGCGCCAAGTTCGATTGGGACCGAGTTTAACTCACATGGCGGACGCAATTCCCCAGCCGATCGACTACTCTCAGCGAATTCCCAATAACGTCGATCTCGCCAACGACCGCACCCTTCAACGCGCGCTCGAACGGTGGCAACCCGCGTTCCTGAACTGGTGGAACGAAACCGGCCCAGCGAACTCCGCCAACTTGCAGGTCTATCTCAGAACCGCGATCAGCGTCGACCGCGACGGCTGGGCCAACTTCGGCTACGTTCGCATGCCCGAGTACCGCTGGGGCATCTTCCTCACGCCCCGCGACGAAGGCCGTAAAATTCATTTCGGCGACCACAAAGGCGAGCCAGCCTGGCAGGACATTCCCGGCGAATATCGCTCGGCGCTCCGCCGCATCATCGTCACCCAAGGCGACACCGAACCGGCTTCCGTCGAGCAGCAGAGACTGCTCGGCGCTACTTGCCCGTCTCTTTATGATCTCCGCAAT
>DASQJB010000250.1:0-8894 GCA_035631295.1 Bryobacteraceae bacterium | reverse complement strand
GGTTGGACTTTTGATCTATCGCTCTTTGCTTTCCATGAAGGAGGACGACCAGCTTTTCCTCGGAGAGGGAGAAAGACATCTGGCGCAGGCACAGGCGGCAATCGTCGGGAAAATGCAGATCGTCAGCCGGTACAGCCTGATTGTGGGGATCGTTTCGGGAGCTTTATTGCTGGCGATTGCGGGCATGTGGATGTATGAGCAGCTTATACGCCCACCGGCGTGATCCGGCCGCTCATTTGGCCTGGTAGTGGTTCACGTCGCGGTTGTTCTCCGAGCAGACAAACTCCATAATCTCTTCGTCCGGCGGCGCGAGCGTCGCGGTGAACGCGCGCCTCCAGGCGCCGGTGAACGATTCGGAGTCCTCCATCGTGATTTCGATCTCGATGTGCCCGTAATCCGGCCGGCGGATCCGTTCCACCGTGTGAAGTCTTTCTGTGTGAGGAATGCCCGATAGCGAAAGCCAGCTCCGGTCGTTATAGCCGGCCGTGTCGACTACCAATGTGTCGCCTTCCCAGTGGCCGATGGAATGACCCTCCCACGTAGGATTCATGTCCTCGGGATGGCCTCGCCCGTCGAGAAAGATTTGGCGCACGCCGGGAGTATCGGATTCATGCAGCACAACGATGAGAGAAGGCGTTTGCACGAATTTGTACGGGAAGGCACGCGTCACAGGCGCGGCGTTGGCCGGCATGCAGTAAGCACCGGGATAATCTTTCGAATTGTTCGCCATCCTCTGCCGGAGGATTTCGGCGGCCCAGGGCTTTAAAGAAGGCGGGGGTGTATCGGGATTGTAGACGTTGATCCAGATGCCGGTGAGATCGGGCTTGCCCTCCGGGGTGCGCGGCGCGCGGCCGCTGGGAACGGCGGCGCGCTCGCGGAATGCGTTCAAAAGCAGAATAGGATCGTCGCCTATCGCGCCCAGATTCGAACCCCATGGCAGATGAATATCCAAGAGGCGCGACTCGCCCGGCTTCACGGTGATATTGGATTCGGCAAAGGAGCCGTACTGGCAGCAGGGCATGGGGACCGCGAGATCGTAGGAGCCTGAGGGAAGGTTCAGGTGGTACTCGCCTTTCGCGGAGCTGTTTGTACGAACGACTGCGCCTGTGGCCGAGCTTTTCGCTTGGACTACGGCGTCTTTGACAGTGCCGCCGTCGGGATCGGCGACGATGCCCGTGAGGACGGCTGGCTGCGCGACCGCGACGGTGCAGACAGCGTGAAGCAGAAGCCTCATCAGTGTGTCATCGCGTAGACGATGTAGTTCACGCCTTGGCGGATTCCTTGTGCGGAGTATTTTTCCGGGTAATACGGGTCGTCCGCCCACTCCCAGGAATCACCGGTGTCCTGATTGAACCAGCCCGCTACGACGATGCGGTTTTTGTCGTCGTAAACTGCGACCCATCGTGGTACGGTCCCGCCGTTCTTCGAACCTTTCCGCAAGTGATCACGCCCGACGATGATCTGGCGATCATTGAGATCGTAGACGGTGTGAAAGATTGTGTCGTCGTTCGGGACGTCGACCATCTGGCGGTCGGGGTAAGCGTATTTGATGCGCCTCTCCCATTCGCCCCACTCCGCCTGGCCGTGGATGTCGTCACCAACAAAGAATCCGCCTCGATCGAGGTATTCGCGCAGTCTCTGGCCCTGCTTTTCCGTTAATCCCCACTCGCCGGCCTGCACCGCATAGAGGAAGGGCCAGTTGAAGCAATCGTCGCCGTCTTCCACGTCGACAACTTGCTCCACCGAGCGGGTGTTAATGCGCGTCAAGCGGCGCACGGCCTCGAGGAAATGGCGGTCGGCGCGCGGGTAGTCCTGGGTCCAGAGAGAGAGGCCGCGATGGTAGTCACCGGTGAAGCGGCCCGTGCGCTGATAACCGTCCAGCGGACCTCCGGGAAACATCATCCGAGCAAAGGCGAACTCGGTTTTGTCGTTCCAGTCGGGAGGAAGCGGAATGTCTCCGGCGTAATATTCAGTTCCCGAAAATTCTTTGAAAGGCTTTTGGAACGCATACATGGTTCCGAAGAAAAGAAAGACGCCGCTCGCAAAGTACAGCCAGAACCTCATGCATTATGCCGATGCGACGGCGGAAATGGTGCGTTTCACCACGGCCTTGGTAATCGGGAGCTTGTATTTGTTCTTCGCCAGCGGCTGCGCGCCCTCGATGGACGCTTCGCCGGCGCGGGCGGCCAGATCGGGCGTCATGCGCTGGCCGGCCAGCATCGCCTCGACTTTCGGCAGCCTCCACGGAATGGGCGCCACGCCGCCGAGAACCACGCGCGCTTTCTTGCACGCATCGCGGTCCATTTCGAGTGCGACGGCGACGCTCACGATGGCGTGCGTCCAGGATTCGCGATCCAGCTCCTTGTGATAGGTGCTGCGCAGACCCCGCGACGCCGCAGGCAGCCCTATCTCCACCAGCACCTCGTCATGCGCCAGCACATTTTCGCGCGCCGGATCCTTGCTGGGTAGGGCGAAGAAATCGGCGGCGGCGACCGTTCGCTCACCCGAGGGACCGGCGATGCGGAACTTCGCGCCCAGCGCAACGAGCGCAGGCGCGGTATCGGACGGATGGACGATGAAGCTCGGCCCGCCGCCAAATATCGCGTGGAATTCGTTTTCGCCGACGACGCTAAAGCAGGTTTTGCCGCCATTCTTATAGCACGGAAATCCATTGCGGAAATACCAGCACCACGGCCTCTGGCAGACGTTACCGGCGATGGTTCCCGCGTTGCGGATCTGCGGAGTGCCCACTGACCCGGCGGCTTCCGCAAGAACCTTGTAGCGCTGGCGAATGAGCGGACTTTCGGCGATAGCGGAGAGCGTCGTCAGGCCGCCGATGCGGACTTCCCCGCTCTGCTCCGTAATCTTGTCGAGCGAAGGAATCGCCTTCAGATTCACCAAAACGTCCGGCTGAACCAGGTGCTCTTTCACCATGCCGAGCAGGTCGCTGCCTCCGCCGACGATCGCCGCGCTCCGGCCCGGCTGGCCCAGCAGCTTTACCGCTTCCGGAACGCTCTTGGGATTGAGATTGGAAAAGGTTTTCATGCGACGGGGCCCCCTTCACTGCGGCGGTGGGTCCGCTCGGTTGAAGATGCTGATTTGTGCTGTTGATTCCGCAGGTCTCGACACGAGTGTCGAGACGGCAGGCAAGAGTACCTGCGCCACGACGAAGGCTGCTTCATGCGACAACCCCCAGCACTTTATCTCGAGTCAGCGGTAATTCCTTCACTCGCTTGCCGGTGGCATTGAAGAATGCATTGGCTACGGCGG
This sequence comes from Bryobacteraceae bacterium, assembly GCA_035631295.1. Classification (GTDB taxonomy): domain Bacteria; phylum Acidobacteriota; class Terriglobia; order Bryobacterales; family Bryobacteraceae; genus Palsa-187. Next base: position 5,624 of record DASQJB010000250.1, on the reverse strand, counting down.
CGACGGCGGGGATGATGGTCGGCTCACCCAGCGTCTTGGCTCCATAGGGACCGTGGGGGTCTTCCGTCTCCACCCACACCACTTCGATTTCCGGCGCATCCATGTGGGTCATGATGCGGGCATTGTAATAGCCGGCGGTGAGCGGCAGGCCGGAGCGCTTATCGTAGAGCAACTGCTCGTGCAGCGCCATGCCGACGCCGGTCGTTGCGCCGCCCTTCACTTGGCTCTCGGCCGTCAGCGGATTTACGATGCGTCCGCTATCGTGGGCCGCGACGAACTTGGTCACGCGGATATGGCCGGTTTCCGTATCGACTTCCACTTCGGCGAAGTGCGCGCAAAAGGAGTAGCGTGCGAAGTCGCGCAGCTGGGGATTAGGCGCGGCGTCGGCGCGCCAGAATTCGCCTTCCTTCGGCAGGCCCTTCTCCGCCATCTGCTTTTTCAGATCCTTCGCGGCTTCGATCACGGCCTGGCCTGTGAAGACGGTCGTCCGGCTGCCGGATTCACCAACCGAATACGGACAGGTGTCGGTATCGCCCCAGACGACGTTGATATTGCTCAGTGGCGTTTCGAGCGCCTCGGCGGCGATCAGCGCCATGGTGGTCTTGGCGGCGGTTCCACAATCCGTGACGCCCACGTGAACGTAGTACATGCCCTTCGAGTCCACACGGATGATTGCGTTGCTGCGGCCCAGGCTGGAAGGAAACATCCCCATTCCCATGCCGACTCCACGCTTGACCGTTCCCGGATCGGAAGCCGCCTGGCGCCAGCGTTCTTTCCACCCGAATTTCTCTGCGCCCTTGCGGAGGCATTGTTCCAGGCCGCTGCTGGAGTAAGGTTGTTGATCGCGGAATTTGCGGGTGAAGTTAAGGAGGCGGAATTCCAGGGGGTCGATTTTCAGCGCGTGAGCGGCGTCGTCTATGATCGACTCCAGCGCGAAGACGCCTTGCGGATAAGCAGGCGCGCGGAAGTTCGCCGACACCGACTTGTTGGTGTAGACCATGTAGGAGGTCTTTTCAAGGTGCGGAACCTGGTAGACCTCAACGCCGCTGATATCGCCCGCGCCCTTGCGATACGGTCCCATGCCGCTATAGCCGCGCATCTGGATGGCAGTGAGCATGCCATTATTCTTCACGCCCACCTTGTAGTACTGCACGGTGGGCCAGCGGCCATGCACGGCGGTGAAGTCTTCCTTGCGGGTGAACTCCAGGCGCACGGGGGCGGCCGCGCGCTTCGAAAGCTCGGCGGCCATCAGGTCGAAATCATGGCATTGATTCTTGTTGCCGAATCCGCCGCCCATGTACAGGCAGATCACTTCGACTTTTTCTTGCGGCAGCCCCATATCCTTCGCGATATCCGATCGGCAATTCGCGATGCCCTGTGTTGAGGCGTACACGATGAGCTTGTCGCCTTCCCAGTGGGCCATCGACGCGCGCGGCTCGAGCTGCGCGTTGTTGATGTGCGGCGTCTGGTAATGGTCTTCGAAGACATGGTCGGCGGCTTTGAAACCTTCCTCGATATTGCCCCGGCGTTCGATGGATGGCTCGTGCTTTCCCTGGTTGTCGGGCGAAAGATTCCCGCCAGGCTGGATTTCCGGCGCATCGGGCTTCAGCGCGTCTTCCGGCTCCAGCACGAAGGGCAGCGTTTCGTAATCGACTTCGATGAGGCGGCAGGCTTCTTCGGCGACATGCCGGTCGACGGCGGCCACGGCTGCGACGGCGTCGCCCGCGAATCGCACAGGGTTGTTGAACAAGTAGCGCTTGTTGCGAGTGTCGCCGCTGGACCATACGATTTCGCAGTTTTCGTGCGTGAGGATGGTCTTGACACCGGCGAGCGCCTGGGCCTTCGAAACATCGATCTTGCGGATGCGCGCATGAGGATGAGGGCTGCGCAGCACACGCGCGTACAGCATTCCAGGAAGGTGAATGTCCGCCGTATATGTAGCGGCCCCGGTGACGCGCTTGAGCGCATCAATGCGCGGAGTGGGGTGGCCGACCGAGTTCAGCGTGCTCATGCGTTGCCTCCGCCTCCGCTGGTTGCCGATTTGGCCGTGGCCGCCAGCACCGCCTCCACATAATGGTTGTAATTCGAGCAACGGCAGAGATTGCCGGTCATGCCCGCCCGGACCTCGTCACGCGTCGGGTGCGGATTGTGAAGGACCAGAGCTTTCGCGCTCATCAACTGCCCAGAAGTGCAGAACCCGCATTGTGGCCCGTCGTGATCGATGAAAGCTTGTTGCAGCGGATCGACCTTCCCGTTCTGTGCCAGTCCTTCTACGGTCACGATGGTCTTGCCGTCCATCCAAACCGCGAGCTGGCTGCAAGAATAGACCGACTTGCCGTTCAGCAGGACGGTGCAGGCGCCGCACTCGCCGCGGTCGCAGCCGATTTTCGTACCGGTGAGACCCAGATGATCGCGCAGCAGTTCGACCAGCGTCCAGCGGTCTTCCACTTCCATGCTTCGCTGGACGCCATTGATGGTGAATTTAATCTGCGTTCGGGGGACCGAAGTCGCCGCCGGCGTGGCGTGCTCGGAGGACCGCGGCTGCTGCTGGCCTTTGAGCGGTACGACAGTGGCGGCCGCTAGCCCTGCGCCAGTGCCTTCTACGAAGCGCCGGCGAGAGATCTTACTTGATGCCTTCTGGCTTGATGCCTTTTCGGCCATCGCAAAACCTCCTGACGGGGTGATTTTACCATTTGCGCCTGCCGCTTTGGGTCGAGCACACCGAACCATGCGTCCTGACGAGTCGGGACGCGGCAGACTGGGAGTCCGCGCCACTTTCAGCTCAATCATCGGCGCGGACATAGATTGTGGGGAGCGTTAGGCGACGCTCACGGCGTTGTTTGGGGCTGGATGAGTCATCGGATTCCTTGTCGTCAGATTTAAGGTAGCCGCGCCAGTCGAGCTCTTCGGCCTGTTTGAGGCGTTTACCGAGCTCGATGCGGCGGAGGACGGCGGATTTCGAAAAAACGAAGCCAAGCGGTCTGGATTCGGGCGGGAAGTCGTTGGAGGGATCATAGTTGCGGCCGTGCCGGTCTTCGTATTCGGCGAGCTCGACGAGGAGGCGGGCTTTCTCTTCCGCTTGCTCGACGCCGGCTTTGCGCGCGGTTTGGAGCGTTCGAAGCTCGGCTGTGTTCTTTTCGATGGAGCGGCGGATGCGCTGTTCGTAGGTGGTGAGGAGCTGGAGGTTGCGGGCCTGTTCGATCCAGGTGCGGCCTTGGGCGAAGGCGGCGTCGACCTCGGGGTTGCCGGCGGCGGGTCGGAGTGGTCTTGAAAGCCGAGGGTGAAGATGGAGTTTTCGAGGGCCCGGGCTCGGTTGAGCGCCGCCCCACGGCAGCGAGGCCGAAGCCTCGCGCGGGCTAAGCCCGCCCTCCAGGCATCTTCATCACCTTGGGGGCCCGAGGGCCATGAGGCACTCCCTAGCGGTCGCGGCTCCGTCACCGGCTACAGCAAGCGCCCATTCTGAGCCGCGACCGCGACGAAGCGGTTTTTGCGCCGCCACGAATTTGTTCTTGACTCACACAATATTTTCCGCTGCGACACACTAAACCAAGATCGACGGAAAGGACAGGCGAGCCGATTCGCCACGAGCTTCGCGCGGCGGCGGTGTACGCGGCAGGCGCCCGCGGCGGCGAGGCCCATATATTTGGCGAATCGATTCGCGCGCAGCGAATAGAGCCCCAGGGCGGCGAACGCCATCAGAAACGGACCCAAGAACAAAAGCTGTCGCACGCCTCCGAACGGAAACACTCTCAGGGACGATAAACTGGCCGGCAGCGCGATGGCGGCCGCCGAAAAGACCGCGAGATGACGGATCTCGCGCCCGAATTGTCCCCATAGCGCGAGCCCCCACCCAAGAATGCAGATCAGCACCAACGGCAAAATCGCCGGGTTCAGCCGATTGGGAAAATAGAGGGCCGGGTTGTAGAACAAGTTCAGGGCATAGGAGCCGAGCCCGTAGGCGTGCAGAAGCAGATTGGGGATCGCATGAAGCGATGGCGCTTCATAATAATCCGCCAAATACGGGCGGTAGCCGTATTTAGGGTTCTTGGCCCCAGGGCCGCGGCGCAAACGATAATGACGGCGGAAGCAGCCGCCCAGCGCAGCAATCTCTTACGCTCTTGCCCTGTCTGCGAGCGTAGGCCCTGGAGGGCGCCGAAACCGATAACGGCCATCGAAAGGGCCGGAATCAAGGCAGCGCTTGCGTGGACGCAGAACGATAGTGAGATTGCGGCCGTGTACAACGTAACCGCGCGGAACAGGCGCGGCGTCGCCTTCCATTCAACGCCGGCGGCCGCGCGGACCTCGAAGTGAGCCAGCATCACCGCGAGCGCCAGGAACGGAGTGGCTCCGTAGGGATAGGTCTGCTGCGAATAATTCATCTGGACTACGGAGATGGCTGCGAAGATGGCTGCGAACAACGCAGGCCAGAAACGGTTGACCGAGGACTCCGGCAACAAACGGTAGACCAGTGCGAAGAGCAACGCAACGCCGGCGGTGTTTACCAGCACGGTTGGCATCCGCGCCACCGCGATGCTCGGCCCAAACGCCCGCGTCACGATCCAGAAGATGGCGGACCAGCCCCAGCTCTGGGTGGTCCCATTGCGAGTGCCGAAGGCGAAATCCAGCAGCGATCTATGGTGATTGCCGTATATGGATTCGTTGAATAGATCGGTCTCGTCCAGCCACAGAAAAATCCGCGAGAGGTCGTGGACGCGGAGCAAAAACGCAGCCGCGAAAACAGCGGCGAAAAAGACCCATTGCCAAGGCTTCATCCTCGGCGGCGACGACTGCTCCAGCATGGTAAACGAATCAGCGGATCTGGGAGCAGTTCGATTGCCGATGTGAAGGCGGTGAAACGCGGCTACGGGCACCGCTCAAGGCCGCCGGCGCACGTTTTTTGTGCTAAATTCTTGAACAAAATCCTTGGGGTTTGGGCATTTGCTCTGGCCGGCGTTTTCGCCGCTATCGCGCATCAGGTGGCGCAAAGGAGAACGGAGATCGCGGTTCGCCTTGCCATAGGAGCCGGGATGCGCAACGTCGTCGGTCTGTTTGTGATGCGCAGCGTTTGGGCAGCGGCGGCAGGCGCCGCCGAAGGAATTGCGCTCGCGGATGTCTTGCGGGGATCGTAGAGGCGTTTACTCATACTCGACGCCTATCAGGAAGAGCCCACGCGCGGGCGCGGTGGGGCCAGGCGGGATTGGGCTGAGTGTGAGTCGGGCTTCGAGTTCGGCTCGATCCAGATTCCCCTTGCCGATCTCAAGCAGAACGCCCACGATATTCCGCACCATGTGCTTTAGAAAACCGCTGCCTCGGACGCGGTAAATCAGCCTGTCGCCCGAGCGCTGCAGGCAAGACGAAAAAATGCGGCGGACCTTGGATCCCCCCAACTCGTCGGCCTTGTCGGCCGCCGCGAAGGCGGAAAAATCGTGCTCGCCTTCGATCAATGGGGCCAAATCGGCCATGTAGGGCTCATCCAGAGGATAGGGATGGTGGTGCACGTAGAGGCGCTCGAAAGGAGGGCACACCTCGGCGCGCCAGATGCGGTACTCGTAGGTTTTGGCGACAGCATCATAGCGGGGATGGAAATCGGGAGCGGCTTCGGCCGCCTCCAGCACGCGAATGTC
>DASQJB010000249.1:0-7434 GCA_035631295.1 Bryobacteraceae bacterium | reverse complement strand
AACTGGGCGAAGGTCAGTGCGCCGTCCCAGGCGCAGGTCTCCGGATAGATGATCATTGTCGAGCAGATGGCTGCTGGCCGCGAAGCGCTCCGCAACGCGCTTGTCCACCTCGCGCGAGGACTTCCCCTCCGGCCAGTTGGCGAACGGATCGTGCTTGGCAGCAAGAAGAGAATGGGTTCCGGCCAGCAGGATCAATCCCGCGAAGGTAAGAGTTTTCACTTTTGGCCTCCTGTGGGCGAATGACTATAGCGCTATCTTTAGCGATAACGTATTGAGGATCATGATAAGGCCGAATACTCCCGATGTCAACAGCCGCCCGGGGGATTGGTGATGTAAGTTCGATTGCGTAAGAGCAAGGAGGCCGTAAGTTGGTTTGCCTGACCAGCAAAAACCAACAGCTTGGGAGCTTACTCTAAAGGAAAGCTTTTGGGGAGACTTAGCCAGTAAGATGCAGCTGGCGTGGAAGAAGTTTTGCGAAGCCGACAGCGAGCGGGCGCGCGACAGCTACCTGCAGCTCGCCTGGCGTGAGCGCTGCGAGCCGAAGGCCCGGCGTGACTACCGCAACGGGTGTTACCTGCGGAGCTTTGGCACGCGCCTGCGAACGGTGCGTGTGCGCATAGCACGGAGCCGAGAGCGGGCCTTTCTGCGGCAAAGCATTGAAGCTTTTCACGGCCGAGCCGAGGACGTCATGATCTAATCCGTTTCGTGGGGGATTTCCACACAGAAGGTGGGCCGTTATCGTGGCGGCCTTCACCGCCCGAGCCAGTCAGCGCGCAGACGGTCTCGAAACTAACCTGCGACTTCGATCAGGGGAATTAGCGCGCGGAACCCTATTGAACCCGCAGAAGCGTCGCCCCGTGCGCCGGAACCGTAATGGCGTATTCCGGCCCTTGCAGCTTTAGACCGCTGTGCGTCCAGAGGTCGCGCGCAGTCAGCGGTTGCGGCAGCGCCAGGTCCGCCCATTTGAGGGATATGACAGCAGTATCGGCGCCGCGGTTGAAGAGCGCGACAGCGCGATCGCCGCCGGAAAGGTCACGCACCCAGATTTCCCGATCTCCCGATTTCCACACTCTTCGGCCCTGGTGGCCAGCTTGATCCTGATCCACAGCAACCACTTCGCGGTTGGTCAAGATCTCCAGGATGGACGCGGGCATGGAACGTACATCATTGCCCGCGATCAGCGGCGCCGCAAGCATCGACCAAAGAGTCATGTGGGTGCGGTACTCGACGCCCGTCATGCTGCCGTTGCCGATCTCCAACATATCGGGGTCGTTCCAGTGGCCCGGACCGGAGTACTGCGCCAGGTCGTTCTGGCCGAATCCGATGCGTTCCATGGAGTCCCAACGGTCGCGGATATCGCCGGTGGTGCGCCATAAGTTGCCGCCAACTTGCGGTCCCCATTTCCAAACGTCCGCGCGGCCGTATTGACACAAGCTGAAGACGATCGGCCGCCCTGCCGCAAGCAACGCGTCACCCATGATTTGATAGACTGCTTGCATTTCTGAATCGGAATAGATTGCACGAGCGCCGCACCAGTCGTACTTGAGGTAATCGATGCCCCAGGCGGCGTAGGTGCGAGCGTCTTGCGCTTCGTGACCATAGCTGCCTTCGTAACCTGCGCAAGTGTCCGGGCCCGGGGACGAGTAAATGCCGATTTTCAGTCCCTTGCCATGGACGTAATCGGCGAGCGCTTTCATATCGGGGAATTTGTTATTAGGGTGGATGTTGCCTTGCGAATCCCGCTCGCCTTCCCAGGTATCGTCGAGGTTGATGTAGACGTATCCCGCTTCTTTCATCCCATTGCTCGCGATCGCGGCGGCGATGCCGCGCACGATCTCGTCATTAACGCGGCCCGCGAATTTGTTCCAACTGTTCCAGCCCATGGGCGGCGTGCGCGCTAGGCCGTTGTCGGGGACTCGGTGCAGCGCGGGTGGAGGGAGGCGCGCGGGCAGGACCCCCTCCCCGTCGGGCGCGCGATGCGCAATCAATTCCGGTTGCAAGCCGTCTGGCCGACGTTCGGCGATTCGCAGCTCATCGCCTTGGAGCCGGCCTTCAAATACGGCCGTCCGGTCCATGTTGCCGTCCTTCATCGAACCAGTGATGGTAAAGCCTCCAGGGCCTCCGCTGCTTTCGGCGATCGAATAGTAGAACTGCCGGACTCGTATCCAACCGGAGATGCGAGAGCCGTCCTGCTTCAGATTGAAATAGGTGCGCCGCGTGGTCCCGTCGCCAAGGGATACAGCGGCCATCCAGTTTCCGGAGAGGTCCGCCGCGGAACATAGTCCGCCCCATACGAGTAGCCAAGCGCCCATGTTAGCGATCGTTGCAATGCCCCTCATGCTACGCCTCCAGCTTGAAAATTCGTTCCATCAGCGACCATTTTTCACCGGGCTTGGCCTGCGGCAATGGTTGCTGAAATCTGTCCATGAGCCGCTCCCACTCCTGGACTTTTGGATTCTCGTGATCGGCCTGGCTTTTCGCTTCCCAGGAAAACGACTCGCCCACCTCCAGGACCATGAACAGGCGGTTTCCGACGAGGTAGATTTCGAGATCTTCGACGCCGGCGGCCTTGATGCTCCGGGTGATCTCCGGCCAAACGGCTTGGTGATACTTGCGATATTCCGAGATTGAGTGCGGATCGTCCTTTAGATTTAGGGCGAGGCAAAACCTTGCTTTCATCGGGCCCGTACTTCTACTATGGTTCCGGCGCGAATGCGCGTCCCGGCCGGCTCATAACCCTTGACCGCGAAATAGAGGATATACGCATAACACAGCAAGGGAACCAGGAAGGCTCGCTGGATGTTGGTTGCGTCGGAAATGTAACCCATAAGCGCGGGGCAAATGGCGCCGCCTATGATCGCCATCACTACAAGAGAAGAGCCGAGTTTGGTGTACGGACCAAGGCCCTTAATGCTCAGCGCGAAGATGGTGGGGAACATGATGGAGTGGAAGAAGCCGATACCGACTACGCACCAAACCGGCAGAACGCCAGCCAGCGTCAGCGCCATGACAACGCATACGGTAGCGCCCGCCGCGAAAATCGAAAGCAGGCGCGGGGGAGGGATGTATTTCATCATAGCCGCACCCGCGAATCTACCGATCATGAATCCAGCGAGATGCAGCTTCAAGTAATTCGCTGCCAGCTTGTCCGGCGTCCCACGTGAGAGAAACTCCGTGAACCGGATAACGAAGCTCGCGACACCAACCTGAGCGCCGACGTAGAGGAACTGGGCCAGGATACCGCGAATGAGATGGGGGTAGCGTCGCAGCTCGCGGAGCTTCGCCGCCCCTCGCCCAGGTTCATGGCTGGCCGGTTCCGGAAGGCGGGTCAAGTAGATCATTACTGCCACAGACAGGAAGATGGCGGCGATTGCCAGATACGGGGCTTCCACTGTGTCCGCTTCCGCAGTTCGCCAAGCGAGCAGTTGGCTGCCGGTCATTGCCGATAACTGATCGGAAGTGTACTGGGTGTTGGTGAGAATGAAGACCGCGCCGAGCACAGGAGTCAGCGCGGCCCCGACGGAATTGAACGACTGCGACAGATTCAGACGCCGTTCGGCGCTTTCGGCAGGGCCGAGAAGAGTGACGTAGGGATTCGCCGCCACTTCGAGAAAACTCTGGCCGCAGGCCAGTACGAACAGGGCGAATAGAAAGAAACCGTAGAGCAGCAGGCTCGCCGCGGGCAGGAACAGGAGGGCGCCGCAACAGCAAAGAAGGAGGCCCGTGAGGATGCCTTTCTTGTAGCCAATCCGCTCCATTAGCCAGCCGGCCGGCAAAGCCGCAAGAGAATAGCCTCCAAAGAACGCGGTTTGAATCAGGGAGGATTGGAGGTCGGTAAGGCCGAACGCTTTTTTAAGATGCGGAATAAGGATGTCATTGAGATTTACTCCCAAAGCCCAGAGGAAGAACAGGCTGGTGATGAGCGTCAGCGGGACCGCATATTGCCTATTGGTAAGAGGAATCCGCCGAGCGTTCATTTTCGCCCCTAGATGACCGCGCGATCCAGATGCACGTATCCGCCGTCCACGAAAACGTGTTGGCCGGTCGTATGGCCGGATTTGCAGGAGATCAGGAACATCACGGCGGACGCGATTTCTTCCGGGGCCGTCATCCGCTTCCCGAGAGGAATCCGCGAGACGATATGCCCAAGCTTCGCCGCGGCATTCGGGAAACCGCCGAGCCATTGTTGGTACATGGGGGTCATCACCTCGGCCGGCACAACAGCGTTGACGCGGATATCGAAAGGCAGGAGCTCCACGGCCCATTCGCGCGTGAGGGCCAGGATTGCGCCCTTGGCAGCCGCGTAACCGGAAGTATCTCCCTGGCCAACGAGGGCGGTCTTAGAGGCGATGTTGACAATCGACCCGCGCGACTTTTTGAGCGCTGCGAGGGCGTAGTGCGCCATGTTGTAATAATGCGAAAGATTACGCTCGACCGAAGCCAGGAATTCGCCCGGGCTCCCATGTTCCAGGCCGACGCGGTCGTTTTCGCCGGCGTTATTGACCAGCGCATCCAGGCGCTGGAACTTAAGGATGGTTTCATTGATGGCGAGCTTGCAGGTTTCGGGCTGGGAAAGATCCGCGACAACTACATGGACCTTGGCGCCGCGCGCCTGCAAGTCGGCGTGAAGCGTCCAAGCCGACCGCTCGCAACGATCCACGATCACGGTAATGGCGCCTTCCTCGGCCAGAGCGCGCACGATGGCTGCGCCGATCCCGTTCGCTCCTCCGGTGACCAGGACAACGCGATCTCGTAGCAGCAGGTCCATTCTTATGCCGCGCTTCCTTGTTTACGCTGAACGCCGCGCGCATGCGTGTCCAGCGCGTAAAACCGCGCGGCATTTGAGCCGAAGATCTTTTCCTGTTCCAAAGGCGGCCGGCCCCGCAGGTAATCGGCGATCAATCCCACGACCTGATCGTACGTTCCCGCCAGAAGGCAAACCGGCCAGTCCGAGCCGAACACAAGTCGCTCCGGTCCGAACGCCTCGAAAACGACATCGAGATATGGGCGGAAATCGTCCGCACGCCAGTTGGTCCAATCCGCTTCCGTAATCAGGCCGGAAATCTTACAGCACACCGAAGGGTTTCGGGCGATGTCCCGGATCGAAACGGCCCAACTGGCTATCTCCCTGGTTTTGATCGCGGGCTTGGCGATATGGTCGAGGATGAACCTCTGGTCTGGAAGCCGGTTCACAAGATCCAATGCGGCCGGCAACTGGCGCGCGTATACCAAAAGATCGAACGTGAAGCCGAATTCGGCGAGCGATGCGATACCGCGAACTACTGTCTGCCGCGACAAGTAATCGTCCGGCTCGGATTGCACGATGTGCCGGAATCCCCGCAGCTTCTCGAATCGGGAAAAATACTCGAGCCGCCGGCGAAGGTCCGGAGCGCAGAGATCGGTCCAGCCTACCACAGCAACGATGAAGGGGCATTGATTCGCCAACTTCAGCAGAAACCGGGTCTCGTTTTCGGACTGGCTGGCCTGAACTGCGATGGAAGCGTCCATCCGGTTGCGCCGCAGATGGAGAGCCAGGTCTTGCGGCATGAAATCGCGACGCAGGGCGGACATGGAACCGTCGATCCAGGTATCTCTGCGCGGATCGAAGCGCCAAAAATGCTGGTGAGCGTCAATTCTGGTTTTCGCCGGCCGAGGTTTCATGAGCGCTCAACAAATAGGAGTATATTTTAGTCGGGCCCCGAGTGTCAAGAAATGCCCGATCTTGACCGCTAACTTTAGCGCGCACTTGACAGCGCAGCCAGGTTAAGCGACAAGAGAAAGTTAGGGGCTTTCTCCGGAGGCTCGCCTACAACGCTGTGGCGCGGGTTTCCTCTCAAAGAATCGAGGCGCACCGCCTGCGCGCTTCACTGGAGGCATCGCACGTGGCAGTTCGAATGAAGGACATCGCCCGGGATTTGGGCGTGTCGTTGATGACGGTTTCGAAAGCGTTACGCAACCACAGCGACATCAGCCAGAAGACGCGGGAACGCGTGCTCAAGCGCATGCGGGAGCTCCATTATCAGCCCGACTGGGTGGCTCGCAGCATGGTGACGGGGAAGACTTACCTGGTCGGGTTGATCCTGCCGGACTTGATGCATTCTTTTTTCGCGGAGATCGCCAATGTGGTCGCGCGAAAGCTTCAGCCCCTCGGATACCAAGTGGTGATTTCCGACACAGAGGAAGACGCAGCGCGGGAGCAGCGAAACGTCGATGTGCTGATTGCACGCAAAGTCGACGGATTGATCCTCGCCTCCGCGCAGCACCGGCGGCAGACGGCAATTTTTCGCACGCTGGACAAGAGCGGGATCCCCTATGTCCTGATCGATCGCGTGATTCCCGGAGTGGAGTGCGACTATGTCGGCGTGAAGGACGATGAACTGGGAGCGCTGGCCACGGAACACCTGATCGCGCAGAGGTGCCGCAGGATTGCGCATATTCGAGGACCTGCCGTCTCCACGGCCCGGGGGCGCCTGCAAGGGTACCGAAGGGCGCTGGAGCGCGCCGGGCTGAAAGTTCCGCGGCAATACATCGTGGAAGGGCAACATGGAGACACCGGCGGCTACCATGCCATGCTCCGGCTCCTAAAGCTCGACCCGAGGCCCGACGGAGTCTTCTGCTATAACGACCCCGTCGCGGCAGGGGCCATCAAGGCCGCGCTCGAAGCCGGCCTCAAGGTCCCGGAGGACGTTGCCATCATCGGCGCGGGGAATGTTCATTATTCCGACCAGCTGCGGGTTCCGCTTTCGACCATCGACCAAAACAGCGCCGCCATCGGAGAGCGCGCGGCGGAGCTGCTTTCGGAGGCTATGGACGCTGGGAAGCGACTCGCTCCGCGGCGTGTGTTTCTGGCGCCGAGGTTGGTCGTGCGGGATTCCAGCCGGCGACTGAGCTAAGCCCGGTCCTGCCACAAAAACCAGAACTTTAGCGCAAAAGTGCTTGACACAAGCGTCCCGATGCGAGAACATTAGGCCCAGGTTTACCAACATGCGACCGACCTTGATTCTTCTTCTGACCTTGGCTACAGTCGCGCCTCTCAGGCCGCAGGTGGCGGCCCCGGCCTCCGCTCCATCGGACAGGCTCCAATGGTGGACGGAAGCGCGCTTCGGCATGTTCATCCATTGGGGGATTTACACTGTGCCCGCCGGAGAATGGGAGGGCCGGGAGATCGACGGCCAGGGGGAATGGATCATGAAGCGGGGCAAGATCCCGGTGAGGGGATATGAAGAACTCGCCGCACAATTCAACCCGGTGAACTTCGATGCCGAGAGATGGGTCTCCATCGCCAGAAATGCTGGGATGAAGTACATCACCATTACGGCGAAGCATCACGATGGCTTTGCGATGTATGGGTCGAAAGCGAGCCCGTACAACATTGTTGATGCAACGCCGTTCCATCGCGATCCGATGAAAGAGCTCGCGGCAGCCTGCCAACGC
>DASQJB010000248.1:0-12234 GCA_035631295.1 Bryobacteraceae bacterium | reverse complement strand
CTTCTTGAGCAAAGCTCGTTACACTCAGGCGTCGGAGTGAATTTGCCGAAGTCGCCCCTAGCCACGCTTCGGCCCGTGTTGGCGCCGGCACTTCTGCTGGCTGCCGGAGTTCTGCGCGCGCAAACCTGCGTTTCAGGGGAATTACGCGCCATCGTCGTCGATTCGCAGGAAAGCCCCGTCCCCAGCGCCGTCGTTCGCCTGAAATCCGAAGCAGCCGCGCTCGATCCTCGTTCGACCGAAGTCACCGGACTGGCCGATTTCGAAAAGATTCCCTGCGGGCTCTGGACGGTCACCGTCGAGGCCGACGGCTTCGAGCCGGTCGCCAAAACCGTGGTGCTTACCGACGCGCTCAATTCCGAGGTCCGCGTGATCCTCAATCCCAAGATGCACACCGAAAGCGTCGAGGTCAGGGAAACCGCGCCGCCCGTGGAACAGAGCGCCTCGGAGAACAATGAGCTTCATCCCGCCGAGGTCAAGACCTTGCCCACCAATCCCGGGACGGTCAACGACACGCTGCCGCTGGTCCCCGGCATCGTTCGCGGCCAGAATGGCGAGTTGAAGATCAACGGCGCCGGACAAGAGCGCAGCGCCATGGTTGTGAACCAGTCCGACATCACCGATCCCGCCACGGGCAATTTCGGCCAAAGCATTCCGGTGGATAGCATCGAAACCGTGAACGTTCTGCAAATGCCGTTCCTTGCCCAATACGGCCGTTTCACTCAGACTGTAGTGGCTGTGGAAACTCGCCGTGGCGGTGAAGCGTGGCATGCGGAGATCAAAGACCCGTTCCCCGATTTCCGCGTCCGTAGCTGGCGTTTGCGCGGGCTGCGCAACGAGACGCCGCGGTTTGTGATGGGAGGGCCGCTGCTTCGAAATCGCCTCTACTTCGTCAGCGCCGTGCAGTACATTCTAAGCAAAGATCCCGTCCGGACGCTGCCTTTTCCCTTCAACGAGTCCAAAAAGGAATCCGTGAACTCCTTTTCGCAACTGGACTGGATTCTGACGCCCAAGCAGTTTTTGACCGCCACGTTTCACTTCAGCCCCCAGCATGTCAACTTCGTAAATCCCGATTACTTCAATCCACAACCGGTGACGCCGAGTTTCGCCCAGCACAATTACAACGGCACGCTGAGCGATCATTGGGGACTGTTACGCGGCGTAGTCGATAGCAGCGTTTCCCTCCAGCGCTTCGACGTCGGCGTCGGCGCGCAGAGCGGCGCGCCGATGACGCTCACGCCCGAGGGCAATAGCGGCAATTTCTTTGGGACCCAGAGCCGGAGCGCCAGCCGGACGGAATGGCTGGAAGCCTGGTCGCTTGCGCCCATAAACGCGCTGGGCACGCACTTGTTCAAACTCGGATCGTCGGTGACCGGCTCCAGCGACGAGGGCAGTTTCAATTACCGCCCCGTGAACATCTACGGTTCAGCGAATCTGTTATTACAGAGAATCGCGTTCTTAAATCTACCTCCGTACAATCGCACGGATTTCGAAGTGACCGCGTTCGCGCAGGACCATTGGGCGCCCGTTCCCAAGCTCGCCTTCGATTACGGCGCGCGCGTAGAGCATCAAAGGCTGGCGCAGAACCTTCGAGTAGCGCCTCGCGCGGGGCTAGCGTGGAGTCCTTTCGCCCGGCAGACCACGGTCTTTCGCGCCGGCTACGGATTGTTCTATGACCACCTGCCTCTGGATATTTACTCGTTCAGCCATTACCCCATTCGGTTCGTTACCGATTACGCGCCCGACGGTACGCCCGTTGGTCCGCCCCTTGTCTACCTCAACACGATCGGCAGCGCCACAGGTCCGCATGGGTTTTTCATTCATGGGCAGCAGATCGCGGGAGCTTTCTCGCCTCGCGGAGCGACGATGAATCTTCAGGCCGAGCACAGTTTTTCCCGGCTGTTGCGCGTGCGCGGAGTTTACACCGACAGCCAGTCCGTTGGGCTGGTGGTTTTCGAGCCGGACGTGCTCGGCTCGACCAATGAGATCGTGCTCAACGGAAACGGCAAATCGCGTTACCAGCAACTGGAGCTGACGGCGAGGGTCTCGCTGGCCAAGGACCAGCAACTTGTCTTTTCCTATGCCCGCAGCCACGCGCGCGGCAACCTGAATACCTACGATTCGTTCCTTGGGAACTTCCCCACTGCCCTGGTGCGCGACGACGTGTATTCCAACCTCGCGGCCGATATCCCCAATCGCTTCCTGCTGTGGGGCCAGGTGAATGCGCCGGTGTGGGGGATTCAGGCGCTGCCGATCGTGGAATTCCGCAGCGGCTTCCCGTACGCCACGCTCGACCAGGCGCAAGGCTACGTAGGCGTACCCAACCGCGACTCCACTCGCTTTCCCCGCTTCTTCTCGGCCGACGCCCGGCTGGTCAAGCAAGTTCGCGTCAGCGCGAAATATGCGCTTCGCTTTTCGGTCACAGGGTTCAATCTGACCAATCACTTCAACGCCCTCGCCGTGCACGCCAACGACGCCGACCCGCAATACGGCGTGTTTTTCGGAAATTATCACCGCCGTTACCGGCTCGATTTCGACGTAGTGTTTTGACGGCGGCCAAATCTACCGCAACCACGTCACAGATTGATTGACCCGATCCCGACATCGAGTGTACGATCAAAGTCTTACATGAGCAAGACGACTGCAACATACTGGAATCCCTTGGCTGGCGAAAGCAACTCACGATGGCAACCTGTTCCTGGATTAGAAGGCATCGCGGAGGAACTCACGCTTTCCGAGGACCGGGTAACCGGAGAATATACTCGACTCACGCGATTCCTGCCGGGAGCGGACACCTCTCCGTTCGGGGGCAAGGGTCACGTGTACCCGGAAGAGGTCTTCCTCGTCAGCGGGCGATTGTTCGACGAGGCATTTGGGCAGTGGCTGGAGCAAGGGCACTACGCAAGCAGGCCGCCCGGCGAACTTCACGGCCCGTTCAAGACAGATGCAGGATGTGTCGTCCTCGAGCTTTCATTTCCGAATCGCGCAAATGACAGATAGGTTAGCCATTCACCATCGCGTCACCCTGTGGTGACCGCTCGCCTGTTCCGCGGAGCACTCCTCACGCTCAAGGGCAGTGAAAAATCAGACTGAACCTGCCGCCCGCTTAGGATCCACCGACTGGCTGAGTAAGATTCGGCTGGCGTCGCCGTGGCCCTGCTCGATCCATCGCTCGATGTTGGCGCGCTTCCAATTGAGGGCGTCGTTCATGGAGCCGAGCCGACGGTTTGGGAGAACCGTCGTGCAAGAGACGCCGGACGGCAAAGCGGGATTGACTCCGAAGACTCTGCGGAACGCGTGCGCGGGCGGTTTCAGCCACCACGAAGGAATCTCAGGAAGGGCGTGCAAAGCCACAATCTCGGTAGCGCCCAACTCCACCGCCGCCCACACCGGCAGAGGATTCAAAAGACCGCCGTCGGCGTACAGCCGCCCATCGATCCGGACTGGCGCGATCACCATAGGGATAGCGCACGACGCCGCCAAATGGCGCCAGTCCACTTCCCCGCCCCGAAAGATTCGCGCCTTCAGCCGCGGCAGTTCGGTCGCCACCACAGCGAAATCCAAGCGCGGGCGGTATCGATCGGTGATTTCACGCAGATCGCGGGAAAGCCGGCTCAGTTTCGAGCGTGGCTCGCGGCGCCAATGTCCGGGAAGCGCTTCGCCATCGGCGCCGGAGGCAATCAAATAGCCGTTCAAAGATCCGACCGACGCTCCCACAATCAGATCGGGCCGCCAGCGCGGCGCAAGGGCAGTCCAGGCTCCCGCCTGCCAAGCGCCAAACATTCCCCCACCAGAAAGCACCAATGCGCGCATTACAATAAAATTGTACCTTGGTTCGTGACTTCGATCCCGCCCGCTACGGAGCTAAGGTTCATCGGATTCTCGCTTTGGAAGACAACGGAAATCGTTTGTTGCCGCTCGATTGGGGTACGCCCGCCCACCTCGCTTGCCTTGAAGAGGCTCGCGGGCTATTGAACGTTCCGCCTGCCTCTCTCTTTCCATTCTCTCCTAAACCTCGCGAGGCGATGGCCGGGCTATGGCAATACTTCGACTGCTTCGAGGAAGCCCACCAGCTCGCCGACGCTTGCGAAACATCCAATGGATATTATTGGCACGCCATTGTTCACCGGCGCGAGGGCGATTCCGGCAACGCCGGTTATTGGTTGCGCAAGACAGGGACGCATCCGGCGTTCGAGCCGCTGGCGGCGGAAGCCGCGAAAATAGCGGACCGATACTTCGCTAACGAATTCCGCGGCGGCGAATGGGATCCGTTCGCCTTCGTTTCCTTCTGCGACCGCGCCCGGCGGCAGCCCGGCTCCACGCAGGAACGGATGGCGATGGAAATTCAACGCGCGGAGTGGCGGATTTTGTTCGATCATTGCGCGGCGCCGGACCCGGAGCAGAGCCGGAAGTGAGACGGCCCCTTCCCTGGCTCCTTTTAGTGCTGGGCGCAGCCGCCGCCGTGGCCGGCTGGTGGATCGCGAAGCGAAAAAACCAACCTCCCGAAATCGCCTTCGCAAGGGTGACGCGCGAAACCATTAACAGCACCGTCCCGACCAATGGAAAAGTCGAGCCGGTAGAGTGGGCCGCGGCGCGCGCGGACCGCGCCGGCGCCGTGCGCGAGATCCACGTCCGGCGCGGGCAATCCGTCAGGGCCAATGAACCCCTGGTGGATCTGGACGCATCCGACGCCCAAGCCGAGCGCTCCACCGCCGAAGCGCGCATCGCCCAGACCAAGGCGGAACTGGAGACGCTGAGCAAAGGCGGCCGCGCCGCCGATCTTGCCGAAATCTCCAGCTCCCTCGATCGCGCGCGCCTGGATCTGGAGACCGCTCAAAAGGAATATGCCGCCTTGTCGCGCCTTCAGAAACAACAAGCCGCGACGCAACAGGAAGTGACTGCCGCCAAGGAGAAAGTCGACCGCGCCCAGCTTCAAATCCAGTCATTGGAAGCCAAAAAATCCGCGCTGGTCGCCGCGCCGGACCGGGCTTCGGCACAGGCTCGCTTGCAGGACGCCGAAGCCGCACTGCGCCTGGCGGACGACCACATTCGCCAGAGCGTGGTCCGCGCGCCTATAGACGGCTTCGTTTATCAGTTCGATTTGAAGCCCGGCGCGTTTCTGAACGCCGGAGACTCGGTCGCTCTCATCGGACGCCTTGAACGCGTGCACGTCAATGTCTACGTCGACGAGCAGGATCTGGGCCGCGTCGCCAAGGGTATGCCCGTCGCAATCACCTGGGATGCTCTCCCCGGTCGCATATGGATGGGCGCGGTGGATAAGACGCCAGTACAGATCGTGCCGCTGGGATCCCGGCAAGTGGGCGAAGTGACTTGTCTGATCGAGAACCCGAATCGTGACCTGCTTCCGGGCGCGAACGTGAACGCCGAGATCAAGACCGATTCCGTCGAGAATGCGCTCACCATTCCGAAGGAGGCGCTGCGGCGGGAAGGCTCGCGCACTGGCGTGTATCTCTTGGACGGCGAACGCGTGGTCTGGCGGGACGTGAAGATGGGCGTCAACAACACCACGCGCACGCAAGTGGAAGGACTTCAGGATGGCGACGCCGTGGCGTTGCTTAGCGACAAGCCGCTCAAGAATGGGATGACGGTGCGGCCGACGTTTCCTTAAAGGCTTACAGCTATCAGCTATCAGCTATCAGCTATCAGTAGCTTTTCGATGTACTTCGCCAGCATGTCCACTTCGATGTTCACTCGTGCGCCGGGTTTCACGGAGCCAATTGTAGTGTTTGCGAACGTGTGCGGAATGATGGCGACCGCCACTACCGGTCCCGGCTCCAGCGCCGCGATGGTCAGGCTGATTCCGTCCAGCGCGATCGAGCCTTTGTAGACCAGGTATCGGCCGATCTCTTCCGGGACGCGCACTTTCAGCCGCCAATTTCCATCGCCTAGCGGATCGAGCGCGGCCACTTCGCCGGTTGCATCGACGTGGCCCTGCACCAGGTGGCCGGAAAGCCGCGCCGCTAGCGTCACCGGCCGCTCCAGGTTCACCATCGACCCCGCTTGGAGCGCCCCGAGGTTGCTACGCGCAAGGGTCTCTGGCGCCAGGTCGGCGTCGAATGAATCGCGACTCACATTGACCGCGGTGAGGCAGACGCCGTTCACCGCGATGCTTGCGCCCTCGCGCAGGTCCTCCACAACAGTGCGGCATTTCACGCAGAGCCGCGCCCCCGCCGGCCGGTGCTCGAAAGCGGCGACGGTTCCCAATTCCTCCACGATGCCGGTAAACATAATGAGAACCTCAGGGTATCGAATGTCACCTGGCCCGCGGCGCTCCGACGAAACCGTTGGGCCGCCAAATTGCTCTACTTTCCGTAGGAGAACGTTATGCCCGTAAGCGAGATCTGCGTGCGAGACGTCGTGGTGGCCCCGAAAGAAACGCCGGTTCAGGAAGCCGCCCACCTGATGAGGCAGAACCACGTAGGCAACCTGGTGGTCGTGGACCAGCGCAACGGCAGCCAGGTTCCCGTCGGAATCGTCACCGACCGCGACATCACTGTCAGCGTGGTCGCCACCAAGCTCGATCCGTCCGTGTTCACCGTGGGCGACCTGATGGCCCAGGAACTGGTGGTTGCGCGCGAAGATCAAGGGATCTTCGAAACCATCCGCCAGATGCGGACCAACGGAGTCCGCCGCATGCCCGTGATAGGCCGGGACGGAAAGCTCATCGGGATTGTGTCGGTAGACGACCTCATTCAACTCCTCGCCGAGGAGATGAATGAATTATCGAAGCTGATCAACCATGAGCAAGCCCGAGAGGTGCAGTTGAAGCAGTAAAGTCGTCAGTTGTCAGTTATAAGTTATCAGTTGGTCGGACCAAGCTGCCCCTGCGCATTGTTAAAATCGAAAGCGTGGCATATCCCGAACAATTCATTACGCCCATGCGGGCGGACCTGACGCAGTACGGCGTGGACGAAGCCAGAACCCCGGCGGACGTGGATCGCATCCTTAGCGAAGGCGGAACGCTGATGATAGTGGTCAATTCCGTGTGCGGATGCGCGGCGGGCAAAGCTCGTCCGGCTGTCGGAATGGCATTACAGCATCCCTTGCGGCCGTCCAAGGCCGCCACGGTGTTTGCCGGCGGCGATGAGGAAGCCGTCGCGCACCTCCGGCGCATCCTTTCCCCCTATCCGCCCTCCTCACCTTCGATCGCGTTGTTCCGCGATGGCAAACCCGTTCACATGATCCATCGCAAGGATATTGAACCTCGCGCGGCCGCGGAGGTGGCGCAACTCCTCGCTGCCGCCTTCGAGGAGCATTTCCAAACCGCCCCCCGGCCCGCCTGAGCCGGCCCAATGGCGAAAATAGATTGGGCGGCGACTCTGCGCGCCCTTCGCTCCCGGAATTACCGCCTCTTTTTCACCGGCCAAACCGTTTCTCTGATCGGCACGTGGATGACTCGCGTCGCCACGAGCTGGCTGGTGTACCGCCTGACGAATTCCGCCTGGCTGCTCGGCCTCACCGTCTTCATGGGACAGATCCCCGCCTTCTTCCTCGCGCCGCTCGCGGGCGTGTGGCTGGACCGCTGGAACAAGCATCGCGCTCTGGTGGTCACGCAGGCGCTGGCGATGATCCAATCCTTCGCGCTGGCCGCTCTCGCGCTCACTGGAGCCATCAACATTTGGTGGATCATCTTCCTTGGCTTCGCCCAAGGAGTGATCAACGCCTTCGATATGCCCGCGCGGCAGTCGTTCGTAATCGAAATGATCGAGGAGCGAGCGGATTTGAGCAACGCGATCGCTCTGAACTCCTCGATGGTCAATGGAACCCGGCTAGCCGGCCCGGCCATTGCCGGCATGGTGATCGCGGCAGTCGGCGAAGGATGGTGCTTTTTCATCGACGGCGTCAGTTATATCGCGGTCATCATTTCGCTGGTGGCGATGAGATTCGGCGCGGCGCCGGCCGCGCGGCCCCGGAAACGGGTCTGGGAGGAGATGACCGAGGGCTGGCATTACGTCACCGGCTCACCCGCCATCCGCGCGATTCTGTTGCTGCTAGCGCTGGTGAGCACCATCGGCATGCCCTACACCGTGCTGGTTCCCATCATGGCCGGTAGCGTTTTGGGCGGCGGCCCTCACACCATGGGATTCCTGATGGCTATGTCCGGCGTGGGAGCATTGAGCAGCGCCATTGCCTTGACGTTGCGCAAAACCGTGATCGGGCTCGGGCGGATGATCGGCATCTCCTCCGCGGTTTTTGGCGCTGGGCTGATTGCCTTTGGCGGTTCGCGCTGGGTGTGGCTTTCCATGCTGATGATGATCGCCACTGGGTTCGGCATGATGCAGCAGATGGCGGCCAGCAACACCATTCTCCAGACCATCGCCGAAGATGACAAGCGTGGCCGCGTCATGTCGTTTTACACTTTCGCGATCCTGGGCGTGACCCCCATAGGAAGCCTGGTGGCCGGAGCGGTTGCGGCGCGCTTCGGAGCCCCCACTACGCTGGTGCTCTGCGGAATCTGCTGCCTGGCCGGCTCGGTGTGGTTTTTCCGCCAGCTTCCCGAGATCCGGCGGATCATCCGGCCGATTTACGTCGAGTTGGGAATCATCCCGGAGGTGGCGCGAGGGATGCAAAGCGCTTCCGCGATCCAATCGCCGCCCGAAGACTGAAGAGTGAAGTCGAGATCACGGCCGGCGGCGTCAGCTTGAGGTCATTCAGGCGGGTTCAGGGTAGGATGGTGGCGGTTCAACGATGGCCGACTTAAACCCACGTATTACCGTCGAACCTGGAAAAATGGGCGGTAAGCCCTGCATTCGCGGTTTGCGTTTCACGGTCTACGATCTCGGATCGTATCTGGCGTCCGGAATGACCGAGGATGAGATCCTGCGAGATTTCCCCTATTTGGAGAAGGAAGACTTCCAGGCGGCGTACGAATTCTTCGCCAGCATTCCGGAAACGATCGCAATTCTTGAGGCTTCTCGTTGACGAGAATCTCGCGCCAAGCTCGCCAGCGACCTTGCCAACCTGTTCCCTAGCTCAATTCATGTCGGCTCCATCGGTCTGAGTAGCGCTCCCGACGCGGTTATATGGGACTATGCGAAAGACCACGCTTTCGCGTTCCCGGCAAAGGACAAAGATTTTGCCAGCTTAAGTCTCGCCTGGGGCGCGCCGCCTGAGGTCATCCTGCTGCAAACCGGAAACTGCTCGACGGCGGCAATTGAGCAAATCGTCCGAGGCAATGCTGTCGGCTTAGGCAGTTCGAAAGGTCTTGACCCCTCCGCCGCTGCGGCCAAACGAGCTCAATTACATTACCGCCCGGAACAGCGCGATTTTCATCGCTCCGGGCGCGCCGTGGGGCCAGAGCGTGTGGCGGGAGACCCTCACACGAATCCCTCCGTCTTACGCAATCGTGGAAGCGCGCAGAGTAATCGCGCGTTTCGAGAGAACGCTCGATATCCCGAGCATCAGCATTTCGAAATACACAACGCCCGCGAACCGCTTGTTTGAAGGCCTGAGTCAGGAGCCGTAGGTTTAAGCTTCGGCTTGCAGGCCTCGCTCCGACTGAGCCACCAGATTGGCGGCGCGCAGCAGCGATTCGAATGTTCCCGCGTCCGTCCACCAGCCTTCGAGGTAGGAAAATGTCATCGTGCCGTCGGCGATGTAGGCGTTGTTGACGTCGGTGATTTCCAGTTCGCCGCGTCCGCTGGGCCTCAGCCGCTTCACTTTGTCGAAGACGCCGCCGTCGTACATATAGATGCCTGTGACGGCGTAATGCGACTTGGGGTGAAGCGGTTTCTCTTCAATCCCGACGATGCGATCGCCCTGAAGCTCGGCCACACCGAAACGCTCGGCGTCGGGGACTTCCTTGAGCAGAATGCGCGCGCCACGCTCCTGCTTTTCAAATTCCTCGACCGCCAGGCCGATGGAGCCTTCGATGATGTTGTCGCCCAGGATCACGCAGATTTTATCGCCGTCGGCGAAGTGTTCGGCCAGAGCCAGTGCGTCGGCAATGCCGCCTTCGCCCTCTTGGTAGGCATAATTGAAGTGTTTCAGCCCGAACTCCTTGCCGTTGGCAAGCAAACGCAAGAAGTCGCCTGCGTTTCGCCCGCCGGTGACCAGGAGAATGTCGCGAATCCCCGCCCGCACCAAGGTTTGGATGGGGTAATAGATCATCGGCTTGTCGAAGACCGGCAGCAGATGCTTATTTGTGATTTTTGTGAGCGGAAACAGGCGACTGCCGGCGCCTCCCGCCAGAACGATGCCTTTCATAAGAAACCTCTGCTCATTCTACTTGAGTGGCGGAGGTCCATTCCTATTTCGTAATCCGCCGATAGTTGGAGTCGCGAACAGGTGGACGAATTACGGTTTATTTCGGCGCGGCCGCCGGCTGCGGTGCATTGGCTTTGTACCACTGATAGGTGGAGGCGATGCCTTCTTCCAGCCTGATCGCGGCCCGCCAGCCGAGCGCGTGGATTCGCGAGACATCCAGCAGCTTTTGCGGCGTGCCATCCGGCTTCGAAGGATCGAAGCAGATTTGGCCCGAGTAGCCGACCACGCGCGCGATCACCCGCGCGAGCTCCGCGATGGGCAGATCCTCGCCCACGCCCACGTTAAGCGGCGCCGGGTCCTCGTAATTCTCCATGGCGAAACAGGCGGCTTTGGCTAAGTCGTCGACGTGAAGGAACTCGCGGCGGGGCGCGCCCGTACCCCACAATCTCACTTCCGGCGCGCCTGCGATTTTCGCTTCATGAAAGCGGCGAATCAACGCGGGCAACACGTGCGAAGACTCGAGATCGAAATTGTCGCCCGGGCCGTAAAGGTTCGTGGGCATGAGCGAAATGGCGTTGAATCCATATTGCGCGCGATAGGCCGCGCACAGCTTGAGTCCCGCGATCTTGGCGATGGCGTAGGCTTCGTTGGTGGGTTCCAGCGCGCCAGTGAGCAGATATTCTTCCTTCATCGGCTGGGGCGCGAGCCGCGGATAAATGCAAGACGAACCCAAAAACAGCAGCTTGCGAACGCCGGCCCTCCAAGCAGCATGAATCAAGTTGGTTTGAATAGCCAGATTGTCGTAGAGGAATTCAGCGGGATGGGTCGAGTTCGCGAGAATGCCGCCGACTTTGGCTGCGGCGAGAAACACGAAGTCCGGGCGCTGTTCGGAGAAAAAGTCGGTGACGGCCGCCTGGCTGCGCAGATCAAGCTGCGCGCGGGAGGCGGTAAGAATACTCTCGCAACCGCGGCGCTCGAGCTCCCGAAAGATGGCCGACCCCACCAATCCGCGGTGTCCGGCTACATAAGTGCGGCTGGAGGGTGTGAGTCTCATTGGAGGGTACTATTATCGCGCGTCCGTGCACTCCACCGCTTGCTGAAGTTTTCGCGCTTCGGCGGCATAGTCGGAGCCTGCCAATTTCAACGCGGGGCCAAAGGCGATTTTCACCGGGCCGCGCGTGGGCCAATGGGCATCCCGATGGAGCACGCGATCAAGCCCCTCCACACGCACGGGAACTACGAGCGCGTGGACATGAAAGGCGAGCATCGCCACGCCGGGCTGGAACTGCCGGACTTCGCCCGCGCGCGTGCGCTCGCCTTCGGGAAAAATCGTCACGCACCAGCCCTGGCCGGTCAGCTCGCCCATGTAGCGCAGCGTCCGGCGCGCTCCCATGTCGCGTTGCGGCAGGGGAAACGCGTTGAAGAAGAGCGTTGCAAGGTAATACTGCAACCCGCTGATGAGGCGCCGGTAGAGCCCATAGCGCTCGGGATGAAAATGAGCATCGAAAAATTCCTTGGCCATGGCCGGCGCGATGCGATAACGCCACCGCGCTGGGAGGGCGCAGAGAATCGCGGGGACGTCCAGATGACTTTGATGATTGGGTGCGAAAATCACAGGCGGGGCGAGATCACTCAGGTTCTCGAGGCCCGTGACAGTAAGCCTCATCCAGATGCGAGTGAGCGGCAGCAATAGGAGCGGTTGCGCGATCCGCCGCAGCCAGCGCGCGGGCCAGGAGCGGTTCCATGCGGGGAATTCGAACGACTCGGCGTCGGACGGGCGGACCGCTTGCGGAGCCGGGCGCCCCAGATCGCTAACAGTTCTTGCGGCGGTGAACGCGGATTCATCGATGGCCATCTCCGCGCGCTCCATTTCCATCAATAGCTGGATGCGGTCGAGCGAGCTCAGTCCAAGTTGATCGAGCGTCGTTTCCGGCGTGATAGCGCGGCCGGGAGCATAGCGCTCGAGCAGTTCGACCAAGCCGCCGCGGGGCGCTCTCGCGGCGGGACGAA
>DASQJB010000247.1:0-5757 GCA_035631295.1 Bryobacteraceae bacterium | reverse complement strand
AACCAGCTTGGCGCCTTGTTTAATCAACAGGTTCGGCCCCCAGCACATCTTAGAGGTGATGTTGCCGGGGACTGCGAAGATCTCCCGGTTCTGTTCGACCGCCAGCTTCGCTGTGATCCCCGATCCGGAGTATTCGCTTCCTTCGACGACAAGGACTCCGACCCCCAGTCCGCTCACGATCCGGTTTCTTACCGGAAAATTCTGAGGGTACGGCGGGGTGGACATGGGAAATTCCGAAATGATTAACCCTTTCTCTGCGATCTGCGAAGCAAGCTTCCTGTTTTCAGCCGGATAAATTCATCCACGCGGCAGCCGAAAACCGCGAAGGAATCGCCACCCGCTTCCAGCGTGGCCCTGTGCGCGGCTGTGTCGATGCCACGAGCCCATTCCGCTGACGATAGTAAGCCCTGCCAGGCATAGATCCTTGGCGAGTCGGCTGCTCGCCGCGGTTCCATAAGCTGTCGGCCGACGGGTTCCGACGATTGAGAGCATCAAACTTTGGAGCAGATCCACACGGCCGCGGGCGAACAGGACGGGCGGTGGATCGAAGATTTCGCGCAGCCGAGGGGCATAACGAGGGTCGGCCAGGGGGATCAGTGATGTCCCGTGCTCGATTAACTTTTGATGCCGCGTGACGGCGTCCTCAAACGCGCATCCGCTGGAGATGCTTTGCGCGACGCTTGCCGAGAGCCCCGCCGCCTCCAGCGCCGACCGGGAAGCCCGGAAAATCGCCTGGGGAGAGCGGAAGATCTCGATCAGTTGTCCTGCCTTTCGGGTACCCAGCCCCAGCGTCATGCGAAGGGCGAGCCAATGCAAGTGGTCGTCTTCGGAAGGGAAAGCGTCGGCATGAGCGATTCCGTTGCTAAACGTTGAGGCCATGCAGTGGGGCAGGAATTGTCAAGAGAAGTGCATGTGTTACACTGTGTCACATGGAGCGAGCGACTGTTCGCGAACTGCATTTGAACACCAGCGCCCTGATCAAGAACGTGGTGCAAGGCGCGACGTACGTGATCGAATACCGCGGGAAGCCTGTGGCAGAGTTGCGGCCCATCACCGAGCGGCGGCAAGGAGCGAAGCTGCCGGTCCGCGACGATTTCATCCGCAGCCTTCCTCCCAGCAATGACATTGATCGCATTATCTCGGAGGGCCGCGACGATTGAGCGGCGCTTACTTCGACGCAGCTTACATCGCTAAGTGCTACTTTAACGAACCCGACGCCGATCATGTTCGGCAGCTCGCACGCTTTTCCGAAAGCGTCACCTCCTCTGCCTTATGCATCGCCGAGCTCGCTTGTGCAATCCACCGCAAAGTCCGTGAAGGCACTGTATCGCCCGCGAGCGCGGTGACGATTCGCGAAGATTTTCTCGACGACATTGGTGCGGGCGTCTGGTTTCTCGTTCCCATCTCGGATCGAATTCTACGCCATGCCGAGATTCTCACTCGAACTCTACCCAGCACAATACCGCTCCGAGCTCTCGATGCAATTCACATCGCGTCCGCCATGGAGGAAGGATTCCGGGAGATTTGGACGAACGACCGCCGTCTGCTTGCCGCCGCGGAGCACATTGGGATAAAAGGGCGGCAGATTGCGCCAGCAGGTTGATAAAATAAGATTTGGAGCCGCTCACGGCGGCGACCCTCCCAAGGAGCGATAAGCTTGCCAGATTCCCAGGACCCCACCACTCCACCCGCGGGCGGCCAGATGCCGCTGGGCGGCGGAGATGGCGGATCGAGGAACCTCGTTCCCGTCAACATCGAAGACGAGATGCGGCGGTCGTATCTCGATTACGCCATGAGCGTAATCGTGGGCCGCGCGCTGCCGGATGTGCGCGACGGCCTCAAGCCCGTGCACCGCCGCACGCTGTACATGATGTACGAGATGGGGCTGCACTTCAACCGCCCCACCAAAAAGTGCGCGCGCGTGGTGGGCGACGTGATGGGCAAGCTCCACCCGCACGGCGATCAGGCGATCTACGATGCGCTGGTCCGCATGGCGCAGCCATTTTCCATGCGCTACATGTTGGTGGATGGACAGGGGAATTTCGGCTCGGTGGACGGCGACCCGCCCGCGGCCATGCGCTACACCGAATGCCGGCTTTCGCGCATCGCGGCCGCGCTGCTGGAAGACATCGACAAGGAAACCGTCGATTTCATTCCTAACTACGACGAAACCGAAACCCAGCCGGACGTGCTGCCGACCCGCGTTCCCAACCTGCTGATCAACGGCAGCGAGGGCATCGCGGTAGGGATGGCCAGCAAGATTCCGCCTCACAATCTGGGTGAGATTATCGAAGCGGCCATTGCCCTGATCCAGGATCCCACCACAAAGCTTGCGAAAATCGCAGAGATTGTGCAGGGCCCCGATTTCCCCACCGGCGGGATAATCCTCGGCCGTCAGGGCATCCACGATTACTTCGCCACGGGCCGCGGAACGCTAAAGGTGCGTGCCAAAGCCGCGACCGAAAAGCTCGCCCGCGACCGCGAGGCGATCATCGTTACCGAACTCCCCTATCAGGTAAACAAGGCCCGCCTCATCGAGTACACAGCGGCCCTCATCAACGACAAGAAGCTGGAAGGTTTGGACGAGCCGCGCGATGAAAGCGACCGCGAAGGCATGCGGATCGTTTTTCCGCTGAAGCGCGGCGAGCAGGCCGAAGTGGTGCTCAACAACCTGTATAAGCACACCCAGTTGCAGGTGAATTTCGGCGTGATCCTGTTGGCAATCGTCAACGGCCAACCGCGCGAGCTGCCCCTGATCGAAGCCATCAAGCGCTTCATCGATCACCGCGTCGACGTGGTTCGCCGCCGCACCGATTACCTGCTGCGAAAAGCCCGGGAGCGAGAGCACATTCTGCTCGGCTTCAAAAAAGCTCTGGATAATCTGGACGCTGTCATCGCCCTCATCCGCGCCGCGAAGACGCCCAAGGACGCGCGCGACGGCCTGATGACGCGGTTCGAGTTCACTGAAAGGCAGGCGCAGGCGATCATCGAATTGCAGCTCCAGCGCCTCACCGGCATGGAGCAGCAGAAGATTCTCGAAGAGCTCACCGAAATTCAGAAGAAGATCGCGGAATATACGGAAATTCTCGGCTCCGAGAAAGTGTTGCGCAATCTCATCGTTAAGGAACTGAAAGAAGTCCAAAAGGACTACGGCGACGAGCGGCGCACGCAAATCGTCGAGGACACCGGCGAGATCAAGCTGGAAGACCTGGTCCGGATGGAAGATGTCGCGGTCACGGTGACGCGCGGAGGGTATCTCAAGCGCACGCCTTGCGACACCTACCGTCGCCAATCGCGCGGCGGCAAGGGCCGCATCGGCATGTCCACGCGCGCCGAAGATGTGGTGGAGCATTTGATTATCGCTTCCACGCACGCCTATCTTCTGATCTTCACGAACATGGGCCGCGTGTATTGGCAGAAGATTTACGAGATTCCGGATGCCGCCACCAGCGGAAAAGGAAAACACATTTCCGGGCTGGTGAACCTTCAGCCGGAGGAAACCGTCACTGCATTCCTGCCCGTGAAGGAGTTCGTGGCCGGCAAATACATCGTGATGGTGACCAAGCAAGGCGTCATTAAGAAGTGCGAGCTGACCGAATTCGACAATCCCATGTCGCGCGGCATCATCGCCATGGGATTGGATGAAGGCGATGAACTGCTTGCGGCGCGGCTGACAAGCGGCCAGGACTACATTTTCCTCGCCTCGCACGAAGGCATGGCCTGCCGCTTCTTCGAAGATGACGTGAGGGCCATGGGCCGGCCGGCGCGAGGCGTCCGCGGCATGGAACTAGACGAAGGCGATTACCTGGTCGGCGCCGAGGTGGTGGCCAAGGAAGGACTGATCCTTTCGATTTCCGAGAATGGCTTCGGCAAGCGCACTCCGTTAGAGGATTACCGCTTGACGGCGCGCGGACGCAAAGGTGTCATCAATATGAAGACCACGCCACGCATCGGCAAGGTGGTTGCGATTCTGGCCGTAAAGGAAGATTCGGAACTGATGATCATCACCAAGCAGGGTCAGGTGATCCGCATCGATTCCGGCGAAATCCGGCAGGCGGGCCGCTCGACGCAAGGCGTGAGGCTGGTCAATGTCGAGGCAGGCGATCAGGTCGCCGCCGCAAGCCTCATACCGGATACCGAAGCCGGCGGCGACGGCGCGAACGGCCAGAGCGACCTGCCGCTCCAGTAACTTCACTCAACGGCGTGCGCCCACACCGGTTGCGTGTTATTTCCCTCGGTAGTGAGCCGCTTCACGTGTGTGTCCTCGGCGAGCATGCTGTAAATCTGCGTCGAGGCGCCGCGCTTGGATGAGAAGACAATATGCAGGCCGTCCAGCGCCCAAGTGGGGCTCTCGCTGCGGTCTCCATGCGTCAACTGGATCGGCTGGCGCTTCGCGATGTCCATGATGAAGATGCTGTAGCTTCCCGGCTCGTACCCGCCGGTCGCTGCATAAGCTACAAACCTTCCGTCCGGGCTCCAGGAAGGGTTTGCCACGTACTGGCGGCCGTCCGTGAGCATCTCCGCGTCGCTCCCATCGATGTTGGATCGCCACAGTTGCTCGCGCCCGGATCGGCTGGAGATGAAGATCATCTCGTGGTCGTTCCTAGGTTGATTTTCGGCGAGCTCTCTATGGCCTGGTTACGAGTGATCTGCTGAAAATCGGCTCCCTGCGCGGTGGACACGCACAACTGCCCGCCGCCGCCCTCGAATGAGGCCGCGAAAAACAGGTGCTTACCGTCGGGCGCAAACTCTGGTGTCGCGACGAGGGAAGAGAGCGGGTTTATGAACGTGAGGCGCCGGCTGGTCCTCGAAGAGAAGACCGCAATCTGGGGGTCGACGTCGCCGCCCCCGCGAGTCGACCGAATAGCTGGTGAAGGCGAACATGTCGCCTGACGGCGAAACCGCCGGCGTGAGCGAAAGCGAATTGTTAGGGGTGAGCTGGCGCTGCTCCGTCCCGTCGTAATCCATCGACCAGATCTCCTTTACCGAGACGCGCGTTCCATCCGGAAGGCTTCTGGGAGCCGTTCTATCTGAGACAAAGAATATTCTGGTCCCAAGCAGACTCGGGATGCCGAACTGCCGCAGGATGTCGGAAGCAAACTCGCGTGCAACCCTCCTTGGCGCCGGCGCTGTCCAGCGAGCCGATATAGGTCTTCGCAATCAATTGGGCGGCGGCGGGACTTGGCTGCCGCACGCTGTACAGCCAACCGAATAGGGCTATGCGTTCGCTTTGCGCCGCGTAGCCGAACGCGAGCTAGTCCGCATCGACGGGCGGCTTGGACAGTCGGTCATGGCAAAGCCGCTAGGGTTGGAGGGCTGCTTAAAGTCCGACGGCTGCTGCCGTATCTGAAGAGGATAGAGAACCTTCGGAACTATCCGCAGTGCGTCCGACCCATCGAACTCTGCCCGGAGGATCGAGTTGAGCGAATCCAGGACCCGGGGGAATCACCCGCCCCGGAGATCGGGTACGGCAATTGACGGGCGCTCGGCCGCCTTCCCGATGCTGGCGAAAAACCCATCAGCAATGGCCAATAGGCCCTTACAAGGAGTCCCAGTAAGAGCCGCAAGCGCTTGGTCATGTCGCGTTGGGGGCGGTTATCGCACGAGTCGTTATTAGTGTGTTTGACGATTAATTAGTGTGTTTGACGATTAGCGCGACTGGCGAGGGAGGTGCGCCTCCATATACGCGCGAAGGACTGCGTTCATGCGCGTCAGATAGCCCCGGCCTTCCTTCCGAAACCAGGTCAAGACATCGCG
>DASQJB010000246.1:0-3445 GCA_035631295.1 Bryobacteraceae bacterium | reverse complement strand
GCGCCGAAAGCGACGACTCGCGACTGATGACCAACTACCGAGGACTAACGACTGACGACTAACGACTACACGCGGTGCACTTTCTGATGCCGCACCACGGCGAGCATCTCTCGCACCGTTTGCCGCGTCCGCGGATGGCGGAATTCCGGCGCAAGCTCCGCCAAAGGCTCCAGCACAAATCGCCGGTCGGGCAGGCGGGGATGCGGAATCTCCAGGCCCGGCGTCGAAACAATAGCGTTGCCGTAGAACAGAATGTCGATATCCACCGTGCGTGGCCCTCTGGCCTCCATCCGGACCCTTCCCATGCCGATTTCGATCTTTTGCAGCCGCGCCAAGAGCTGCTTGGGAAACAGGCTGGTCTCGACCTCCACCACTTGGTTGAGAAACCAAGGCTGGTCGCGGACGTCGCGCGGCTCGGTCTCGTAAACGCTGGAAACGCGAACGACGCGGATGTCGTCGGAAGCGAGCCGCTCCAGCGTGCGCGCGAGAAGCTTATCGCGATCTCCGACATTCGATCCGAGCGATAGATAGACGATCTTCATTTCAGAAAAGGGAATTTTGGAAGCTCCGCGCCCGGCGTGGAACTTGAAAATAATCGAAAGCGCGCTCCGTCGCCATGCGGCCGCGCGGCGTGCGGTCCAGAAAACCTAGCTGCAACAGATAGGGCTCGTAGACTTCCTCGATAGTGTCCGGCTCTTCATCGATAGAGGCGGATATCGTGTTGAGGCCCACGGGTCCTCCGCCGTATTTTTCCAAGAGCGTGCGCATGATCTTCTGGTCGATCTCGTCCAGACCATAGGGATCCACTTCCAGCAAGTCCAGAGCCTTGCGAGCGACCTCGATATCGATATGCCCGCCGGCGCGCACCTGCGCGTAATCGCGCACGCGGCGCAGCAGGCGGTTGGCGATGCGCGGCGTGCCGCGGCTGCGGCGCGCGATTTCGTCCGCGCCCTCGGCGTCCATCGCCACGTCGAGCAGGCGCGCCGAACGCGACACGATCGCCGCCAGCTCCTCCTGATCGTAATGATTCAAGCGCAGCACGAGGCCGAACCGCCCGCGCAGAGGCGCGCTAATCAGGCCTTGGCGCGTGGTGGCGCCGATCGCGGTGAAGCGCTTGATGTCCATTCCCACCGTTCGCGCGCCCGGCCCCGTGCCGATGAGAATGTCCATGCGGAAATCCTCGAGGGCGGAATAAATCATTTCTTCTACATCCGGCAGGAGGCGGTGAATTTCGTCGATAAAAAAGACCTCGCGCTCCTGGATATTGCTGAGAATGCCCACCAGGTCGAGCTTCTTCTGCAACACCGGTCCGGAGCTTTGCTGAATGCCTACGCCCAGCTCCGAGGCGATGATTCCTGCAAGAGTCGTTTTGCCCAGACCCGGCGGGCCGTACAGCAGCACATGGTCCATCGCCTCACCGCGGCGCTTGGTGGCTTCGATGGCGATCGCAAGAATCTCCTTCACTTTGGGCTGGCCCGAGAAATCGGACAGGCGCGTTGGCCGGAGCGTGGCTTCAAACTGCCGTTCCTCTTCGCGCAGCGAAGCGGAGACGATGCCCTGTTCGCGCATGAAGTCTTAGTGTACCCGGTTGGAGTCTACCGAACGAGTTTCAGCGCGCGACGGAATAGGGCGTCGAAATCGTTTGACTCGGTTGTAGATCGCGCTTTGTCGACAGCCGCCTCCGCCGCGCCGCGCGCCGCGCCAAAATTCATCAGGGCGGAAATCACGTCTTCTTCAACGGCGCTATAAGCGGGCTTGGCCGGAGCCGCGCCGGCGCGAGCCGGCAGCCCGGCGAGATCGAGCTTATCTTTTAACTCAAGCACCATGCGCTCCGCCGTTTTCTTGCCAACACCCGGAATGCGGACAAGCTGCTCGACGGATCCCGAGCGGATGGCTGCCGCCAGATCCGCCGCCGCCAGACCACTTAGCGCCGTTACCGCGAGCTTGGGGCCGATTCCACTCACGGTGATCAGCTTCTCGAACAGAGCCTTGTCGCTCGGAGAGAGGAAGCCGAACAGCGCCAGCGCATCTTCGCGCACATGAGTGTGGATGTGCAAGCGGACCTCCGCGCCCTTTTCGGGCAGGGAAGAGTACGCGGACACCGGAATAACGACTTCATACCCGACTCCGTGAACATCCACGATCACCTGGTTCGGATGCTTCTCGAGTAGGCGGCCGCAAAGATAAGCGATCATTTAACGCAGGATACCGGAGTCAGGACCCTGCCGGAGTTCCTATGTCTCGCGTTTGAGCAAGAATCAAAGCGAGCATCTCTACATCCGAGACCACCCGAATGCCGTGGGTCCGACAAAACTGCCGTGGGTCCGACAAAACTCGAGCACTGCGGAATCATAGAAGTGTGCGTCGAGCGTACAGAGTAAATCGGCCTTCCCTGAAACCGCGGTCCGAATAAGGTGAACATCATCGGGATCACGGATGGGTGGCGCGACTGTTTCGTCAATTTCTACGACATGGGCCGAAGCGGAGAGGAAGGCAACAAATCTGGAGATTTCGATTCCAGTCAAGGCATATGCCTGCCGGCGGGGATAGTGGAGGACTCGTCCGACTTCATCCAGAACGGAAGCAGAAAGGACCATTGTATGGCCGTTTTCGAGGACGGCGAGCAGAAGGGCTCGGGCCAGGCCCGTGGCCCTTTGGTTTGCACGGACAAGGATTGCGGAGTCGAAAGCAATCCTCACCGCTGGGCTCTATAACGGGGTCTCACGCTGCGAATCGCTTCATCCACAATCTCTTCTTGCTGGTCTTCGGGAATTCCCTTGGCCCGTCTATCGACTTCGGTGAAATGGCTCCGCAACGCCGCCGCCATGGAGCGTTGTTGCTCCGGTGTAGGAGCTTCGTGCGGCTCGTAGGTCTGAATGCTAATCGCCTCGCTATCTTGCAAGGCGCGGCCCAGCATTTGCTCCACGGCCCTCCGAACAGGCGGAGGTAGCGTCCGCGCGATGTACAACGAGCTTTGTTCCATATGCCACTCCTATTCTACGGAAACGCTCTGCTGCTCTTGCTGCAGCCCCTCGCGAACCCGCCTTGCGGAGGATTTCCCGACCGCTGCCGCCAGTTCCTCCTCCGATGCGCCGCGGACCCGCTCCAGGCTGCCGAATTCTCGAAGAAGCTTGGCCGCGGTCTTCTCGCCGACGCCCTGAATCTGCACCAACTCGCTGCGGAGGCGGCTTGCATCGCGGCGCGAGCGGTGAAACGTCACCGCGAAGCGATGTGCCTCGTCGCGCACAAGCTGCGCCAGATGCAGCACAGGCGAAAATTTATCTAGCACAACAGGCTCGTCTTCCTGGCCGTGTACATAAATCCACTCCTCGCGCTTGGCTATCGCGGCCAGCGGCTGATCTGTGATTCCCAGCGCCTCCAGCGCATCCGCCGCGGCATGCAGTTGCCCGACGCCTCCGTCTACCAGAACCAGTCCCGGCCGCGG
>DASQJB010000245.1:0-2790 GCA_035631295.1 Bryobacteraceae bacterium | reverse complement strand
GCGCCCAGATCCACCACGGAAACGGTTCCGTCGCCGTGGTTGGCCACCAGAAGAGTCTTGCCGTCAGGCGAAACCGCGAAGCCCATGGGATCTTTGCCCACCATGAGCACGGTTTGCTTGGCGTGCAGGTTCTTCGCGTCGATTATATTCACAATCGCCGGATTCTCGCTGCACACCACCAACTTCGATCCATCCGGTGTGTAATAAGGCTTGTAGACCCCTCGCGTGCCGCCCTCCAACGCGACTGTGTCGGCTACCGTATCGGTTTTCGTATCGATGATAAGCATTTTGGGTTCGCTATTGTCCGCGACCACGACATATTTTCCGTCAGGCGAGGCGACGATGCCTTGGGTTCCGTTCGGCGCGGGAATCTTGCCAACCATCTTGTTGGTCTTCAGATCCAATACGCTTACGAACAACCTATCGTTCTTGTTGGCGACATACAGTTTGCTTGCGTCGGGCAGGACGGCGATCCAGTGGCCGGTGCCTTCGGTATCAATGGCGGCCTTGATGCTGCGTGACTTCGTGTCGATAACCAGCACTTTGCGGCTAAGGTCGCAAGTCACGTAAATCGTATTGCCGGTTTTATCAATCTGAATGCCGTGCGGCGCCTGATACGGCGAGATGTCCATGATTCCATCCACCTTGCGCGACACGAGATCGACGATCGCGATAGTGTGCCCCGGATTCGTATTCCGGCCGTAAATACCGTCGCCATAGACGGGAATGTAAGCCAATTTATGGTCGGGCGAGATCGCGAAATCGTGAGGCGCCACGCCCACTGCCACGCTTGAGATTTCCTTCAAACTCGCCGGATCAAAAAAGCGAACCTCGCGGCCCATTTTGTCGATCATCAGCAAGCCCGCCGAGCCGGTGGGGCTGTTCGGATTGGGGCTCGCCGCCGGCGCCGAGATCGCCCAGGCGAGCGGCAAGGTCACAATAGCGAATCGCGTCCTCATTCTGAGCTTCCTTTCAAGGACGATTCTAATTCAATCGCCGGGACGTTTCCGGGCGCCGGCAAGGGATGAACCATGAACACAAATTCCTCCACAGGGCAGTTTCCGATCAGGTGCTCCTGAATGATTCGCTCAATCACTTCGGGGGTTGCGGAGTGATACCAGACTCCATCCGGATATACCACAGCAATCGGTCCTTGCTCGCAAATCTTTAGGCAGTTCGCCTTGGTGCGAAAAACGCAGTTCTCTCCCTGCGTCAATTTCAGCTCCGCCAGCCGCCGTTTCAGGTATTCCCAAGATTCGATGCTGCATTCCTTCGTCGAGCATTTCGGCTTAGTCTGATCCGCGCACAAGAAGATATGGCGCGCCATCGAGCCAATTCCGAGGTTAGCGGCGATCTGCGCCAGCCGGGGGCGAGGGTCTTCGGGGGTCATTGCGGCAATTATAGCGGGACGCCCTGCCCTACAATCGAAAGAATGAACTTGGGCTTGGCGGGAAAAGTTGCGATGATCTCGGGAGCCAGCCGCGGGCTGGGATTCGCGGTAGCGCGAGGGCTGGCAAGAGAAGGCGTTCGCGTTTCCGTTTCTTCCCGCTACCGCGTGGCAATCGCTGCGGCGGCCGCCACGATCGAGCGCGACTCGGGCGGCGAGGCGATGGCGATGCCGGTGGACGTACGCTCGGCGGAATCCATCGCTGAGTGGCATCAGGCCACGCTTGATCGCTTCGGCGGAGTCGATCTCCTCTATCCCAACTCGGGCGGCCCTCCCCCCGGACCCACCCTTCAATTCGATGACGCCGCCTGGCAAAACGCCTTCGAACTTCTCCTGCTCAGCGCGATCCGCATGATCCGTCTGGCCGTGCCCTCCATGGCGGCTCGCGGAGGGGGCTCGATTGTGTTTCCCACCTCGTCGGCCGTAAGAGAGCCGATTCCCAACATCTCGCTTTCGACGGTAATGCGAACTTCGGTCTCGTCGCTATCGAAAACCCTCGCGCTGGAGCTCGCGCCGAAGAACATCCGCGTGAATCAGCTCATCCCGGGCCGCATCCGCACCGATCGCGTGGAGGAAATCGACGTGGAAAACGCCAAGCGCGCGGGAATCTCCGTCGAAGAACAGCGCAAGCGCGTCTGGGCTACGATTCCGATGGGCTCGTACGGCGATCCGGATGACTTCGCGGCAGCCGCCGTATTTTTGTTCTCCAGCTCCGCCTCCTACATCACAGGCGCGAGTCTTCAAGTGGACGGAGGCCTGATCCGCGGAATCTAGCCGAAGTCACAACGGCGGCGGTCGCGACTCGGAATGGGCTGTTGCGGTTACAACCTCAATTGATTTCTTTGCGAGCTTAGCGAGCTTTGCGAGAGAAACCAGGGAGTGGTCAGCTAACGAACCGGTTCAGCCCGCGGCCGGCGCTTCCGCGCCCGATTCACCGTTTCCGTTGACCATCTCCTCGCGCTCGCTTCCGGCCTGAATGCCGAGCTTCTTCATCTTATAGAGCAGCGCTTTGTAGTCGATCTTGAGCAGCGCGGCGGCCTTCTTGCGATTCCAGCGCATCGTGTTCAGCGCCGCGAGAATTGCCTCCGTATCGGCCTGGTGCTTGGCGCGCGTCACCTGCTCCAAAATAGGCTCGGGTTCGGGAGAGGCCTGTGCCGCTGCGATGGCCTCACTCCCGCCGGCGGCGGCTCCCATAAACGTCCTGCGCGCGCGTCGTCAGGTCCCGCGCAATGGCCTCGGCGTTCTTTAGGATCGCGAACTTCCACACAACGTTTTCCAACTCCCTGACGTTGCCCGGCCAATCGTCGTCCAACAAAACCCTCTCCAATTCCGGAGTGATCTCG
>DASQJB010000244.1:0-32247 GCA_035631295.1 Bryobacteraceae bacterium | reverse complement strand
TTCGATCTGATGGACCTCCAGCTCGTGCACCAGTGCGCCAGCGTCTTCGGGTGCGGTTGTGGCGGAATCTCTACGCCGGCCTTGCCACGCGGCTTCGGCCTGTTCACGCAAGCTGTGGGGCGACTTCGAATGGGATCGGTTTGCCATAGAAGCTGCAACTCCTGCGAAGCAGTTTAATCGGGCGTATGTTTAACCGCCATGGAGATCGCTCCAGAGCGCCCCGCTCATCGGTGAGCAGAGACAACGTTAGGAGCCCTTTATGTTCCCTGCCGCTTTTGTCTACGCGCCGGATGGTTTCAACCTTGCGGCATTGCTCCAGCCGCTCCTCCAGCGAGCGGTTGTCGGGACCATCTTGGGCCACCGGTTCGTCCAGCAAATCGTCACGCGTCCAGCCATAGCTGCGCACCACCTCGTCATTGAGATCGACGATGCGGCCCTGAAGATCAACGAT
Source organism: Bryobacteraceae bacterium (assembly GCA_035631295.1). Classification (GTDB taxonomy): domain Bacteria; phylum Acidobacteriota; class Terriglobia; order Bryobacterales; family Bryobacteraceae; genus Palsa-187. The sequence goes on along the minus strand of DASQJB010000244.1, from coordinate 31,796 downwards.
CACAATCGGCTCCAGAGCGTCCCTGCTCCGATACTCCGGGCCATTCGGTCCGTCAATCCTGGATTCTCGCCCTCCCACGTCAGGCAATGCTTTCGGAGGAACTCGTATTCCACGAGATACCGCTTTTCCATTTGAAGGGAGCGGCTCAGGGCTTGTTCGACCCACACTATCACGCGCCGGAGCGCGTAGTTGCGCACAGCCCCGCAAATCGCGCAAATCGGGACGGGGCTTGCGTTTAGACAGCGAGTTGCCCTGCTTTTTGGATTTTGGCTTATCAGACACCCGTGTCAAAACGGCAGGGGCGGAAATAGATTTGGGCAATGGAAAGGCCCCTCCGTTGGCCTTGTCCATCGATGGTATCGGCGTCGATGGCGCAAAGCAAGCCAGTTAGCCGCTAGCTAGCCGTTAGGTAGCTGGTTTGAATCCGTGTTTTGCTTTCGTCTGAGACCGAATTCCACCCACTTCGCCTTAATGAAGTTGCAGTAAAGGCCGGGCGGGCGGCCTCGGGGCCGTCCGGGCGAGCGAGTATTAGTGACTTGGAATGCTCCCATTGCACCGACCAGGTTCGGCGGTCCCGTCGCGGCCTGGGCCGCCTTTTCTGCTCCGGAGGAACAGGAGTAAGTAAGCGGCCCGGGTGTTTGAAGCATCGCACTGACGTGCTTGTTCGATCCCAACTCGCAGCGGATAGCTTACAGCCGATAGCCGATAGCTGATAGCTGACGACTAACGACTGATAACTGATAACTGCTCCGCTCCCACGTTTCCGATTAACTTTAAACCGTGTAACGTTTTCGCTGGATACGCATCTCGCTCGCAGTTGTGTATGGTGAAGGTCATAGACCCTGCCGGCTTCTTCGCAGGGCCGTTTCTTAACTGAAGTTCTCGTAGCACGCGGCAGGAAGTGGGGGTCCCAGAGGGAGCCGGCGCTACGGGATGAACAACCGCCTCCGGGTTAACAAATCAATCTTGGCTGTACGCGGGCGAAAGCCCGCTAGACCTTGGCTGTACTGCGGGCGAAGCCCGCGAGACCTGGCTGTACGGCGGGCGAACCCCCGTGGGAGATCGGACGAATGTTGCGTAAGTGTGCGGCTTTGTTGATGTTTCTGACGCTGGCAACCGGCATATGGGCTCAGGGATTGAACGTCCCCCCGGGCGTATCCAAAGACGATTGGGAAGAAATCAATTTCGAATTCAATTCATCGGTGCTCGTAGATGGATTTCCGAGCCTGCTGCGGCTCGCCGAGCTGCTCCAAAAGAATCCCGGATATAAGGTCCGCGTGGAGGGCCACACCGACATCATCGGCGGAGCCCAATCCAACGACCGTTTGGGCTTGGCCCGCGCGAATGCCGTAAGGGATTTCTTGGTGAAATACGGAGCGAACCCAAGCCAGATCACCACGGTTTCCGAAGGAAAGCAGAATCCCAGATATCCAGGTCAGCGGCCCACTTTCAGCAGGACAGACGAGGCCCGCTGGATGAACCGCCGTGTCTCTTTGACTGTCACCGACGCGCAGGGCAACCAGGTGAGCGCGGGCGGGGCGGGGGAAGCCATCCGCGCCATTGAGCAGCCCAAGGGTCTGACGGACTGCTGCAGCGAGGTGCTGAAGCGGCTGGATAAGCTCGACGATATCGCCAAGATGTTAAAGGACTTAGCCGATTCAAACGCCGATCTGCGGAAACAGGTGGCGGACTTGAGGGCGGCTGAGGACGCCTTGCGCCAGGGCCAGCAGGCGCTCCAGTCGCAAGTGAACGCGGCGCCCAAGCCGCCCTCGACCACGGAGGTCGCAAAGGCGGTGACGGATCAGATCAACGCCCAGAAGCTGCCCAAATTCCAGCTACTCGGTCTGAATGTCGGCGTCGACGACACCGGCAACACCACCTTTACAGGCAAAGGCCGGTTCTTCGCTCCCTTTAACGAGCGGTTCGCTTTCGAGGCCCAAGCCGAATATCTCTATTACAAGAATCAGCGCGAGGGCCAGATCGACGTTGGCCTGGTAGATCGCATCGGGCCGTTTCAAGCCGCTTTGTTCGCCAGCTTCAAGCACGTCACCGAGGTGGGTTTCCAGAGCGGCGGAACGCTGGGCCAGGGCGCGGTTGAGCTCGATTATATCTTCAAGCGCGGAAAAACCGGATTCTACGGCACCTATGGGTTCATGAACAGCGGAATTGTCAACGTCAGGAACGCCACGGATCCGGTGACCGGCACACTTCTGAATACCGTGTTGCTTGAAAGCTATCTGAGAGTCGCGAATCAAGCAGGCGGCAACCTCACGGTCGGCCTTGCGGGCAACACCTATTTTGAGGGCAATGCGGGGTACCTGAACACGGCGGCGCACGGCAACCGCTTCGGCGGCACCGGCCGCTTCATCATCCCGCTGAACTCCAAGATCGCGTTCACGGTGGAGGGCAACATCAACCCGACCTTCATAGCCAGCGGCAACAGCGGAACGGCCCTGGTCGGGTTGCAATTCGGCAACATGCTCCGGCCCAAGGAATTCAAGGCGGCCAATCATGCCGTGCCTGTGGATGTGCCCCGCATCCGCTACGACGTTTTGACCAGGCGGGTGCGCGTGGGCAACACGCCACCGGTGGCCGATGCTGGACCGCCTCAGGTGAACGTCGCGCCAGGAACGATCACTCTGGACGGCTCGGCTTCTTACGATCCCGACGGCGATCCGATCACGTTCCAGTGGGTCCAGGAATCCGGCCCGCCCGTAACGTTTTCCAGCCCCACCTCCGCGAAGACCACGTTCACAGCCGCGGCCGGAGCGCGTTACGACTTCCGTTTGGTGGTCCGCGACAACTACGGCGGCCAGGGAATGGCGCGCACCTATGTAACCACCAGCGCGGCGGCCGCCGTGCAAATCGTGTTCTTCACGGCCACTCCGCCGTCGATCAGCTCCGGGGAGGCATCGACCCTCGCCTGGAGAGTCATTAATGCCGACACTGTGACCCTCAGCGGAGTCGGAACTGTGCAGGCAGTGGGCTCGATTCAGGTCGCTCCCACTTCCACCACCACGTATACTCTGTCGGCCAAGAACGCCACCACCCAGGACAGCGCCAGCGCGACGGTCACGGTGGGTGGAGCGGGCGTGCAGTTGACAAGCTGCTTCGCGAGTCCGACCAACATTTCGCCGGGCGAGTCCTCCACGTTGAACTGGTCCACGATAAACGCAACCAGTGTGACCATCGCGCCAACCGTGGGCTCGGTGGGTCTGAGCGGCAGTGTCGCAGTGATGCCGTCGGCGAGCACCAATTACACGATCACCGCAACGGGCGCGAACGGGACGACCGCCAGTTGCAGCGTGGCGGTGACCGTGGGAGCAGGAGCGCTTCCGCGCATCATTCAGTTCTCCGCCGCTCCGCCCAGTATCAACGCCGGTCAAAGCTCGACGCTGATTTGGGTGGTGGAAAATGCAACCACCGTGAGCATCGGCGGAATCGGAAACGTCGCGGTGAGCGGCTCGCAGCAGGTCTCGCCCGCGGCAACCACGACCTACACCATCACCGCCACGAACGCCCAGGGATCGGCGACGGCCAGCGCCACAGTTACGGTCATCGGCGGTGGGCCGCCCACCATCACCTCATTCACCGCGAATCCGAATCCCTCGCCCTCGGCCGGAACAAAGGTGACTTTGACCTGTGCGGCGACCAATGCGGCGAGTATCATGATTGCCCAGGCGATGTTCAATGGCGGAAACGGCTCGTTCGTCGTCTTCCCGCAGACCGACACCACCTATAACTGCACCGCCACCAGCGCAAACGGCACGACGGCCACGCAATCTCTGACAGTCCACGTCAACACGGTCACGCCGCCCAACCCGCCTCCGGGTCCGACGGTGGTCGTCGCGGGCGGCCTGAGCCAGACTACGATCTATCGCATCATCACGCTGGACGCTTCTGCCACCACCAGCCCGAACCCGCCGCTCACGTTCCTATGGACGGTGGCTTCCGGAACGCCGATCGCCATCAGCGGAGCGACCACTCCCACGCCCACGATCCAATTGGGCAACCAAACCGGCGAGTACGATCTGAACCTCACGGTAACCGATAGCAAAGGCGGTACGACAACAGTGACCGTGCGAATCTACCTGCTCGCCACCCACGTGCCGTAGCAATGTATCAGGGCACGACTTCAGTCGTGCCGCACCAGACACCGAACCCCACAGGGCTTTAGCCTCTGCGTGGCACAGGCTTTAGCCTGCGGCGGACTTTAGTCCACCCACACTGGGACAATAAATACATGAACTGGACCGCAACCGCCGCCATCGCCCTCTTTCTTGCGGTGGCCATCGGCGCCTTTGGCGCCCACGTGCTCCAGGGCCGCCTCGACGCCTACTCCATGAACGTTTACGAGCGCGCAGTCTTCTATCATTTCGTCCACGCGCTCGGGATCCTCGCCGTTTCCCTGATGCCGCCAACCGCGGGGCGAAACTGGGTATGCCGCCTGCTTCTCACAGGAATCGTGCTCTTTTCCGGAAGCCTCTACGCGCTTGCGCTGACAGGAAACCGGATGCTAGGCGCGATCACGCCCTTCGGCGGACTGTCTTTTCTCGCGGGCTGGCTGACGCTGGCGATTACGGCATGGCGGGCACGGCCGCCAGCCCCTTGAAGTAGTTCACCGTCTCCTGCAAGCCGTCTTCCAGCGCGACTTTCGGCTCCCAGTCGAGGATGCGTTTGGCCTTGGAAATGTCCGGCCGGCGCTTGCGCGGATCGTCGGAAGGCAGCGGCTGAAAAACGAATTCCAGATCGGAGCCCATCAGGCGGCGGATCCGGTCGGCGAATTCGAGGATGGTCAGCTCGAGCGGATTGCCCAGATTGACGGGATAACGCTCGTCTGAGGCGGCTAGCCTAACTAACCCCTCGACCATGTCCGAAACGTAGCAAAAGCTGCGCGTCTGATGGCCGTCGCCAAATATCGTCAGAGGCTCGCCGCGCAGCGCCTGTTCCAGGAACGCCGGAACCACCCGTCCGTCGTCCAACGCCATCCGCGGGCCATAGGTGTTGAAGATGCGGGCGATATTGGTGCGCACGCCATGCGCGCGATGATACGCCATGGTGACCGCCTCGGCGTAGCGCTTGCTTTCGTCGTAGCAGGACCGCAGGCCCACCGGATTGACGTTGCCCCAATAAGATTCCGCTTGCGGATGCTCGAGGGGATCGCCATAGCATTCCGAAGTGGATGTGAGCAGGAATCGCGCTCCATCGCGCTTGGCGATCTCCAGCAGGTTCCGCGTGGCGGTAGAGCCGGATTCCAGCGTCTCGACGGGATGCGCCAGGTAATGCTTGGGGCTCGCCAAAGACGCCAGATGCCAGACTCCATCGAAGGGGCCCTCGGCTTCAAATTTTCCCGCGACGTCGCACTGTACGAAGCGGAATCGGGGATGCCCGCTCAGATGCTTCAGGTTTTTGCGAGAACCGGTGATGAGGTTGTCCATGCCTACCACTTGCCGCCCGTCCGCCAGCAACCGGTCGCAGAGATGAGAGCCGATGAATCCGGCTGCTCCCGATACGAGATGTCGCAATAAGGTTCTCCCTCGAATTATTCTATCGTTCATTGCGGGCGATCCTCTATCATCGAGAGATGGTTCTGTCGGACATCGATATCCGCCGCTATATCGACGAGGGAAAGATCAAGATCGCGCCGGAGCTTGCGCCCGAACAGTTCGGAAGCTGCTCCGTCGATTTCCGGCTGGGAGGCGAATTCAGCGTGTTCGAACACAGCCGCCATCCCTACATCGATCTGAAGGAGCGCACCTCGATCCAGGACATCATGCGCACCATCCGCGTTCCTTCCGGCGAGCCGTTCATTCTGCAACCGCACGAATTTGCGCTGGCGATCACAGAAGAGTCTCTGGAACTGGACGACGATGTATTGGGGCGCTTGGAAGGCCGCTCCAGCCTCGGCCGCATCGGTATTATCGTGCACGGAACGGCTGGATTGTTCGATCCGGGGTGGTCCGGGAAAGCCACGCTCGAGCTGAGTAATCTGGGCCGGATGCCCGTGGCTCTTTATCCCGGGATGCGCATCTGCTCGTTCACCTTCGAGCAGCTTTCTTCACGCGTCGCGGTCCCGTACCGGAAGAAAACGGGCAACAAATACGCCGGCCAGGACCGCCCGCTGGCCAGCAAACTGGCAAGCGAGACGGGATCGAAGTAGCAATTTTTCCGAGCGGGGCCAATTTTTGCATCTCACTCAGGGATTTACAATCGTCACTATCGTCGCCGCGCATGCGCGACTGACATAATTCCGGTGAGGAGCAATCCTCCCAGGCGAAGGAGTCTGAATGCCTGAAAAACAAACTCTGAAAAGAGCTCGAAAGGATAGGCGACAAGGAAAATCTCCCAGCACGCAAGCGGGCGAATTCGTTCGCGAAGAGGTGCGTCATGTCCGGAAAGGCAAGCACGGCGCCCGGTCGGCGAAACAGGCTATTGCTATCGGGTTGTCCAAGGCGCGCCGCGCGGGAGTGAAACTGCGGCCACCGAAGAAAGGCAGAGCTTCGGCGAGAACGCGCAGTCAGGCGAAACGCGCATATGCAAGCGGCCAGCGCTCGCATAAACATGCTGTTTCGCGGAAGCGATCGCGCGCGGTAAGCGCGGTTTTGAAGCGCGAAGGCAAGAAAGGGGCTTCGCATACGGCTCTTTCCCGTCAAGCCCGATCAAGCGCGCAGGCGCGAGGTTCGGCCAGCCGGCATCGCGCGGCGCTGAAGGCGGTCCGTACGAAAGGTAGAGCCGGACTCAGGCAGGCCGCCCGGAAAGCTGCCCGGACGCGGGCGTTGCGGCGCAAATAGCCAAAAGCCGTGGCTTGTAGGGCAGGCCCTCGGCCTACGGCGGCCTCGCAGGCCGCCTCCAACGCCCGGAGCGGAGTGGCTTTATTCGTCGAGTGGCTGACACTCGATACCCATCCCTGAGTTCCGGAGCGCGGCCAGGAACTCATCCTCGCGGCCCTCGGCGATATCGTAGTCCCAGGTCTCCGAGCCTATGCTTAGAAAGTCGTCGTCCTCGCCGAGGATTTCTTCGGCATGCATGGCGCTGGGCTCGGCTCGTTCCACCACCGCGCGATCCAGAACGACGCCATCAGGGATATCGATCGCAACGTAATCGGGCGGGAATTCGCTCGGCTGCCCGCCCCGCTGCGTACGCTCCATGAAGGTGACGCGATACTTCACCATAATTAGATGCCGTCCTGGGTCGCGCATGTTTCGGCCGGGGAGGCATAGGATGATGAAAATGGCGGCTCCCGTCAAGACCGCAGCCGAGTATGTTCCGGAGACCCGTTCCATTCCGCAGCTTGCCAAAGCCGTCCAATCTTGCCGCGGTTGCGATTTGTACAAGCGCGCGACGCAAGCCGTGTTCGGGGAAGGTCCCCGGGCGGCGCGAATCGTATTGATCGGCGAGCAGCCGGGCGACCAGGAAGATATTCAAGGTCATCCTTTTGTCGGACCAGCGGGAAAATTGCTGGACCGGGCTTTGGCGGATGCCGGAATCGATCGCGCCGATGTTTACGTGACCAACGCCGTGAAGCACTTCAAGTTCGAGGAACGTGGGAAAAGAAGAATCCACAAGAAGCCGAGCCTCACGGAAGTGCGAGCCTGCTCCCCTTGGCTGGAGGCCGAACTACGCGCGATCGGCCCGGAGGTGATCGTATGTTTGGGCGTGACGGCCGCGCAGGCGGTTCTGGGACCGAGACATCGGCTCACGGAAAATCGCGGGAAGTTTTTCTCCCATTCTTGGGCGTCGCAGGTGACCGCTACGGTGCATCCCTCCGCGATCTTGAGAGCCCCGGACGAAAAGCAAAGGCACGCGCAATACAGAGCGTTCGTCGCGGACCTCGAGCAAGTTCGAACCTTGCTCGGCACGCGCAAAAGCTGAAAGCTGATAGCTAGGCTGTCTGGAAGGCCTGGCCGACGTGCTGCACGGCCGACATGACGCGGCCGTAATTCATGCGCATGGGGCCAAGAACGGCGATGACGGCGGAGATTCCGTTCGGTAGCGCTACGGGCACGCCAATCAAGGAGAGCTGGCCCATGGACGGATGAACTTCTCCCAACCCAACCTGCACGCCGATCGCGCCAGCGGGCTGCTCCAGGAAGCGGTCCAGCAGATCCAGAATCCGCTTTTTCTGTTCCAGTGCCCGGAACAGCTCGCGCATCTTCTCCTTCGTGAGGTGCAGATCCACCGCGAACAGGTTGCTGGCGCCCTCCATGTGCACTTCCGGCGGCTGGGACGCCAAGTCGAGAAGGCCCTTGGAATAAAGAACGGTGAGCTTTTTGAGAAGCGCATCATAGGCGGCGGCGGCGTGATCCAGCCGCGCGGCCAATTCCCTGCGAATCTCTTCCAGCATCTTCCCTGAGAAGTTGCGGTTGATGTAGTTTCGGATCGAGATCAATTCCTCGGTCGTGAGCGGCTCGTCGAGTGTGACGATTCTGTTGCGCACCTGCTGATCTTGGGTGACGACGACCATCAGCACGCGGCCTCCGGGCAACCCCACCAACTCGATTTGATCGAGCGCGGGGCTCGCTTTCGGGATCGCAGCGGCGATTCCCACGCCGTGCGTCATTTGCACCAGCATCCGCGAAGTGTGCTCGACGCGGGCTTCCACCGTGTCACGGCTGCCGATCTCCGCCCTCAGCCGCTCGATTTCGACAACGGCCATCTTCCGCAGCGTCAGCGACTCGATATAGCTGCGAAAAGCCTTTTCCGTGGGGACGCGGCCGGCGGAAGTATGCGGCTGCGAAAGGAAGCCTTCATCGGCTAAGTCAGCCATCGTGTTGCGTATAGAGGCCGCGCTCAGGTTGTCGTGCCAGCGGCGGGCGATAGAGCGCGAAGCTACCGGCTCGCCCTTGGCGATGTACGCTTCGACGATCTCGTGCAGGATTTCCCGGCTGCGCGGAGTCATGAGCCCTTTAACTAAAATTTTACGGAGTCGGAACGCTGCCGGTCAAGGATCTCGTTCAGTTGGGTGATGGAATTGCTCAGAGGACCCGCGATACGCGGATTGCCTTGCTTCCTTTGTACGGCCAAGGCCCTGCAATCACGGGCTCAGGATATTTGTCTCCGGGGATTCCGGCGGCGCTGGGTCAGGAGACGCAATGGTTACGTCGAACCTCACCAGCGACATCGGCGCATCGGACTCGTTCGATGGCGCGGCCATCTGCGTCGCGCCTTCACAGCAGCAGTGATCGCTACGGCCGGGGCGGGTATTTTTCGAACACCTCATTGACGGCTCTAGACAGTCTTCTGGTGTTCCTCTCCGGTCGGGAACTGATTTGGTGGCTCGATGTGCCTTGGAACACAAGCTGGTTCCGATGCGCATCCACCATGTCGACGATGAGCGTTCCTTCATAGAAGTACTGGACCGTGGTAGTGGAGATGCCGCTTCCCCAGCCGCCGTCCCAGCAACATCCCCAACCGCCGCCGCTGGAAAAGGTAGTGAGCACCGGCTGTTCCGTGACATTAATCCCATAAGTGACCAGGAGATCTCCACCCGTTGTGACGCGCTTCAAGCCCCTCGCCGCCAGAGCCTGATCGATAAAGCCCGCGATGCGCTCTTGCATGATTTGGTTCGGGAAGAGCACTCCCGGCGGTGGCGAATCGGCCGAATTCACCCAACGGTACGTTTTGTAAGAGGAAAAGTGGACGCCGTGATCGAAATCCACGCGGGTTCGCGCGTGGCACAGAGGCATCGCAAATATCAGAAACCCTAGCGCCAGGATTCGGCTCATACTTGATTCGACTCCATTACCTCAGACGGCCAGCCTCCGGCGCGGGATTTATTACTAGGGGTGGATTCTCTCGAGTGGATTCACCCGTTTCGCAAAATCTCCCGTGCCGCGTTATGGCCGGGGGCGCCCATCACCCCTCCGCCAGGGTGCGCGCCGGAGCCGCATAAATACAAGTCTTTGATAGGCGTCCGATAGCGGGCCCAGCCGGCTGCCGGACGCATGACGAACATCTGGTCCAGGCTCATTTCGCCGTGAAAGATGTTGCCGCCGGTGAGGTGGAAATGGCGCTCCAGATCGAGCGGCGTCAGCGTCTGCCGCTCTAATGTGATCGAGCGGATATTGGGGCAATATTCTTCAATCACATCCAGAACGCGCTCGGTATAACGCTTGCGCTCGCGGTCCCAGTTGGAATCGCGCAGCGTGTACGGAGCGTATTGCAGGAAAATTCCCATGATGTGACGGCCCTCCGGCGCGAGCGTGGGATCGTACATCGTGGGGATGGTCATCTCCAGAAGCGGCGACTGCGAAGGCTGCCCGTACTTGGCGTCATCCCAGGCGCGCTCGAGGTAATCGATGGAAGGACAGATGTGCATGGTGGAGCGATGCTGTGGGCCGGGCGCGCCCGGCAGAGCCCGGAACTCCGGCAGCCCACTCAACGCCAGGTTCATCTTGAGTGACGTGCCTTCAATGCGGAACTTGCGGATGCCATCGAGGAAGTCGGGCGGCAAGTCGGACGGTCCCACCAATTCAAGGAAAGTCTTCTTCGGATCCAGGTTGCTGGCGACAATTTTGGCGCGGATCTCCTCGCCAGTGGCGAGCACGACGCCTTCCGCCCGCCCACGGCGAACCAGGATCTGCGAAACTGTCGCGTTGGTGCGGATCTCCGCGCCCCTGCTGCGTGCCGAATCGGCGATGGCGTTGGAGATAGCGCCCATGCCGCCGCGCACAAATCCCCACAGACCGCGCTGGCCTCCCACTCCTCCCATGCAGTGGTGCAGCAAGATGTAAGCTGTCCCGGGCGAGCGAGGTCCGCCGTTCGCGCCGATGACGCCATCGGTGGCGAGCGTTACTTTGAGCTGATCGGACTCGAACCATTCGTCCAGGAATTCGGCGACGCTCTGGGTGGCGATCTTCACCAGCCCCACGATTTCCTTCTTCGCCAGCCCACGCAGCCGTCCCGCCAGCTTCAGATAATCTGCGAAATCCCCCATGCCCGAAGGCGGAAAATTGGGCGGAGTGGTCAGCAGTAGCCATTCGGCGACCTGAGCCAGGCGTTCCAGGTGATCTTCATATTTCGGATACGTCTCTGCGTCGCGAGCCGAAAACTTGGCGATTTCCGCCAGCGTGCGGGCCCGATTCTGCCACATGAAAAAGTGCCGGCCGTCGGGAAATGGGGAAAAGAAGGCCGGGTCCTTAGCATCGACGAGATAGCCAAATCGGTGCAGCTCCAGCTCGCGGACAACTTTCTCTTGTAGCAGGCTTGCGAGATAAGAAGCCGTGGAGACGCGGTAACCGGGCCACACCTCTTCCGTGACCGCGCACCCGCCCACAAGCTCCCGAGCTTCCAGAACCAAGACCTTGCGTCCGGCGCGGGCGAGATAGGCGGCGGCGACCAGACCGTTGTGGCCACCGCCCACGATGATGGCGTCGAAGTTGGGCAAGCCCTACTTCAAGTACTTATTGAAAAAGTCGATTGTGCGCGTCCAGGCCAGGTCCGCAGCTTCTTTGTCGTAACGCGGCGTCGTGTCGTTATGGAAGCCGTGCTGGGCGCCTTGATAGACGTAGCCCGTGTGCACCACGCCAGCCCCTTTCAGCGCTTCATCGTAGGCCGGCCAGGCGCCGGTGATTCGAGCGTCCTCGGAACCGTAATGCGCGAGAATCGGCGCCTTGATCTTGGCAATATCCGCGGGAGCTGTGGGCTGTGCGCCGTAGAACGGAACCGCGGCGGCCAAATCGGACCCGAGCCGCACCGCAAGCTGATTGGAGATGCCGCCGCCGTAGCAGAATCCCACCACCCCGATCTTGCCCGTGCAATCCGCGCGATCCTTCAGCCACATAGCGGACGCGACGAAGTCCTCGGTCATCTTTTGGCCATTGACGGTGCGGAAGGCGGCTGCGGCTTTTTCTTCATCGCCCGGATATCCGCCCACGCTAGTTAATCCATCCGGCGCCACGGCCATAAAGCCGGCCACCGCCAGCCGCCGCGCCACGTCTTCGATATACGGATTCCGCCCGCGGTTTTCATGCACCACAAGCACTCCGGGAAGCTTTCCGGTTGCATTAGCGGGACGCACGAAGTAGCCGTTAATCGTCCCATTACCTTGGGGAGAAGGAATGGAGACCGATTCCATTTTCAGGCGTTTGTCGTCTTTGGGAACTTGCTCCGCCCACGCGTAATTCGGGCGCAGACTCTCCCAAATTGCGGTCGCTGTAACGCCGCCCACGGCGAACTTTTGGGCGCCTTCCAGAAACGCGCGGCGGTCGATGTCGCCGTGAACGTAGAGGTGAAACAAGTCGAGCAGTTCCTGCGGGTAGTCGCTGGCTTTTTTGCGTTCAGTTTGCATGTGAGGTGACTCCTTAGTTTCGCAACATAGGGCCGCGCCGCGTCGTGAGGCGGCTCGCGAAAAGGATATCACATCGACCGTCTGGCGAAATACCTGTCGATTACGTAGTCCAGTGAGAAAGCGCCCGATGTCAATAGTAAATGTCAGGATCGGACCCGCTGAAGTCCAAGCGGGATATGTGGGCGTCGAGCAAGCTTGGGCCGACCCCGGGGATTGCATGGAAAGAGTACCGCGATTGGGTTGTTGGCTAACGCGGCAGCCGCCGCTTGATGCTTCATGCGCTCAGTGAGGCTTGTGGTGCCCGGCCCGCCCAAAGACATATCACGCCGTCGGTTGGAGTGTTATAGCGCTATGACTCGCAGCCTGTGATAATTGGCCATCATGGAATCGGAATTCAACGACGAGCCAAGGTTCAACCGCCTCGCGGCTGAGCTGGTTGCCGAGGGCTCCTATGCCGAGGCTGAAGCGCTGCTGGAGGCGGCGGTTCAATCGATGCCCACCGGATGGAAGCCCGAGGAGAATGACGGCCGGCATCTGACCGTAGCTTTTTGGGACCAGGAGGAGTTCGTGGCCTATGTTCGCAATCACCCCCATCCCGAACAGTCGATCTTCTGGGTTGACAAGTCGTATTCGAGGGCGTGGTACCTGCAGGCTGTCGCCGCGAGCAAACAAGGGCAGTACGAAAGGGCGCTGTTCTGCGTGGATTGCGGTCTCGAGCTCGAACCGGACCATCCTGAGCTCTGGAATGAAAAGGGATACCTATGGGCCCGTTTGAAGCGTCACCAGGAAGCGCTTGACTGTTACCTCCGCGCCGCCTGGGCGCCCCGAGCGCAGGTCGCCCGAGCCTTGCGCGGCGAGGGTGTTCAGCTCGTCGATTTAGATCGCCTGGAGGAGGCGGAGACAGTCCTCAGAAAGTCCTTGGAACTGGAGCCGGACAGCGAGGTTGCGAAAAAGGAGTTGGATTACATCAAGACGCTCAAGAGCCGCCGGCACGAGCTTCCCCGGTTTGTACGGGTGTGGAAGAACCCTCCCACCGACCCGGTGACCATTCGGCTTCTCACCTTGACGGAAAGTCTGCCTTCCATTCCAGGCCCGAAGACGGTTGGCGACGAGAATTAGTCGCGCATCTTCGACGTTTTCATAGAGCGCGGATGGGAGGGCTTTGAGCAGGAGTTTGATCGCATCGTTCCGCGGAGCCGAGCCGATTACGAGGATGTGAAACGAGAACTGCTGTGCGAGCCCATTTTCCGCCTCAAAGTCCATCGCAGGCTTGCTGAAGGGGCGCTCGGGATAAAAACCGCAGACGAGATTTGGGAGGAGATAGAGTGGGACCGCGCGCCGGGGAAGCCGCACTGAGCCGCTACGAGAGTTCGCGTGCGAACCTGAAATCGAATGCATCGCGTAGTCATCGTGGGCGGTGGCTTCGGGGGGCTTTACGCCGCTAAGGCGTTCCATCGCCAGCCTGTGGACGTGACGCTGGTGGATCGGCGCAATTTCCATCTGTTCCAGCCCCTGCTGTACCAGGTCGCCACAGGATCGCTTTCGCCGGGTGAAATTGCGGCTCCGCTGCGCGATCTGCTGAAGCGGCAGAAGAATACGCGGGTCATCCTGGACGAAGCCGTCTTCCTGGACGCGAGAAGCCGCCGCCTGATTCTCTCCAGGGAAGCGATCCCCTACGACACTCTGATCGTAGCGGCGGGAGAGCGCAATTCCTACTTCGGCCACGATTCCTGGGAGCCTGTCGCGCCGGGGTTGAAATCGCTGGAAGACGCCACCCACCTCCGCGGCAAAATATTGTTGGCCTTCGAGCGGGCTGAGCGCGAACCCGAACCCGCGCGCCGCCCTCCCTGGCTCACCTTCGTGATTGTGGGCGCAGGACCGACGGGCGTAGAGCTGGCGGGCGCGCTCGCCGAAATCGCCCGGGATACGCTTCGCGACGACTTCCGCTCGATCCATCCACAAGATTCGCAGATCCTGCTAGTAGAGGGCGCCCCCAGGGTTCTGCCGGGATTTCCCGAAGATCTATCGGAAGCCGCGGAGAGGTCGCTCGTCCGGTTGGGCGTGCGTCCAGGAACCGGAGCTCGAGTCACCCAGGTGGACGCGGACGGGCTGGTTTTATCGACTCCAAAAGGCGACGAACGGATTGAGACGAAGACGGTGATTTGGGCCGCGGGAGTCAAGCCCGAGGAATTCATCGCCACGGTGGCGCGTGAGACGGGAGCCGAACGAGACAAGGCTGGGCGGATCTTTGTAGCGCCGGACCTTTCCATCCCTGGCCATCCGGAAATACTGGTCATCGGCGATGCCGCGCACTTCGACTGGAAAGGATCGCCGTTGCCGGGCGTGGCGCCGGTGGCGATGCAGATGGGCCGGCATGCGGCCGAAGTCGTCCTGGAACGGCTGCGCGGTCGGCCTTCGCCTGCGTTCCACTATCTGGATAAGGGTACATTAGCGGTAATCGGCCGCGCGGCTGGAGTTGCCGATTTTGGGCGCTTGCGCTTTTCCGGCTGGCCGGCCTGGCTTCTGTGGCTGTTTGTGCACCTCATGTACCTGGCGCAATTTCGGAATCGACTGCTGGTGTTCATCCGCTGGGGATTCGCGTTCCTCACCTTCGACCGCGGCGCAAGGCTGATCACCGGCGACGACGAAGATTTCTCCTCAGGGCTCCACGACTAGCTCCTGTACCTCAAAGGCCTGCTTCCGGCCGGTGGTGATCACTCCCCCACGGTACTTGAGCTTGCCGTTCACCATCAAATCCACCGGCTTGGCTACCGGATATTCAAAGGCCAGCGCCTTCCGTAAGATCGAGCAGTTTTCCCAGGCTCAGCGTCGGTCCATGCAGCCGTGCTTCCAAATCGATCAATGCGGGCGAATCAGCCGCAGCACGCGAGCGCGCTCCTTCTCGGTGGCCTGCGTCTTGCGAACGCTCCATTGCTGGTCGAACTTCTGCCGCAGCATCTTCACTACGATGGAAGGGATGCCAATGTTCATCATGCCGGCCCGGTCGCCGATGCGCACCTCCAGGCTGATGGCCACTACGGCCTCGCCAGGATTTGAAGCAGTTGAGGTTCGGTCTCGTGGCCGTCGATGGAGAACTCGAGCGTGGTGACGGGATGCCACGCGCTGCGGAGATCGTTCAGAACGATGCGAAGCAAACCTGCCAGAATGCTCTGCTCGATTTCCGTGATTTCGCGGGTGACGCTGGCGCTAGATTTTCCCGACCCGCCCAGTAGCATCTCCAGAATCGGAAATACGAGAGACGGGTTGATCTCCAGCACCGCGCTGCCGTCGATCGGTCTCATTCCTAGCGTGACTATGCTGGTGGGGGAAGGAAGACAGCCGGCGAACTCGACGAAGGAGAGTTGCTCTACCCCGACCAGGTTTACGGCCACATAGGCGCGCAGGTAGGCGGAAAGGCTCGAGGCCAGGCTGCGCGCGAAATTTTCGTGCAGCAGATGGATCGCCCTTAACTGGTCCTTGGCGATGCGGTCCGGACGGCGGAAGTCGTAGCTCTGCACCTTTTTCGACGCGTCTTCTTCGAAGGCGCCGTATTTGAGGGGACTATCGAGATCGGGAGAAAGTAGCCGGTCCGCGACTATATGGATCTGACCGGCGGCTGCGGGCGCGTGCTTTAGGGTGCACTGACGGACTCACTTCCGGTCCAGTAGCTTGGCCCCAATCGCGCCGCCGAAGGCCGGCAGCGAAGTAAGAATCAGGAAGGCGCCCAACAGTCCGAACACGATCCCCGTAGGACTCCGCACCTCGTCCATAATCCGGTTCACATCCATCCCCGGGCGCGCCGAAGCGTTAAGCTGATCCCGCATGGCGTCGAGCGCGGACGAGAGCGCCTTGGGATCCGACAACACTGTCGCCGCGACTAAAACCGCCATAATGACGAAGACGAAGAGCCCGCAAATCCAGCCAAGATGCGCGCCGTGCAGCACCGACAGCTTCTGGCCGGTGCGGCGGCGGTACAGAAACACGCAAAAAAAGCCCGCCACCACCAACCAAAGCAAAGAGACCGCCGGCGCCAACTGGCCGGAAACCATCGACATCGCCAAAGACGACGCGCCGCCCAGCAAGGCGATGCGGACCGCAAGCCCGTTGTTGAGGCCGATAGGCGGGAATCGTGGCGCTTGCGGAAGCGGTGGCGGCGCGGTTTCCGCTTCTTCCCTCAGTAAAGGTTCATCGCGCTGCGGCTTGCCGCATTTGTGGCAGAACCGTGCGTCTTCTGGCAATTTCGCGCCGCATGTGCAGTACTCGGGCACGATTTCAGTTTGCCACGGACAGTCGTCAGTTGCCAGTTGTCAGTTTTTAGTCGTTAGGCGCCAGTCGCTAGTCGCTAGTTCGCTACTGACTAACGACTAACCACTGACGACTTACGAACTAAAAGCTTTATCCTAAAATCTTGCCTTCGCCCCTTAACCTACTGGTCATCGCCGACCCCAAGGCGCCGTTTCTCAACGCGCTCTCGCGGCTCCCCACGGAAGTAAATGCAATTGTAAGCAGCAGCGAGCCGGAACTAATGAGGCACGCGCCGGAAACGGACGCGATTCTTTACGCCTACCACCAGCCGAGCCTGCTGGGCTCGATTCTTCCGCTCGCGCGGCGCCTGTGCTGGGTTCACTCGCTTTGGACGGGCGTGGAAGGCATCCTCGTCCCCGAACTGCTGGCGCATCCGGCGCCGCTCACGAACGGGCGCGGCGTTTTTAGCGGTCCCCTTGCCGATTGGACGATGGCAGCGATCTTGCACTTTGCTTTCCAGCTGCGCACCGTGATCGCTCAGCAGGAACAGGGCGTTTGGCATTTGGTTCACGGCACGCCTGTGAGCGGGTGCACGCTCGGCATAGTGGGTTTTGGAGCGATCGGAAGCGCCGCGGCCCGACGCGCCAAGGCTTTTGGAATGAAAGTCGCGGCATTGCGGAGAAGGCCGGAACTTTCCACACCCGATGGTCTCGTAGACGCGGCCTATGGGCCGGATTGCCTTCTCGATCTGATGGCGGCCAGCGACTACGTTTTGGCGGCCGCCCCTCTGACGCCGGCGACCAGAGGGCTGATCGGCGAAAAGGCGATTGCCGCTATGAAATCAACCGCGGTGATCGTTAACGTGGGCCGGGGACCTGTAATCGACGAACCAGCGCTCATTCAAGCATTGCAATCGCAGCAGATCAGGGGCGCGGCGCTGGACGTATTCGCGGTCGAGCCGCTGCCCGCTGAGCATCCGTTTTGGAGAATGTCCAATGTACTGCTGTCGCCGCACACGGCCGATCGCGTAGAGGGATTTCTCGATCCCGCTTTCGATTGCTTCTTTGAAAATTTGGAACGGTTCCGGAAAGCTGAGACTCTGCTGAACGTGGTGGACAAACATGCCGGGTATTGAGCAACAAATCGCGAAACAAAAGTTAGACGAAAGAATTCGGTTGGAGGACATTCGTGACGCATCAGAGCGTATCAGGCCGATCGCCAAGCGCACGCCGGTAATCACCTCGCGGGGATTCAACGCCGCTGCCGGCATTCAGGCATTCTTCAAATGCGAGAATTTCCAAACCGGAGGAGCGTTCAAGATCCGGGGCGCCGCTAACTTTCTAGCGCGGCTCACTCAGGAAGAGCTTGCGCGCGGCGTTGTGGCCTATTCTTCCGGGAATCACGCACAGGCCGTCGCGATCGCGGCACGGTCGGCAGGAAGCCCCGCGACGCTAGTGATGCCGCTGGACGCTCCGCGCTCCAAGCTGGAGGCGACGCGGACGCAGGGCGGCAACGTTGTGACTTATGACCGGCTCAATGAAGACCGCGCCGCTATCGCCAAGCGCATCGCGGCCGAAACCGGCGCCACGCTCGTGCCGCCCTTCGACCACCCCTGGATTATCGAAGGGCAGGGCACTGCGGGTCTCGAGCTTCTCGAAGAGATCCCCGATCTCGACGCGATCGTTGTGCCCATCGGGGGTGGCGGGTTGATTGCCGGCTGCTCGATCGCGGCTAGAGGACTCAACCCGAATATTCGGGTGATCGGCGTCGAACCCGTCGCAGCGAACGACACGTTTCTTTCGCTTGCGGCGGGAGAACGGATCGAGATTCCGCCGCCCGAAACCATCGCCGACGGCCTGCGCGTTCCATGCCCAGGGGAAATCACGTTTCCCATCATTCAGCGCCACGTCGAGCGAGTGATTTTGGTTTCAGACGAGGAGATTCGCTCCGCGGTCAGATTTCTGCTTACCCGCGTGAAGATTTTGGTCGAGCCGAGCGGCGCCGCTCCCGCCGCCGCGGCTTTGTTCCACAAACTGCCTCCGGGAATCGGACGGGCCGGCCTGCTGCTGTCAGGCGGCAATGTGGACTTCGAGCTCAAATTATGAGCGCTGTGGGGCAGGCCCCCGGCCCCGCTGGTCGCTCGCGGAGGCGGCCATGGGCCTGCCCCACAGAGCAGCGGAGCCGCAACAAACGCCGGGCAAAGCCCGGCGGCAGGCTGAAAGCCAGGCCCCACCGAAATCATCGCAGCAGGCAACGATTCTTAGGTGTGTAGTACAGCGCGTCTTCAACTGACGGCGCCTCAGGCTTCGCGGTAGTTCATCAGAATGGCGCCGATCAGGATGAAGCATACGGGCCAGATCCACTGTACGAATCTGCGCACCGAAAGCTGGTCACGCTCCGGACCAACACGAATCTCCAGCCAGCGCGACCAGCCCGCCATCACCGCCAAAATAGCGAGCGGAACATGGCTCAGCTCCACCAGGAACGCTTCCTTGATGTTTCCCAGCGAATGCGAATGAGTCAGTAAAAGCGCGCCGCCGGCCGCGCATACGGCAGGAAAGATCAGGCCCGCTCGCTCCACGCGGATGCGCGAGGTTTGCACGCCCCACTCGAATGCAGCGAAAGCGACGATCAACAGAACAAACAACCGATGCTGCGCAACTTCGGCGACTTGAAAGCTCTCCCAGAAGCCGCGCGGTCCTAGGGGCCAATTCTCCGAGTCGGCGCGCACGAGCAGAAAAACCGCAAGTCCCAGGAAGGCGAGGGGCCAGTGGCGCGCCCACGCAGCTCGGCGCGCTGTCAGCGATAGAACGCCGATCACTCCCACAATGAGTCCCGCCCAATGGTGATTGTATTCGGACCACGCAATATCCGCCGGCTTTTGGGGCTGAATCTGTTCCCCAGGAACAAAGGATCCAGGCGCGGTGGAGTTGGAGGCGGAAGGAAGCGGGGTTGCGGGCGACAACTCGCTCAAGGAGGGTGTCTCCATGCGGGGCCACCGGGGCGCCATGCGGTCCGCCATTTCCGCCGGCCTTACGCGACCTGCTTGCACGTCGACGGCGGGTGGGCTAGAAGTCAGCGACGCGGCTGCAAGGAGGATTGTCACGCCGATACCGGCTTCCACTTCGGCAAATCTGCGCAAACGCTGAAGGCCGGCTGCAAGGCCGTCGCGGAGCGCTCTGCGATTGAGCGCGCCCAGCAGGACAACCACGCCGGTGAGGAGCGCCTTCGAGAGGACCATGATGCCGTACGCGGTCCCAGTAAGGGCGCCCACGCTGCGGATGTAAATCAGTGACATCGCCACGCCCGCGCTTGCCAAAGCCGCAACCGAGACCAGCGCCATGCGCGAGAATCGCCCAACCGCGGCAGCGTCCGGCTCGCGTCTGAGCGACAGAATCAGGTAGGGCATTCCGCCGATCCAGGCGTCACCCGCCAAGTGATGCGTTAGCGTCAGAGCCACCAGCGCCCAACGGTGCTCCAGCCGCGCCACGGAATGGCTAGTCAGCACGGCTCCGCATAGGATCAGAACGCAGCCTAGGGGACACGCGATCTTGCCCACCCGGGAGAGCGCGAAAACCGCCACGATTACCGCGCCGGCGATCATGAGGGCGCCCGAAATGCAAAACGCCGCGCCCATGACCTCGGCCCATGTCAAGCCGGTCGACGCCATCAGAAGCGCCGAGTTGGCCGCGACATACGCAATCTGCACCCCCGCCAGCAGCGCCGCGGAACAAACCAGGTATCGCGTTAGCCCGCGCGCTGCGTCAGCCTTGGAAGCCGGCGCGATCGCGAAGCGGAAGACCACCCCTCCCACCGTGAGCGCCTCGAAGGCAAGCGTCGCGGCGCGCAGGAGCACCGACAGGAACCCGAAAATGTCTAGTAGTGCCGTCACGCGCTATTGCGCTTGAAAAGGCACTTCCCCGCGCGTGATATGGCCGTCCGCAGCCAGGACTTGCCATCGAAGGATGTACTGGCCAGGAGGCAATCCCTCGGCTTTCGCGGTGAGCGTGTCGGGAGCGGGCTGCTGGTCCATTGTCAGCGGCCGTTCGCGTCCATCCGGACCGAGCAGCGTAACTCTGGATCGCTTGCCGTCGATTCGGGAATTGAAACGGAGCGTAATAGGGACGTTCTTACCGCTCACCACTTGATGGGCGGCTGGCGTGGCTCCCATCAGGATCGCGTGGGCCCAGGCCGGCACTGCGCAGAATAGAAGGACCGCGGCGCAGTAATGCGCGAGGCGTTTCATAAACCTATGATGTACTTACAGCGGCCTTCGATGCAATTCTTTCGGGGAAATCGCGCGGGCTCCGGTGCTTCCGGGAGCGCGGTTCTTCTACCCTGAAATTGCCGCTAAGTGCAGAACCGGTTTTTAGGAGCCGGCGCGTCTTTCGCCGCATCTTACTCGGGCAGAGGGGGGCGGCCGCCTCGTGGCGCGAAGATTAATTGCCGCCCACCGGAGCTTGGCGGTTCCGGTTGCGCTGCTGTTCTTCAAAAGTAGTTATGCTTAGGTAGCTCTTCGGGTTTTTTTGAGACTATGACCCGTGGTCCACAGAGCGATGAGTCCTTCAGCTTGGTGGTTGAGGCCGCGCCCTACGCCATGGTTATGGTGAACCAGGAGGGAAAAATCCTCCTGGTGAACGCGCAGATTGAAAAGCTATTCGGATATTCGCGGGAGGAGCTTCTGGGCCAGATGATCGAGATCCTGGCGCCGGAGGCGTCGCGCGACCTGCATTCAAGTCTGCGCAGGGATTTCGTTAAAGAACCCCGCGCGATGGGACGCGAGATCCGCGCGCGCCGCAAGGACGGCTCGCAATTTCCCATCGAGATCCACTTGAATCCGATTCAAACCGAAAAGGGAACCTGGGTTCTGAGTTCGATCGCCGACCTCTCGGAACGCAGGCGTATCGAGGCCGAGTTGCGGGAAAGCGAAGAACGCTTTCGGAACATGGCGGATACCGCGCCCGTAATGATTTGGATGTCCGGCCCGAATAAACTCTGCACGTTCTTCAACAAGGGTTGGCTGGAATTTACCGGCCGCGCGCTGGAACAGGAACTGGGCGAAGGCTGGGCTGAAGGCGTTCATCCGGAAGACCTTGGCGGCTGTCTCGAAACCTATGAGTCTTCGTTTAACGGCCGCCGCCCTTTCCAAATGGAATACAGGCTGCGCCGCGGCGATGGCGAATATCGCTGGGTGTTCGAGACGGGCATTCCCCGATTTGAGCCAAACGCGGTTTTCGCAGGTTACGTGGGATCCGCCATGGACATCACGGATTTCAAGCGCGCCCAGGAGGTGACCTACGGCCGGCAAAAGCTGGAGAGCCTTGGCCTTCTTGCCAGCGGTCTGGCGCACGACTTCAACAATATGCAGAGCGGCATCATCGCACTTTCGGAGATTCTCTTGGACTTTCCGAGTCTCGATCCGGCCGTCGCCGAAGAAGTCCGGAAAATCAGAAAAATGGCGCTCCACGGTTCGGAGATCGTCCACGAATTAATGGTCTATGCGGGACAAGACGAAGCGGATCTCGCCCTTGTCGACGTATCGGCGCTCATTGAGGAAATCCGCGAGCTTCTCAGG
The DNA here is from genome assembly GCA_035631295.1 of Bryobacteraceae bacterium. Classification (GTDB taxonomy): domain Bacteria; phylum Acidobacteriota; class Terriglobia; order Bryobacterales; family Bryobacteraceae; genus Palsa-187. Next base: position 9,687 of record DASQJB010000244.1, on the reverse strand, counting down.
GTCTCCATTTCCAAGGGGATTTCATTGAAAACCCACCTGAGCAGGAGCCTGCCACCCGTTATGGCGAGCGCGACGCATATCCGCCAAATCGTGATGAACCTGATTGTGAATGCGTCGGAAGCGATCGGAGAAAAAGAGGGGGTCATCGAGGTCTCGAGTTCGTATCTGAGGGCGAGTGGACGTCACCACCTGACCAACGGCGTGAGTTTGCCGGACGGCGATTATCTGCGGCTGTCCGTTTCCGATAGCGGTTGCGGCATGACCAAAGAGATCCGCCGTAAAATCTTCGATCCGTTTTTCACCACTAAGGCGGCTGGCCGCGGTTTGGGTCTTGCGGTCGTTCAGGGAATCGTCAGGCGATACAGCGGGGTGGTGGATATAAAGAGCGCTCCAGGTAAAGGGACGCGCTTTGAAATTCTAATTCCCTACGCGCGCCAGCAGGCCTCTCAGATGGCGGAGGCATAGCCCGCCCTAATTAATTAATCCCTCATCCTTGCCGAGAGACCATTTCACCCGGATCGGATGCCCGAAGAGTGAAATAGAAGGTCGATCCCACTCCCAGTTCTGATTCCACCCAAATTCGCCCGCTGTGGGACTCGACAATGCGCCGGCAGATAGCTAGCCCGAGACCCGTTCCAGGGCATTCCGAGTCTGCATGCAACCGCTTGAGTGGGAGAAAAATTTGCTCGCTGTACTCGCGCTCGATGCCGATTCCGTTGTCGGCGACCGAAACGAGCCAGTCCTCGCCGCTGCGTACGCAGTCCACTTGAATGCGCGGGGGCCGCTCGGAGCGGTACTGGATGGCGTTGGCGAGGAGGGTCTGGAAGACCAGGGAAAGGGCTCCGAAATTGGCGTGAACCGCGGGAAGCGCGCCGCTGTCGACCGTGGCGCCCGCTTCCTCGATCGCTTCCCGCAAGTGGCCCTGGGCGAACTGTAGCGAGTCGCCCATTTCAACTCGCGACTTTTCCGGAATGGAGCCGGTAGCCAGCGCCAACGCCAGCGCGTCGTCGATCAAATTCTGCATGCGCATGGCGGCCCCACTGACGCATTGCAAGAGTTGGCTTACCTCGCGGCCGCTGAATCCCCACTTATCCTCCGCTACCTCTGCGCAGCAGCGAATGGTGCGCAGCGGTTTCTGTAACTCACGCGAAATCTCCAGAAAGAGTTGGCGGACCTGGCCGGATGGAGTATCGTCGGCAAAGGGGCTGGCCGATGTAGGGTTCATCTCGTACCTCCCGTTGAGCTTCAAGAAGATGAGTCCTCCCAGGGCTGAGTTGTAATTTTATTTTTAGGAATCTAGCGCGATTTAATTCCCAATTGCATACAGCAAGCCCACCCGGAACGGGCAAGCTCTGGAGGGAGGCTTCCCCCCTGATGTCAAAATAGCCTGACGCCCGCCGGAGCCTGCCGGTTCCTGGGTTTTGCGGCTATTTCTAGAAGGGCATGGCTGCTCCTCACGGAATATATTCGGCGTAGATAAAGCCCAATTTGCGCCGTTTGGGACGGCCTTCGAATCGACGTGTCCCTGGCGGCTCAATTCTAAAGCGCGCCAATAACCAATGCATTTGTCTATTGAACTGAAAAATAAGGAGATTTACGTGAGTCATTGGCTGGCCAACAAATTGCCATTACTCCAGCCTAAATTTGAGCAGTATGAAAACTATGCGAGGTGGCGCCTTGAGTAGCATGGAAATGGCCGATATTCTCAGCGATCCACAACTCATCGAAGCGGCTCGTGACGGCGATCAGGAAGCGTTTGGGGAATTGCTTCGGCGTCATCACCGGCGGTGCCTGAATCTGGCTACTTCGATTCTCCGAGACCGCGGCGAAGCGGAAGAGGAAACCCAGAACGCCTGCTGGAAAGCCTTCGAGCAAATTGACCGCTTCCGGGGGCAATCTGAATTCTCGAGTTGGTTATTTCGAATTGTGAAAAATCAGTGTCTCATGCGCATTCGCCGCCGGCAGGGCGTGCGGTTTGTCCGCCTGGACGACCGGCGTCGCGACACCGGAAGCGAGCCGATTCAGTTGCCTGCCGCGGGGTCGGACCCAGAGGGCGAGCTGGGGACTTGGGAAATCCATCAGGTTCTGCGGGCCGAGATCGGCCGTATACCTCCGCTCCTTCGAAACGCGATCGTGCTTCGGGACGTTCAGCAGATGTCTATGAACGAACTTGCCGAAGAACTCGGCATCACCGTGGCGGCAGCGAAGTCCCGTCTTCTTCGCGCCAGGATCAAGCTAAAGCAGCGAATGATGCGCCATTGTGGGAGGAGCGGCGCGCACAGCCTCTTGAGGGAACCACCATCTCGGGTGGATAAGGCGCTCTGACGGCGGTTTTCAAGCGCACGGCGGGGGCGCGTACCACGGTCTCCATCAAGGTTCGCACCTAAGTGCGGTGTGCCACCTTGGAAAGATCCTGAACCGGACCCGAGGCCGCCGGCATCGCCAACAATGCCAGCCTCAAAGAGGCAAACGGCCAAGCGCCGGCTCCTGCCTTCTTTGTGCGGCTGCTACCTGGAAAGCCTGGAGAGCGTCACGGCCGGCGGATCCATTGAAGGCAGGCTTATTAGTAAAGTCGAGCGCGTCGTAGTCGCCGCGCTTCGGACTTTAATCCTGTTGCTGGTCACCGGGGCCACAGTGAGCCTCTACGTTCTGTTTGTCCGTAGTCTGCCGAGCCACATAGAGCAGATTTCCTCTACCGGCGGGGTTCTGGCGGTCATGCAGACTGTATTTGCGGACGTCTTGGCGATCATTCTGGGCCTGGAGCTGTCGGAAACGCTGAAAGCGTATTTCGCCCGCCACCAAGTGCGTCTGGAAGTGATTCTAGTGTTGGCGACCATCGCCGCCGGCCGAAACCTGATCCAGGTGGACTATGAACACAGTTCGCCTTTTGTGCTTATAGGCTGGGGCGTTTTAGTTCTGTGCCTCACGGTGGGCTATTTCGTGGTCAAGAGAGCCAACATCTCTCTGCCGCTTCCACCAGAGCGGCCCACCTGCGAGGATCGCGGCCCGACCTCCGAGGATGACGCGCCGAACCGGATGCGATGATGGAAAGTTGTGGCGTTGTTTGTAATCTGTTCAGCGCTCTTGGGCGGCGTTCTCGTTTGGTATTCGCAAACCTATGCATTCACTTGGGATGAAGGCTTTCACCTGCTGGCCGCGCAATTGATCGCGCACGGCAAAAAACCGTATCTGGATTTCGCCTTCGCCCAGACGCCGTTGAATGCATACTGGAACGCTTTCCTGATAAGGATCTTCGGTGAAAGCTGGCGAGCGATCCAAGCCGTCGACGCTCTAACAACCACGGCGGCTGTGATCCTGGCGGCCGACTTCCTGCGGACACGGTTCAAAGAATGGGGAGCGGCGAGCTTGGCCGCGGTTGTCATTCTGGCTGCCGCCAACAACAAAACCGTTATCTTTGGGACGATCGGACAAGCTTACGCTGTGGGCCTGCTTCTGGTGGTCCTGGCCTTTCGGCTTACGGTCGCGGCGGTAGATCGCGACCGAAAAATGTTCGCCGGGCTTGCCGGACTTTTTGCCGGGGCCGCCGCCGGGTCGACGCTGCTGACGGGACTCGTTGCTCCAACGCTGCTCGTCTGGATGGTCTTCTGTAGTCCGCGAGGAAAGAGGCTTTCCCGCCCCGCCGCGTTTGTCGCCGGCGCAGCAGTGGCCCTTCTGCCGTTGTTCCTTCTGTTCGCCCAATCGCCGGGCCGCGTCATTTTCGACGTCTTCCGCTATCACATGTTCTACCGGCGCTCGGACTGGCCGGGCGCGACTCGGCACGACCTGGAAATGTTCGCCGCCTGGATCGATTCTCCACAGGCTCTCGTCCTGGGGATCTTAGCCGCGGCGGGGTTGTGGTTCATCACACGACGAAGCGGGTGGGACCTCGCCCGGCGGCGCGAGTTTTATCTTTGCTGTTGGCTTTCGCTGGCGATCGCCCTCTACGTCTCTACAGCTCATCCGACGTTCACACAGTACTATCTCTTTGCGATTCCGTTTCTGGCGATTCTATCCGCGGTGGGATTATTCGCCGCCAGCGCACAGCTCGGGATGAAACGGCCGCTGTGGCCCACGCTCAGCATCTGTCTGCTGGTTTGTCTGGGGTTGGCTAAAGAGATCTATGAGCGCCGCGATGACCGGTCTTGGCAGGATATGGAGACAATCGCCCGCAAGGTCGTCGAGGTGACTTCTGCCGGGGCCTCGCTTTCAGCCGACGAACACATCTACTTTCTGACGCACCGAACGCCGCCATTGGGAAACGAGTATATTTCCTCCCATAAGCTACGGCTTCCTCCCGCCCTTTCGGAATTCGTGCACATCGTGCCGCAGCCGGAAATTGATCGTAGGATTGCGGCTGGGGATTACGCCACCGTCCAGACCTGCGAAGATGACGATTGGATTAAAGAACGCAAGCTTGCGGAGCTCTATCGGCAAAAAGCGGAATTGGCCGAATGCGCCGTGTTCTGGGACTGGGCGGGCGGCAAGCCTTGATCCACAAAGAAAAACGCCGCGTGGCGCTCTTGACCCCAGCGCCGACGCGGCATCTTTCTTTCGGCGCACAGCATTCCGCCATGCGCATCTGCACCAAAGCGGACTAACGCTGATAAGTTACTTGGACTTCGGAGCGCTTTCCGTGTCGGTACCCTTCTTACCTTTTTTTCCCTTCTTCCCCTGCTTTTCGGTGTCGGTCCCTTTGTCCTGGGCGAAAACCACTGCGGCGGCGCCAGTGAGGAGCGAAAGGCCGAGCATAAGGCTCATGATCTTCTTCATTTTAGATGTATCTCCTTTATCAATTTCGAGCGGCTCCGGGCCGCCTTCACGATCAATCATCTCAACTCGACATGAAGCCTGCCTTAACCGTGAATTAAAACTGGTTCATGCGCCCGAAAAAGAAAGAAACCTTTCAGTTGCAGTGTCTTAAGGCCGCGGCGAGTCTATTCTTGCGACAACGCGGAACTCGGGTTGACGCCGCTGGCCCGCCGCGCCGGAACCCGGCAGGCGATTCCCGCGGCTAACGGCGACTCAAAATCGGCATGAGCAAACAGGGGTCACGATTGCTGTAAACTACGCAGTCCTCGTAATAGCCTGGTTATTCCAAGCAATCGTGAGCGCTAAGACCATCTTGAGCAGTCCAAGTTCAGCGCGCGGCCGGATCGTCACTGACCACATAAGGAGCAGCATCCTATTTTTCTTCGCCCTCGCAACGCTAGGTCTCCTAAATAATCCCCCTTGGGAAAGGCTTTACGAAGGAGCGCCATGTAGAGTTCACCGCTGAGCCCGTAAGGGTGGCGATGAGCCTACGGCAAGAGCACACGTTCACGAATCCTTTTGCTATGCGAACGGGACCCACGGCGCATGTGGCGCCCCTGCCCTCCCGGTATTATGGTCCCTCATTCTGAGATTTGCCGGCGCTAATTCAGGTGGACGGCTGGCCCTCCGAAGTTTGCCCGCCTTCGCGCTTAGCCTCCAGTTGGGCTTACTGCCGTGGCTTGCCCGGCGCCTCGGATACTCGATCAAAACGGGGATGTTGGCGTGGCTACTCGGGTTGTTGCTGAAACCGGATTTGGAAGAGCGGTGGGAGTCGCATATGGCTGGGCTTACGCGCTATTGCTCAATACGCCGCCTGCTTCTGGCTCTCGAGTTGCAGCGCAAAACGCGTCCGGCGCGGCGGGGTTATTTCAGCCTGCCGACGTCCGCCGTGCCGGACGCTTTGCGCTGAAGCCAGATCGCCCCTTCGCTTAGGCGGTAGCGAGTGGCGCACGCGGTGGTTTGGCGATCCATTTAAATCCGGTGTTAGGCGGGTTTATCTAGCGTGGGTCCTCTATGCGGGTCGTCACCCAAGCTAATCTGAAGCGGAGCGTTCTACCGCTTTGGATTCTGCCCTTGCGTATGATGACGCCGTGGACCATTCGGAACGTAGCCGTAATGAGGGCTTTTCCCGATCCGCGATGACCTTGGCCTAGAACTCTACGTTTCGTACAACGATTGTGCGCCTTACAGTTTTCGCGAGAATATGCGGGATTCATGTATTACGCGGTTCCATCCGAACTCCAACGCCGAGGAGGCGCAGACACTTCGCGCCTTGGGAGAATACCGCTATAACCAGACACGTTTGCGGAAGTCGCTCGCATGGATTCGCGCCCATCCTGCGCGAGCGGCTAACCTAACACTTCAGAGAATCTGGTTTTCTGGTTTCCCTCAGAAAATGGCCTCCAGGGATATCGGGAGCAGAGACTCAGAATGCTCGCGTTACACGCCCTGGCGGTGGCGTCCTTCTTCGGTCTGTATCAGTCTCGGAAGCGTCGGATATTCTCCGCCACGTTCCTGCTGCTTGGATCGCTCTATTCCCGCTAATTTACTATCTCGTTCAATTTGAGTACCGATATCGATATCCGTTACTTTGGACGAGATGCCTTCTTGCGGCGGAGGCTATACGACTAATGGGCTGCCGGCTGCGGCTTCAGCCGAGAAAGACCTGAGAGGGCTGCTTAGTGTCGCCTAAAGTCGTGTAGCGATTGGGCGCCTTGGGATTGCGCCGGTCTAAGAGACACGCCATGGGGCGTGTCTTATTTTTTCTGGCCCAAACTGCGAATCCGTATGACCCCGCTCAACGCCGCGGGCGGATCTCGCCCGCGGCCAAGAAATCGAGCGCCGTCTCCAGCGCCCCGTGTCCGAAGTCGGACTCGACGGTAACCGCCCAGCTCACGACATACGCCTGCGGCATGACCGGCCCGCACCCGAGCGCGGCGATTATATCGGGGAGTTGCGAACCATGATCGCGGAGTTGCAGTAGTTTGCAGTTCAAGAAAACCACCACTCGACTCGGCGAGGTTGGCCTGCGAACGGTACGATATAGCCATGGAGGCCGTCGCCGAGCCATCCTGGCACGCGCTCAAGGACGAGGAACTACTTGCGCTGCGTATCTGCGATCTCGGCTTACGACTCGATCAGAGCGATTTGAAGCCACGAGTCGATCAGTTGTATGAAGAACTCGCCGCCCGTGGCGTGTCCTTGCGACCCGATGCCTACCTTGGGGACGAGTGGTTCTCGCCCGAAGGCGTCCCTGCCATTGCCATCCCGTTTTATCTCGCCCATCCGCGGCTCAAGGCTTTGGAACTGCACCAGATGATGGAAGTCGAGGGGGGAACGGTAGATTCATGCGAGATGCTTCTACGACATGAATGTGGTCATGCTATCGATCACGCCTACCGGTATTCTTCCCGCGAAGACTGGCACATTGTCTTCGGCAGCCCCGAAACCGAGTATGCGCCCGAGACCTACGTGCCTCGGCCCTATAGCAAGAGCTTCGTCCGGCATCTCCCCAACTGGTATGCACAGGCCCACCCGGATGAAGATTTTGCCGAGACATTCGCCGTCTGGCTGGCAACCGGACCGGACGAATGGCGCCGGCGATATAAGGGTTGGAGGGCGATCGAAAAGCTAGAGTACGTAAACACTCTGATGCAAGAGGCCGCGTGCAATCCGCCGCGGGTGACTCGCAGACGTCGGATCTCCGACGCGAGCAAGCTTCAAACAACGCTGGCCCGCTACTATGCCGCGCGGCGCAAACTCTACGCGGCAGACTTTCCAGATTTCTATGATGCAGATCTGCGCCAGATCTTCGGGAAGGGCGAACCCGGAGGCGAGCTCGCTGTAAAAGTGATGCGAAGGCATCGCCGCGCTCTTATCGCGTCCATCGTCCAATGGACGGGCCAGCGCAAGTACGTCGTAAGCATGTTAGTGCGCAAGGTCATCGAGCGCTGCCGCGAACTTCGCCTTATGGCGCCACCCGACTCCGTCCAGTTGCACTTCGAGCTTGCTTCCTATCTGGCAACAATGGTGACCAATCACCTGTACACCGGCAGATTCAAGAGGTCGGTCTGAAATGAAGATTCTCGTCCTTTTCGATGTCGCGCGGCGCATGGACCCGCACGAGACCTTCTCCGCGGAAACGCTGAAGCAGGAACAGAAACCGACCGAGGCCAATGTGCTGGAATGTCTGCAACGCCTAGGCCATGATGTTGAGACACTCGCCGTTTTCGATAATGTCACCCACATCGTCGAGAAACTGAGGGCCTGCGCTCCAGACGTCGTTTTCAACCTTTCCGAATCCTTCCATCACGATCGGTCGCACGAACCGAACATTCCCGCTCTGCTGGAGCTAATGAAGGTGCGCTATACCGGCTCCGGACCCGACGCCTTGCTTCTTTGCAAAGACAAGGCGCTGGCGAAGAAAGTGTTGGCCTATCATCGTGTCCGTACGCCCCATTTCGTGGTTTCCCATCGACTCTCTCCTCTTCGCAGCCTTAAGCGTTTTACCTACCCCGCCTTCGTCAAGCCGGCGGGCGAGGAGTCTTCCGATGGCATCAGCAAGGCATCCTTTGTGCGCGATGAGAAAGAGGCCATCGAGCGAGTGCGATTTCTTCATCAGAAGTTCGAGTGCGATGTGCTGATCGAGGCGTTCATCGAGGGCCGGGAGCTATACGTGAGCGTGCTCGGGACTCGACGTCTCACGGTTTTTCCTTCTCGCGAAATCTTCTTCGAGCGTGTGCCCGAGGAAGTTCCGAAGTTCGCTACCTTTCATGCCAAGTGGAACGAGTCATATCGCAAGAAATGGGGCATTACGAATGGACCGGCCAAGGAACTGCCGCTTGCAATACAGGAAGGCCTGCCTAAGCTCGCGCGCAATGTCTACCGCTGGCTCAAGATTCGTGGCTTCGGACGGCTGGACGTCCGGCTCACGCCCAACGGGGAACTGTTCGTGATTGAGGCCAACCCAAATCCGTCGCTTGCGCAAGACGAGGATTTCGCTCAGTCGGCAGCCGCCGGGGGAATGGACTATGATTCCCTCATCCAGGCGATCCTGGAGACTGCTTCTTAGGAGACACCTCAACCGTTAGTTTGCGGAGCGACCGGCCCAGGTGCTTTCATCGGGCGAGCAGGCGCCCCGGCACAGCACGCATTCGCAAGCAGAGCTGTGGAAGCAGTATCTCGTGGAGCTGCTCCGCATCTCTGAGCCACACCACAGTCTGACCCCGTAGGGTTGTTTGTGCTGCGGCGCATCAATCTTCAGTGCTGATACTTGGCCTGTAGCGCGCGGACACGACCACGGGCCGGGGCCGAAGTCTGGATCAAATCATCCACAATTTCCACGGCTGGGGTACAGAATTGCTAGCGTTGGCGACAAGTTGCGTATGTGGTGAAGCGCATTGCTACGCTCTCGCGGAGGCAATTGCAGCCGCTGCCGACCAAGAATCTCAAATCCTACCAGATCACGTTAATAACGTTGCAATCCTTCTTGATCGGGTTCTGTCTACCCACAGCAGCCGGTCAGATGCCGCGCTACGTTTCGCGGAAGCACGATCTCCCGATCGACCACCACCGCGACGGATCGCTGAAGCAGATGAATAGAGACAACTACTTTACACTCGTTCTTCATCTCCGCAAGGATTCCCTCGATGCCGCGTAAGGGGCCATCCGAAATCGTAACGCGGTCGCCACAGTGCAGGTACGGCCACGGTTCCGCCGCAGTGGCCGATCTTACAATCCGCCTCACAGTCTCGATTTCAGTTTCGGGGATCGCAATCGGTTCTTTGCCCGCCCCGACGATAGAGTTTACGCCTGGAGTCGTTAGCACGGGCAGCCACCGCTCTCGCAGGTCGAGTCGGCAGAACAAGTACCCCGGAA
>DASQJB010000243.1:0-7783 GCA_035631295.1 Bryobacteraceae bacterium | reverse complement strand
GGGGCTCTTCGGCTATCTTTTTGGCGCTTGCGGGACCGGTTCCTCGGTCCTCCGCCACCGCATGCGCCAGTTACGGTGATGATCGCCGATTTCAATAATCACACCGGCGATCCGATTTTCGATGGCACGCTCGAGTCGACTTTGAAGCTGGCTTTGGAAGGCGCGGGATTCATCAGCGCCTACGACCGCGGTCAATTGCGCACGATCGGAGTCGCCGCCGCGGATTTGCCCAAAGACAAGTTGGACGAGCCGACGGCTTCGAAGATCGCGGTGAGCCAAGGCCTGGGAGTGGTGGTCTCCGGATCGCTCCAGCCGCAAGGCGCGGGCTACGGCATTTCTGTAAAGGCGCTGCAAGCTGTGACGGGCGCGACGCTAGGCGCGGCCGAGGAAACCGCCGCCAATCGCGATCAAGTGCTGTTCGCCGTGACCAAGCTCGCGGCCGCTCTTCGTAAAGCCCTGGGCGATTCGACTTCGGATTCCGCCCAGCGCTTCGCTATGGAGACCCTCAGCGCGGCGTCTATCGAATCGGTGCACAACTACGCCCTAGCGATGGAGGCGCTGTCTAACGGGAAGTTCGACGAAGCCCTGAAGAACTTTTCGAAAGCAGTCGACGCCGATGCGAATTTCGGCTTGGCGTATGCGGGTATGGCCATCGCGTCGAATAATCTGGACAACAAACCGGACGCCAAGAAATACATCCTGGAGGCGCAGAAGCACATCGACCGCATGACAGAGCGCGAGCGCTACCGCACGCGCGGCTTGTATTACTTCATCAACGGCGATCAGCAGAGATGCAGCGAGGAATATGGGACGCTTCTGGCGCGCTACCCGTCCGACGTCGGGGCTTATAACAACCTGGGAGCTTGTTATAGCTACTTGCGCAACATCCCAAAGGCGCTCGAGAACATGGCCCACGCGATTCAGCTTTTGCCGAAGCGGCCCTTGTACCAGTTCAATCACGCGCTGTATCAGGTCTACGCGGGAGATTTTTCAGCCGCGGAGAAGGAGGTGCAGACGGCGCAGCAACTGAATCGGGGTTTCCCGAGAGGCTTTATTAACCTCGCCTATATCGCGCTTGGCCAGAACGACCCCGACAAGGCCGAGTCAGCATTTCGCGATCTGGCTAAAACCGGCGCTACAGGCGCATCGCTCGCAGAATCTGGTTTCGCCGACGTGGCCATCTACCAGGGCCGGTTCTCCGATGCGGCGAAGATTCTGGAGCGTGGCGCGGCCTCGGATGCGGACGCGGGACGATCCGACGCGGCTGCCGATAAGCTGAACGCTTTGGCTTACCTGCAGATCCAGCGGGGACAGAACCGCGAGGCTGCTGGCGCGGCGGATCGCGCGCTGAAGCTGAGCCAATCCGTGAAGGCTCGGTTCTTCGCAGCCCGCGCTTTCGCGGAGTCTGAAGAAAAAGCGAAGGCGCAAACGCTGGCCCAGGGGCTTGCCCAGGAACTGCCCGCGGAACCGCAAAGCTACGCCAAGCTGATCGAAGGCGAAATCGCTCTAAAAGACGGCAACGCTCGATCCGCGATCCAATCCTTCTCTCAGGCTGTGAATCTTCTCGACACTTGGATTGGCCGGTTCGATCTTGGGCGCGCGTATCTCGCCGCCGGATTCTTCACCGATGCGGATTCACAGCTCGATGGATGCATCAAGCGCCGAGGCGAAGCCATGGAGTTATTCATGGACGACGTGCCCACTTACGGTTACTTTCCGCCGGTCTATTACTATTTAGGGCGCGTTCGCGAAGGGCTCCACAGTTCCGACTACGCGGACTCGTATCGCAAGTATTTGGACATTCGCGGAAAATCCAGTGAGGATCCGCTGGTAAGCGAGGTCCGCCGGCGCGCCGGGCGATAGGGGCTGTCCCGCACGAGCACTGGTCTGCGCGGGTGGCCGGTAGCGGTCATTCCTACCGCGACAGTGTGACGAGCCCGCCTAATCCGAAGGCTTACGGACCTTCCCAAAACGCCTTCCCACGATCGCCTTGATCAAAATATGGTCGGTAGCCTGCGTTATGCCGACGCCCACGCCGAAGTTGAATTCCCACTGCGGGCCGAAATCGACGTCGATCGACGGAACGATCTGCTGTTCCTGATCCCGCAACGGGTCAAAGCCCGTCACCGGTCCGAGCGAGCCGTAATACTCCAGCCCGCCCTGAATCTTCTTCGTGAAATTCCAGCCAACTTTAACGTTGGGCGAAAACACCACGCCCTCGCTCACGCTGGGGCCGTGAAAAGAGCGGTCGAAAGTCGGGTTGAAATCGAGATAGAGCCGGCCGATCTGTTTGTCAATAATGGGGCGGATTTCCAGTGTCCACGTGTCGGGCGAAAAGCGGTAGCGCTGATACCCGAATTCCATGGACAGGCTTAATCCGACCGGCCATTTCCAGTCTTCGGGAATCGCGACGCGCGGGCGGATGTGATCCCCCACCCACTGCCATCCTTCACCGGATTGCATAGAAGTGAAGATGTAAAAGCCCGTCTCGAACCACTTGTTCCAACCCTGCGTGATCTCAATCGTCTCATGCTGCTGATGATCGGTGCCGAGTACGCCGTCTGCCGCTTTGCTTCCTTGAGCCGTGAAGTTGCTGTGAAGCTCGATCATGGTGGTGCCGGGATCCTGGACCTGCCCGGGATAAACCTGAACTTCATAGTTTCCTTGGGCGAACAGCCGCGCTAGCGAGAGCAAGAATAGAGGAACGAGGAAGCGCAGTGACATCATGACTAAAGCGCCTAGGGTATCACGAAAGCGTAGGGCGTCCTCATGAGCGATAATGCTGGCAGTGCGGCACGAGGATAGACAAATGCTCGAGCGGTCCGAGTACGAGCGCTTCGCCATCCCCTACAGCTTCAAACCGCAGCTGAGCATTCTCGAAGCCATACTCTCGGCGGCCGGGGCGTTCTTGCGAATCTTTCTGGGTTCTCTGCTTTTCGCCGTGTGGGGTGTTTACACGCTCTTGACTTGGAACGCCATTCACAGCCTTCCTTGGCGCATCGCCGCAGTGGCGCCCATGGGCGCGCTCTTCCTTATCTGCTTCGCCCTGTTGATGTGGGGGATCTCGGCGCTGCTGCGGAAGCTCTCGCTCCGGCGGCCTTGAGCCCGCAGCTACCTCCCCGCCAAGCAAATTCCTCTCGGGCGAATTTTGGTAATCAATGTGAAACATTGATGGAATAGACTCTTTGTTCGCATTGAGGAGCGGCAAATGGAACTCTTCGGACAAACTGTCTCGCTCGGAAGCGGCATCTTTCTCTTGCTCGCGCTCGCCATGGCGCTGAGCTTCGAGTTCGTGAACGGATTCCATGACACGGCCAACGCCGTGGCGACCGTTATCTATACGCATTCGCTGAAGCCGATCGTGGCGGTGGTATGGTCGGGTTGCTGGAATCTGATTGGAGTGTTGGTATCGAGCGGAGCGGTGGCTTTCAGCGTGCTGGCTCTGCTGCCGGTCGAGCTGGTGCTGAACGTTGGATCGGGTGCCGGGTTCGCGATGGTCTTCGCGCTGTTGATCTCAGCGATTATTTGGAATCTTGGCACCTGGTATCTAGGATTGCCGGCCTCCAGCTCGCATACGCTGATCGGAGCCATCATGGGCGTTGGCCTCGCCAACTCCTGGCTCTCGGGCGCTCATGAATTCGGCGAGGGAATCAACTGGGCCAAGGCCACCGAAGTGGGCACGACGCTGCTCATCTCGCCGATCGTGGGCTTCGGCTGCGCGGCGTTGCTGTTGCTTTTGAGCAAACTGCTCATTCACAAGAAGGAGCTTTACGAAGCTCCCGACAAGGACAAGACGCCGCCCTTATGGATTCGCGGCCTGCTGGTGCTCACCTGCACCGGCGTCAGCTTCGCGCATGGCTCCAATGATGGACAAAAGGGCATGGGCCTGATCATGCTGATCCTGGTGGGCATCTTGCCGCTGACGTTTGCCGTGGATCTGGGAAGCAGCCAGGCCTCCATCGCCGACCTCTCCGCGGATGCCGAAACCATCTCCTTCCAAATGGACCGCCATTCGCCGGGAGTGGCGATGGGAGGATATAAGATCGCCGCCGACGAGCTCTCCGCGTATCTGAAAACCACCGGCAAAATAACCGACCGCACGTTCGCCGCGGTAGGCACGAAGTGCCGCGAAATCTCCGAACTTCTGAATGGCAAGAAATCGCTGGCGGAGTTGACCGAGGATCAGCGCCGAACTTTGCGCAGCGATCTTTATTTGACGTCCGAGACTCTGGGGAAGCTGATCAAACAGAAGAAGCTCGAAGATCCTGCGGAGCGCAAAGCGGCTTCGACCCTCAAGTCGCACATGGATAAAGTCACCAAGTTCATTCCCGTTTGGGTGAAGGTAGCCGTAGCTTTCGCCTTGGGTCTGGGAACTATGATCGGATGGAAGCGCATTGTAGTTACGGTGGGCGAGAAGATTGGCAAAGAGCATCTCACCTACGCGCAGGGCGCATCGGCGGAGATCATCGCGTGGGGAACGATTATGGCGGCGGACACAGTCGGTCTGCCCGTGAGCACCACGCACTGTCTCTCTTCCGGGGTGGCGGGCACAATGGCGGCCAACCGCTCGGGATTGCAAATGGACACTCTGCGGAACCTTCTTCTAGCCTGGGTGCTGACGTTGCCGGTGTGCGTGTTGCTCGGAGCAGGTCTCTTCGCATTCGGGCTAAACGTACTATTGCGGATGGGAGTCCACTAGCGCGGAAAGTCGGAAGCCTTCCAACACGCGATGTGCTAGAGTGCAGAATCATGGCTAGCCGTAGCGTCAACAAAGTGATTTTGGTCGGGCATCTGGGACGGGATGCTGAGACCGCCTACACCGCTTCGCAAGTGGCGGTGACCAAGTTTTCCATCGCCACCAGCCGCCGCTGGAAGGACCAACAAACCGGGGAATGGAAGGAAGAGACGGATTGGAGCCGGGTCGTGCTTTGGCGGGGAGAAAATGTCGCGCCGTATCTGACCAAGGGGAAGCAAGTTTACGTCGAGGGCCGCTTGCAAACCCGCAGTTACGACGACAAGGACGGCAAGAAGGTCTGGACGACTGAGGTGATCGCGGACGACGTGATTTTGCTCGGCGGCCGCGGCGAGGGCGGTGGCCCCGCCGGAGGCCCAGACGACTATTCCCAGGAGCCCGCGATGCGCAGCGCTCCGCGTTCGCGTCCGGCCGCAGCGCCCGTGGCCTCAGCGCCGCCGCCATCCGAGGGAATCACCGACGACGACGTGCCGTTCTAGCCCTTATTCTCGGCTTCCGTAAAAGGCGGCCGGCCTGATACCATACTCGCCTGGAGGATCCCTACTATGAATGCACCCACTCCTGTTCCGCCAATTGATGAGGCGAAACTGAACGAGTTCATGGGCAAAGCGGTGGCCGATATGGGCGCGGCGATTCATGCTGTCATCATCATGCTTGGCGACCGGCTGGGATTATACAAAGCCATGGCGGATTGCCAGCCCGTGAGCGCGTCCGAGCTCGCGCACCGCACTGGCCTTCACGAGAGGTACCTACGCGAATGGCTCCACGCCAACGCGGCCAGCGGTTACATTACTTACGATGCAGCTGCCAAGACCTTCACGCTTCCGCCCGAGCAAGCCTTGGCGCTCGCCGTGGAAGATAGTCCAGTCTATTTGCCCGGTTTCTTCCAGTTACTTTCTGCCTGTTGTCACGACGCACCTAAGATCGAAGAGGCTTTTCGGACCGGCCAAGGCGTGGGCTGGCATGAGCATCATGAGGATCTTTTCCGCGGGACGGGGCGGTTCTTCCGTCCAAACTACAACGCGAATCTGATCTCAGGTTGGATTCCTTCGCTCGAAGGGGTGCAGGAGCGGCTCAAGCTCGGAGCCAAAGTCGCGGATGTAGGTTGCGGCTTGGGGTCATCCACAATACTGATGGCCAAGGAATACCCCAACTCCACGTTTTACGGCTTCGACTACCATGCCGGTTCGATCGAGTTGGCGCGGGAAGCCGCGCAAAAGGCCGGAGTCGCGGACCGCATCCAATTCGAGGTCGCCCCCGCCAAAAGTTTTCCGGGTCAGGACTACGACTTCGTCGCCTTCTTCGATTGCCTGCACGATATGGGCGACCCGGCCGGCGCCGCCGCCCACGTGCGCCAGGCCCTTCACCCCGAAGGCGTGTGGATGATCGTGGAGCCCTTCGCCGGAGATACGCCGGAAGCCAACCATCACCCGATCGGGCGCATCTTCTACTCCGCGTCCACGATGCTGTGCGTTCCCGCATCGCTATCGCAGGAAGTCGGCGCTGCGCTAGGCGCGCAGGCGGGAGAAGCGAAAATGCGAGAAGTGGTGACTTCCGCGGGCTTCTCGCGGTTCCGAAGAGCCTCCGAGACGCCATTCAATCTCGTGTTTGAAGCCAAGCCGTAACCTCGATCATCCAAAATTTGTTACGCCTCGTTGTTGGATAATAGGTCAACACCTATGGCTATGCGATACAAGCGCTTTGCCGTGTTTCTGCCCGCTATGGCCGCGCTCGTTGCCGCTCTGTTCCTGCCGGCGAGAGGGCAGCGATTGTTCCCGGGTGAAATCGAGATTCGCCAGTCGCTTCAAAATCTGAACACGCTGGCGAGTGTGATGATGATCGGCGCCCACCCCGACGACGACCGCGAGGTTCTCATCGCCTGGCTGGCTCGAGGCCGGCACGCGCGCACAGCCTATCTTTCGCTCACGCGTGGCGAGGGCGGCCAGAACCTCATCGGCCCAGAGCAGGGCGACGAGTTAGGCATTATCCGCACGCAGGAATTGCTGGCCTCCCGCCGCATCGATGGCGGCGAGCAGTATTTCACGCGAGCCATCGATTTCGGGTTTTCTAAAACGGCGGCCGAAACCTTGACCAAATGGCCTCGCGAAAAAGTTCTGGGCGACGTTGTCTACAACATCCGCCGCTTCCGTCCGGACGTGATCGTTTTGTGCTTCACGGGAACGCCGCGCGATGGCCACGGGCATCACCAAGTCTCTGCGATCTTGGGCAAAGAGGCCTTTACGGCCGCGGCTGATCCCACGAAATTCCCAGAGCAGCTCGCCTACGTGCAGCCTTGGCAAGCCAAGCGGATCATGGAGAATCCCTTCGGGCTTCAAGGCGGCCCAAACGGTGGAAACGCCGCGGGCAAGAACGCCGGCAAAAATGCGGATAAGGACCTTGAGAAGGAATTTCCCCCAGAGGACCGGCTCGAAATCGACGTGGGCGACTACTCGCCTGAGCTGGGTTATTCCTACGGCGAGATTGGCAGCATGAGCCGCAGCACCAATCGCAGCCAAGGACAGGGCTCGGCGGAGCGGAAGGGCAGTCAAAAGTCCTACCTTGTGACAGTCGCCGGCGACAAAGCGAAGAAGGATGTCTTCGAGGGTGTCGACACGACCTGGAACCGCCTTCCCGGAGGCGCGCGCGCCGGCGCTCTCTTGAAGCAAGCGCTGGATTCGTTCGTGCCCGCGCATCCCGAAGCGCTGCTCCCGCTGCTTGCGCAAGCGCGGCCCATCGTGGCGGGGATAGCGGATGTCACAAAAAATCCGCTGGCCGTGCAGAAGCTTCAGGATCTCGAAGAAGCTATGGCGCTGGCCTCCGCGCTGTCGTTCGAAGCGCAGGCTACGAACTACGCTGTCAGTCCGGGCGGGAACCTCCGAGTGTCCGTCGCCGCCTCCGTGCGCACTCCCGCCCAGGTGACTCTCACGGGAGTCAAGCTCTCGGGGATGGAAGGCGCGCCGGCGCTGAGTCTTGCTCCCGCCGTGCTGGCCAATAATCAGCCCAGCCAATACACGCTGAACGTGCGCATTC
>DASQJB010000242.1:0-3584 GCA_035631295.1 Bryobacteraceae bacterium | reverse complement strand
CTGTTCGTTGGCTCGTCGGCGGGCGATCCTGGCGCGGCGCCGGGCACGACTTTCAAAGACAAATAGACGAGGTTCCGTTTTGCGTACAGAATCCCAAACGCGTATACGCATCCTGATCGCAGAGGACCACCTGATCGCGCGCGCCGGTCTCGGTGCGATCGTCAACGCCCAGGCGGATATGGCCGTGGTCGCGGAAGCGGAGAACGGCGAGCAGGCTCGGGACATGTATGCCCGTCATCGCCCCGACGTGGCGCTCATGGACATGCGCATGCCCGTTATGGACGGAGTGGAAGCGATCACGGCGATCCGCGCGGACTTTCCAGGCGCGCGGATCGTCGCGCTGAGCACCTTTGGCGGAGACGAGGACATCCGGAGGGCATTGGTGGCCGGAGCGCGGGCATATCTCACCAAGGACGTTCTGCATGACGATTTGATCGGCGCGATCCGCGAGGTTTACGCCGGCCGGCAATATCTGCCGGCGAGCGTGCGCGCAACGCTAGCCGCCGAGTCGCCGCACCCCGACCTGAGCGCGCGGGAGATGGAAGTTCTGCGCCTGATCGTGTGGGGAATGAGCAACAAGCAGATCGCCTTCCATC
Source organism: Bryobacteraceae bacterium (assembly GCA_035631295.1). Taxonomy (GTDB): domain Bacteria; phylum Acidobacteriota; class Terriglobia; order Bryobacterales; family Bryobacteraceae; genus Palsa-187. The sequence continues at coordinate 2,988 of DASQJB010000242.1, read as the reverse complement.
TAAAGATCGCGGAAGACACGGTGAAGAATCACGTGAAGAGCATTTTGAAAAAGCTCGGCGCGGATGACCGGACGCTGGCGGCTACAAAGGCGATCCAGCGCGGAATTATTCACTTGCAGGCTTGAGCTTGCGCTTGAACTCGAGGAACTCGGGGGAGTTCATTCCGTCTTCCAGAACGGTTAAGAGACGCGGCCCATCGGCTCTCCAAAAGGCCGGCTCGTCGATCCACAGCCCCGGCAAAATGCGGGAACGGAAAACGCCGTTGTCCGGCTGGAGGAACTGGTAGCTGTCTTGGACCAAAGTCCGCCACTCGAAACGTTTCTCCTCAATCAGGATTGCCAGGTATTCAGGAACGCCCACGCGCTCGTAGCGGGCCAGTTTCGGCCCGAGATCGTAGGAGCGGCTGGAAATACAAACCTCGACGGTTAGTTCGGGAATTCCCGAGCCGAGCTTGCGAGGACCGATCTTCGTCTGGCCGCCATATTCGGGCTGGAGGTAGAGTGCGAGATCGGGCTGTGGGGCGCTTTCGCGCATTAACCAAGTTGCATTGGTAGAACCGCTGCATATTCCGGAGCGCAATCGATAATAGCCGAAAACGGAGCCCCCAGGCGATCGAAATCTCCGTGTGGAAGAGAGACAGCTGAAGGCAGGTACACGACTCCGTCGATTAGTTCAGCGAACTTCAATTCGGGCAGTTGGTCCCAGCGCTCCAGGAACTCCTTAAGCTCCCCCAGGCGCCAATACCATTGCAATGTCAACCGACGGAATCATGGCGATTCGTCTCCATTCTATCTCCAAAGCGCGGCGCGAGGACGTCCAGGTATTTCAAGCCCGAGCCGGTGTTATAGATCACGACGCGGTCGTTGGCGCTGAAGAAGCCGCTCCCGAACAGGCGCTTGCAGGCGGCGATGCAGGCGCCGCCTTCCGGCGCGACGAAGACGCCTTCGGAAGCGGCGAGTTCGGCTACGCCGTCGAGAATCTCGTCGTCGCTCACTGCGATGGCTGTGCCGCCGCTGGATCGGACGGCTTCAAGCGCGAGGGAATCGCCCAACGCCTTTGGCACTCGCAGGCCGCTGGCGAGAGTTTGGGCGTTGGAGTAGAAGTCGCTCGAAGGCTTGCCCTCTTCAAACGCGCGGACGATGGGCTGGCAGCCTGCCGCTTGCACAGCGATCATTTTGGGGCGCTGAGAGGAGACCCATCCCAACGCCTCCATCTCCCCGAAGGCTTTCCACATGCCGATCAGACCGACGCCGCCGCCGCAGGGGTAGAGGATCGCGTCGGGCAATCGCCAGTCGAACTGCTCGGCCAGTTCGTAGCCCATGGTCTTTTTGCCTTCGATGCGGTAGGGCTCCTTGAGGGTGGACAGGTCGAACCAGCCTTCGGCTTGTTTTCTTTCGCCGACAATGCGGGCGCAATCACTGATGAGACCATCGACGAGCGTAACGCGGGCGCCCGCGGCGCGGCACTCGATGTAATTGGCGCGCGGGACGTCGCGAGGCATGAAGATGTGGGCTTCAATTCCCGCAGCCCCAGCGTAGGCCGCCGCTGCGCCCGCCGCGTTGCCCGCCGAGGGAACGGCCACCTTCTTCACGCCCAACTCGACGCACATCGAGAGGGCGCAGGACATGCCTCGGGCTTTGAACGTGCCAGTGGGATTGACGCCGTCGTCTTTTATCCAGACGTCTGGGGCTCCAAACTTCGCGCCTAACCGCCGCGCGGGAACAAGCGGCGTCATGCCTTCGCCCAGCGACACGATGTAAGCTGGATCGGAGACGGGGAGGGCGGGAGCGTATCGCCACATGGTCGCAGCGGCGTGGCAAATGGAATCGCGGCTCCACTGCGCACAAAGCTTCCGCAAATCGTAGCGCGCGAGCAAGGGGCCGCCGCATTCGCACAAGCCCAGAAGCTTGCCGGGCTCGTAGCGGCGTCCGCAACGGCTGCATTCGACGTGAGTAAGGTAGGTCATGGCTCCAAGCGGAGGCTAAATCCTCCGTTGCAGGCTAAAGCCTGCTCCACTTATCGGGCCGTGCACGGAGTGGGGTTCCAGCCTGAGGAGTCGCGCTGCTTCCTCAAATTGGTGCTGGTGATGAAGGTCTCGGTGAGGTAGGTGGGATCGTTGACCAAGGTCTTTACGATGACCCAATCGGCGCCGTCGGGTTCGTGAACAATGTCGTAGTACTCCGTTACGGTCGCCTTGCCGCTATAGGGAACGCCGTTTTTGCGCAAATAGCCGGCGCGGAGGTTCGTGGTGATCACTTTGAGCGAGCCGCCTCCGGAAGCGCCGGCGCCGGGCTGGCCTTCGCCTCCCCGGCTGCGCGCCGTAACGCGGAGCCAGGAAGCCGACGAGTAGCCCTGCAACGATGGGACTCCGAGCTGCTTGGGCGGATCGCCGAAATGCAGCAGGCGTGTCTGCTGGCCGGCGTCCGATTCGATCTTTAGCGTCGTGTCACTGTCCCAAGTAATGTGGAATCGGCCCGCGACGCGCATGATGGCTGGCATGCCGTAGGACTTGCACTGCTCGCCGGCGGACTCATCCTTGGCCGGGTCCCAGGCGTTGGCCAGCTTGGTCCCTTCGGCATTCACCGGGACGCCAAAAACGTCGCCCTTCGGCGGGGTGAACATGCGAAAGCGCCAGTCTTCGCTGACGATGGAAACCCAATAGCCGGTGAGGTCGATGGGCGCGCCAGCGCGGGGGGCGGGAGCGGGGCCACCACGGCCGACGGGTGGCTGGGCACACAGGCTCGTAGCTAAGGCTGCGGCGGCCACGAAAAAACGGACCGAATAATTCATAAATCTCATTTTTTCAGTGTCTTATAAACAGCTTCCACGAACATATCCGGTGTCCACCGGGGGTTCGAGCCGTAGAGCGGGTCGTAGTCCCGGGTGGGCTTGGCGGCTTTCACCTGCTCCAGCGTCATGTCTTTCTTGACCAGATCCTGGACACGGTCCCGGATGATGGTGGCCATTTCGCGGTAATTGATCAGGTCT
>DASQJB010000241.1:0-18407 GCA_035631295.1 Bryobacteraceae bacterium | reverse complement strand
CGTGCGCGACGCCGACATTCTGGAAGTCGCGCGCAATGAGGCGGCCGGTTTCGTCGCGCATCCGCCCGAAGAGCAGGACTTGCGCCGGGCAGTCGAGTTCATTCGCGATCACTGGCAGCGGCGGTACGGACTGGTGCAGGTAGGATGACGTGCGGGTGATCGGAGGGGAGTTCCGCAGCCGCTTACTGAAAAGCCCTCCTGGCCTCGACGTGCGTCCGACGCCGGATCGATTGCGCGAGGCGCTGTTCAACGTTCTGGCTCCGCGGATCAATCCTTACGTTGGGGGCGTGATCTTCGCGGACGTCTATGCGGGGACAGGGGCGGTGGGGATTGAAGCTCTGAGCCGAGGCGCGGCGCGCGCGATCTTCGTGGAGCAGAACCGCGCGGCTTTGGCAGTGATTCGCGCGAACCTGCGCTCGCTGGAGCTGGACGATCGGGCGCAGGTGTTGCAGGGGCGGGCGGCAGCAGTGCTCCCGACGATCCGTGCGGATATCGTTTTCCTCGATCCGCCGTACCGGATGGAGCGCGAATACGCGACCGCGATGGAGTTGCTCAGCGCAAAGCCGCGAGCTTTGGTCATCGTGCAACATGATGTCCGGCAAAAGCTCGCCGACGCATATGGCGTGCTTCGCCGAACGCGCGAGTTACGGCAGGGCGATAACGTTCTGAGCTTCTATGAGCAGACCGGCGGGACTAAAGTCCCCGTTACAGACTGAAGCCTGCTCCACCGCTACGCCATTTCCCAAACGTAGGCAAAGAATTCGCGGCGCAGACGGAACCCCATTTGCCGGTAGAGCCGGAGAGCGGATTCGTTAGCCGAAGTGACGGTGAGGCTGACGCTGCGGCAGCCGTGCGCCGCGAGGGCGACCAGCGACCGCCGCATCAGCTCATATCCGATCCCCTGTCCCTGACATTGCGGGGCAACGCAAATCTGGGTGATGTGCCCCACCTCATCAGCCACAAGGCTGGCTAGCGAGACGCCGCACATGGCGCGGCTCTGTCGGTCCCAGCCGACGAAGGAAGCGGGCGCAAAAAAGGCGCCGCAACCCGGATACTGGACGATATTCGTCAAAAACCGCCGTGCGCCCTGAGGGGAACGGTATTGATCATTAATGCTGCTATCCACGTGGCCGCGGTAGGCGCCGGCGATCAAGTGCGCGGCCTCATCGTGCCAGCTTTCCGCCCAAGGTCCGAATGCGATGCCCGTTTCGCGGGTAGGGAGGCCGCGGATCGAGGCGAGCGTTGCGTCCAAAAACTGGCGCGGATACGAGTGGAACCAGCGGGCGTACGGCATCGAGCGGTGGAGTTGAGAGAGCGCCGGGGGTTGCGCGGAGAAACCGCTCCCTAACGGTCGCGGCTCCGTTTGGGGATGGGCGCTAAGCATCATCAACTGCGCCTCCACGCGGTGTGTTCCGGGCGTCCGCCACATGGCGTCTAGCACGACCTGCAGCAGCCGGGCGTGCCGCTCCGGCGCGCGGAAAGGCGTGCGCATGTAGAAATCGCCGATCAAGCCCTTGCCGTCTTCGGCAACGTAATAGCTATAGCCGGCGATGGCGCCGCCTGCCACGAGCGCAAATCCATTCAGCGAGCGGAGCTGGATAAACCGGCGCACCAGATCCGCTGAGGCGCGGAAATCCCAATCCAACTCTGCGCGCCAGGATGCCGTTTCCTCCTCCAGCAGCCCGGCCAATTGATCGACAGTGAGATCGCGCAGATCGATGAGCGATTCAGAATATCGATCCGGCAACGCGGCCACGGTGAACTTCCTTTATTTGGCGATGGGAACCGGCTCGGCCGATTGCAGCATTCGTTTAATGGCCGAGGTCGCCTGGCGGGTGCGGTGCGGGTTTTCGATCAGAGCGAAACGCACGTAGCCCTCGCCCATCGGGCCGAATCCGACTCCTGGCGACACCGCGACCAGCGCGTTCTGGAGCATAAGCTTCGAGAATTCCAGGGAACCCATCTCGCGAAAGCGCTCCGGCAGGGGGGCCCAGACGAACATGGTTCCTTTGGGCGGCTCCACGGGCCATCCGGCGCGGTTCAGTCCTTGAATCAAAACGTCGCGCCGCTTCTGATAGGTGGCGCGGATTTTCTTTGTGTCCTCTTCGCATTCGCGCAAGGCGATGATCGACGCGATTTGGATAGGCTGGAACACGCCGTAATCGAGGTAGCTCTTAATACGCCCAAGCGCCGCGATCATTTTCGGATTGCCAAGACAGAAGCCTACGCGCCAGCCCGCCATGTTGTAGCTCTTTGACATGGAGAAAATCTCCACGGCCACTTCTTTCGCGCCTTCGACTTCAAGAATGCTGGGCGGTTTGTATCCACCGAAACCGAGATCCGCGTAGGCGAAATCGTGAACCACCATCGTGCCGTGATGGGCCGCCAGACGGACGATTTCCTTGAAGAAACCGAGATCCACGCACTGCGTCGTCGGATTGTGGGGAAACGAGATCAAGATCATGCGCGGCTTGCGAGTGGATTTGTGGTAGAGGTCCTCGAGACGGTCGAGGAACGAGGCCGGATCCGGCATCGGCAGCATGCATGCATGTCCCTCGGCCATGATGACGCCGTATTGATGAATGGGATAGCAGGGATTGGGCGAGACCACGGCGTCGCCCGGACCGATGACGGCGAACAGAAGGTGCGCGAGCGCATCTTTGGCGCCAATGGTTACAATGGCTTCCGTTTCCGGATCGAGATCGACGCCGTAATTCGTTTTGTAGCGGCGGACGATCTCCTCGCGCAGCCTGGGGATGCCGCGCGAGAGCGAATAGCGGTGATTCCGGTGGTTACGCGACGCCTCCACCAGCTTGCTGACGATGGCTCGGGGCGTAGGGCCGTCTGGATTGCCCATGCCCAGGTCCACCACATCGAGCTGCGCCGCCCTTGCCTTTGCCTTCATTTCGTTGATGACGGCGAAGACATAGGGAGGGAGCTTACCGATGCGGTAGAAAGGCTGGTCTGAATCCATTTCTTTATTCTAGGGCAGCACGAAAAACCCGGCTATCCCTCGCTGACATATACTGGAACTAGACGCGACCAGCCGGCGTCTATCCCGCTGGAGAAACGAGTCAACGCATGCATAGGACACTTATCGGTTTGGCGCTTTTTGCAGCCGCGGCTTGGGGGCAAAATAACAGGCAGACCCCCGCTAGCCCCTCCACAGCCGACCATTCTTCGGCGTATTACTATTACACCGTCGCGCACATGTACGCGGATCTGGCGGGCCAGACGGGAAGCCGCGACTATGTCTCCAAAGCCATCGATAATTACAAGCTGGCGCTGAAAGCGGACCCCGCCAACGCGACGATCGGCGACGAGCTCTCCACCTTTTATATCGAGACCGGCCGGGCGAGGGAAGCGCAAAGCGACGCCGAAGAAGCGCTGCGCCGCAATCCGAACGATCTGTACGCGCTTAGACTGCTGGCTAAAGTGTATTCCGCTCAAATCCAAGGACCGCAAAATCGTGTCGACCAGACGATGCTGCGGCGGGCAATCGAGCAATACCAGAAGATCATTTCCCTCGATCCCAAGGACATTAATTCGTGGGTGACGCTAGGACGGTTGCAAGGCTTCGCTTCCAATTCCGTGGAGTCCCGCAATGCTTTCGAAAAGGCTTTGGCGTTGGACCCGGATAGCGAGGATGCATTGACTGGGCTCGCGCAGGCCTATTCCGACGAAGGGGACGCAAAGAAGGCGGGAGATCTTTTGAAGGAGTTGGCTCTGAAGCATCCTTCGGGCCGCGGCCTGGAAGCGCTTGCCGAGTTCTACCGGCAGTCGCGGCAATGGGGCCTGGCGGCGGATACGCTGAGGCAGGCGCTGGCGCTGAATCCACCCAATGCGGACGATCTGAAGCGCAGAATGGCGGAATTCCTGCTGATCGGCGGACGCTACGCCGACGCCCTGGCGACTTATCAGGAGTTGATCGGGGAAGATCCCGAAAACTCTCAATACTACCTGCGTGTTTCGCAGATTTACCGGCAGCAGCGCGATTTCGCCAAGGCTCGCGAGGCCGCGGATAAAGCCCGCACTCTGGATCCGATGAGCCCGGACATTCGCATCAACGACGCCTTCATCCTGCAGGGTGAAGGAAAGGTCGCGGAAGCGGTGCAGGCGCTGAAAGATCTTCTGGCGTCCACGGAGAAGACCAGTTACACCAAGGGCGAGCGCGCGAGCCGCGCCGATTTATTGAACCAGCTTTCCGCGTTCTACCGCGAGGGCGATCAAACGGACCTGGCGGTGGAGGCATTGCGGCAGGCGGCGGAGGTGAATCCGGATAAGGCCCCCGAGGAGACCATGGCGATCGTGGAGACCTACACCGAAGCCCACGAATACACAAAGGCCCAACAGGAGTTGGATGCGGCTTTGAAGAAATCGCCCGACGACCGCGAGCTCCGCGGGCGCCGTGCGATTCTGCTGGCGGAGCTGGGCAAGCCCGATCAGGCCGTTTCGGAGGCCAAGAAACTGCTGAACGGGAAAGGCGGTAAGGAAGACCGTGATACTTATCTGACGCTCGCGTCGGTGTATGACAAGGCCAAGAAGTGGGACGAGATGGGCAAGGCGCTGGACCAGGCCGATAAGCTCTCCAAGACCGATGAGGAGAAAGAGAACATCACTTTCCAACGTGGCGCGATGTATGAGCGCATGAAGAAGGTCGACCTGGCGGAACAGCAGTTCCGCAAGGTCCTGGAGATGGATCCGGATAGCGCCGGCGCGCTGAACTACTTAGGCTACATGCTCGCAGACCGGAATATGCGGCTCGAAGAAGCCCTCGATTTCATCAAGCGCGCAGTGGAGAAAGATCCGGAAAACGGCGCGTATATCGACAGCCTGGGATGGGTGTACTTCCGGCTTGGTAAGCTGCAGGAAGCGGAAGACAACCTGCGGCGCGCGGTGCAGAAGACGTCGCACGATCCCACGGTTCACGACCACCTGGCGGAGACCCTGATGCGCCAAGGCAAGGTGAGGGAAGCGGTGGCGCAGTGGCAGCAAGCCCTGAAACAGTGGGACACGAGCTCGCCTGCGGATATGGATCCGCCCGAAATTGCGAAAATGAAGAGTAAGCTGGAAAGCGCGCGGAAGAGCCTTGCGCAGGAGACCGCGCCGGTGAAGCGCTAGGGGACGCAACTGGGAAGACCGCTCCCTCGTGGTCTCGGCTCGGTTTTGAGGCGGGTTGGCGCGCGGTAGAATATTCTTTAAAACTTAGGAGTCGGACTCGCCCATGTTTCGCTTGTTCCATGCCCCCGCGCTGGCCGTGTGCGCTGCGGGGTTTCTTCTCGCCTCCACGGCCGCGGCCCAAACCAAAGTGGGCGTCATCAACCTGGAAAAGGCCATGCTCGATACGGCCGAGTTGAAAAAGGCTGTTCAGGACCTGCCTTTGAAATACAAGCCCCAGCAGGATCAGCTTGAAAAGCTCCAGAAGGAGATGGCGGACATTCAGAGCCAACTGCAATCGGGCAAGCTTAATCCATCCCAGCAGGCTGATCTGGAAGCTACGGGCGCGATGAAGCAGCGCCAGGCGGAGCGGATTAACCAGGATTTGCAGGACGTCGTCAACAACGACCGCACCGCGATTTTGCAACGCGCGCAAACCCGGATGTATGAAGTGGCGAAAAAGCTCTGCGAAGAGAAGGGAATCGACGTGCTGGTGTCCTCCGCGGCCGCGTTCTATTTCAAGGACGCTGTCGAGATTACGGCGGACGCCACGGCCGCATACGATAAAGCCTACCCACTAAAGCCATGAGCGGTTTTCTGCATGCTTATGAGGGCCAGGCGGAGCGCCAACACCGCCGCATGCAGATGGTGAAGCGAGTGGTGCTTTGGGGGCTGTTGGCGGCAATTGCTGGATCCATCGCTTTCTACTCGCTCCGCACCCGTTCCCAAGAGCAGGTTGTGAAGCAGTTCCTGGACGATCTCCAGCGCCAGCAATATCAGGAAGCGTACAGGCTTTGGGGCTGCACGCAGGATGCGCCTTGCAAATACTATCCTCCTGAAGAGTTCACGCAGGACTGGGGGCCGTCGAGCCGCTATGCCCATGCCGCTGCGCTCAAAGTCGAGCACGTGGATTTTTGCAACGACGGCGTGGTGTTCGACGTGGCCTATCCGAACGCGGAGAACATCGGGCTGTGGGTGCAGCGATCGAGCAATGCGATCAGCTTTGCGCCTTGGCCTCGATGTCCGGGGCGGCATTTGCAATTGAGGGAATTTTTCCGGTCCCTGTTTTCGTGAGAAGCGCCGCGGGCGCTAAAGCGCCCGTTGCAGGCTGAAGCCTGCTCCACCATCACCATTCCATCGCCAGCCGGGCGAAGGTGCGGACGCAGACGCCGGTAGGGCCCTTGGCCATGTAGGGCTTGGCGTCGTCGAGCCAGGCCGTTCCGGCGATATCCAAATGGACCCAGGGCGTGTCTCCGGCGAACTCGCGGAGGAACCAGGCCGCGCTGACGGCGCCGCCCCAGCGCCCGCCGATGTTGGCCAGATCCGCAAAGGCGCTCTTGAGCAGCTCCTTGTAATCGTCGTCCAAAGGCATGTGCCACGCCTTCTCGCCCTCGGTTTTGGCCGCCGCCATCAGGCGTCCTAGCAGTTCATCGTTGTTGGTGAAGACGCCGATGTTGACGTTGCCCAGCGCCACCACGATCGCGCCGGTGAGCGTCGCGGCGTCGACCAAATGCGTGCACCCGAGGCGCTTTGCGTAAGTAAGAGCGTCAATGAGGATCAAGCGGCCTTCGGCGTCCGTGTTGAGGACCTCGATAGTCTTTCCGTCGAGAGACGTGACGATATCGCCGGGGCGCTGGGCTTTGCTTCCCACCATGTTTTCGACGGCTGGAACCAAAGCTGTCACCGGGATCGCGGGCTTCAATTGCGCCAGCGCGCGCATGGCGCCAAGCACGGCCGCGCCGCCGGACATGTCGTACTTCATTTTCTCCATGCCGTCCGCCGGTTTGATCGAGACGCCTCCGGTGTCGAAAGTGACGCCTTTGCCGACCAGCGCGAGGTGATCGGAAGATTTGGGGGCCCCCGCAGGCTTATATCGGACGACGATGAGAGCAGGCGGTTCGGCGCTGCCCTGCGCGACGCCCAGCAGCGCGCCCATCCCCAATTGGCGCATGCGGTCCTGGTCGAGGACTTCACATTCCAGGCCGGCCTCCGCCGCCATGGCGCGGGCGCGATCGGCCAGCAGGGTGGGCGTTAGGCGGTTGGCAGGCTCGTTCGCGAGATCGCGGGCGAAGTTCTGGGCTTCCGCGAGGATCCTGCCGCGTTCGATGGCCGACTCAAGTTGCGCTCCATCCGATGACGCGATGATGTGGAAGCCGTCGAGTGATTTGCTTTCCTTAGTGGAGGTTTTATAGTAGTCCGGCTCGAAACCGCCGAGGATCGCGCCTTCTACGGCCGACTCTGCAGCGCCCTGTGTGTTGTCGCCAGACAGAGCCCAAGCCAGCGTCTTAACGCCCTTCTGCTTCAGCGTGCGCGTCGTTGAAGCTACAGCCCGGCGCAGCGCAGCGAAATCGAAATCCTTCTTTTTGCCACCGCCCACGGCGGCAAGGCGCTTGGCCGCGAAGCCTTGAGGTTGATGCAGGACGGCGAGCTCTCCGGATTTGCCGGTGAACTCGCCGGAAGCCCGCAGTTCGTCGAGCCAGGCGGCTGCTGGTTTCAGCTCGGCGGGCGCGGCCTCGTTCTCGAACAAGACTACGGCCACCGCGTCGGCCTCGGCGCGGGCAAGCGGTTGGGAGATGAGTTTGGTTTCCATTAGGTCCGTCTTTCCTTTGTACTACTAGTGAAGCAAGGGCCGCCTGGGAGCTTGGTGGGAATCGGCAGAGGGAACGGCCGGCTGAAGTACTGCGCCAGTATCAACATTGAAGATAGTCGACATCAAACATCTGAAGATAGTCGATATCAATATCGGCATATAAACTCTTTGCAAATCCTTTACACACAGATAGGGCAACAAAATGGGCATCGTACGCGTCCACCAAGCACGCCAGGGAGTTTCAGTTGTCTTCCCACCGTCGTAAAAAGGGGTATCCAAATGAAAAAACACTATGTCGTGTTGTTATGTTCTGTCGCGCTGATCGCCGGCGACGTTATCACCTTGTGGCTAACTGGCGCCGGATTCATCCCCAACGTGGCGGGTGGCGCGGCTTCCGGCGCCGCGATTCCGACGCCGATCCCACCGAAAGTGTTCACCGGCTTGCAGGCGGCTACTAATATCCGATACTCCGGCGTTTCGCCCCAATACCCCGGCCTGTGGCGGATCAACGTACAGGCGCCGTCAACTGTTCCTCCTGGACCTGCTTCCGTCATCGTCACGATGAACGACTACCCGAGCAATTATGGCGGCACGAACGCGGCCAATGGCGCTCCCGGGTACGACCAGCAGCTTACCCCGCAAAATGGTCTCATTCCGACTATCGCGGTAAAGTAGTACGATTGCCCGAGAAGCTCCAACTGTTCGCCATCAGCGCCGAATTTCTCTTTCTGGAACTGGCCTTTATCCGTTGGTTCCCTGCGCACGTTCTCTTCCTCACCTTTTTCACCAACACCGTTCTGCTGGCTTGCTTCCTCGGTCTCTCGTTAGGATTGATGGCGCGCCAGCGGCGAAGCCTTCTCGCGCTCACGCCGGTTCTGCTCGCGATCTCGTTGGCCGCGGGAATCGGCATGGAGGGACTCAGGCTCGCGCTGCAAAACATCATCGACGTGGGCGGCAATAAGCTCTCGCCGCAAGTGGTCTATTTCGGGGCCGAGCAAAGCGCCGGCGACGTCGCCTCTTTTGTCGTCCCCATCGAGTGGGTTGCGGGATTCTTCTTTGCCTTGATCGCCGCAGTCATGGTCGGGCTGGGACAGCAAATGGGCCGCCGTCTCGCGGCCGTTCCCAACGCCGTCGAGGCTTACATGATCAATATTGGAGGCAGCCTCGCCGGGATTCTGTTGTTTCAAGCCTGCTCCTGGTGGCTCTCCCCGGCTTGGTGGTTCAGTTTCGCCGTCGGAGGCCTGATTTGGTTTCTGTGGAAGGACGCCCCCCGCCGGTATTGGGCCATCGGGCTTTCCGCGTGTGTCCCGCTTTTGCTGCTCGCCTCCGGTTATTTCTCCATCGGCGTGATCCAAAAGAATTTCCCTGTAGAAGCCTGGTCGCCTTATTACCGCATCAACTACTCGCCGGCCACACGCGCTATCGCCGTGAACCTGCTGGGACATCAAAACATGGTGAGCCGCAACGATCCTTTTCCCGGCTATGCTATTCCCTACTTGTTGAACCGTGACGCCGGCCAACCGCCGTTTCGCGATATTCTCATCGTCGGCGCCGGTTCCGGCAACGACGTCAGCCGCGCGCTTCAATGGGCCGCTCCGGACGCCCGCATCGACGCCGTTGAAATCGATCCCGTGATCCAGCGTCTGGGCGAGCGCAATCATCCGGACCGGCCGTACCAAGATCCTCGCGTGACGTTGCACCTCACCGATGGCCGCAATTTCTTGCACTCCCCCGGCCACCACTATGACCTTGTTATCTTCGCCCTGATCGACTCGCTGGTTCTTCACAGCAGCTTGAGCAACCTGCGGCTGGAAAGCTATCTCTTCACCGAGGAGGCTCTGGCCGACGTCCGCCGCGCGCTCAATCCCGGCGGGCTGTTCGTCATGTACAACTACTTCCGGCAGGGTTGGATCGTAGCCCGGCTCGCAGAAACAGCACAAACCTCGCTCGGCCAGCCTCCGCTCGTTCTGACCTTGCCGGAACGAGACTCGATCGGCCCCGACCAAAAGGCCGAAGGATTCACCTTGATTTTTGACGGCCCGCGCGCCCAAGCGCTCAAGAGCGCTTTCAACGGACAAGGGTCATATCTGATTCCGCCGGCCCAACCGGGCGCCGCAGGCGTCCGCCTCAGCCCCGCGCGTGTCGAAATACCCTCCGATCTCGGCCCCGCGCGGGACTCCTGGCCATTCCTCTATCTACGCAGTCCTATGGTTCCCTCGCTGGTTTGGCGCGGAATCGCGGTGATGGGCTTGATCAGCCTCGCCATGCTCTGGGCGTTCGGCTGGCGAACCGGCAACGGCGGCCCGCCACATGGGAACCTCGCGATGGCGCTGCTTGGCGCCGGGTTCATGCTGGTGGAAACCAAAGCCGTCGTTCACATGGCGCTTCTCTTCGGGAGCACCTGGATCGTCAACGCCGTAGTGTTCTCCGCTGTCCTGGTAATGATATTGATCGCGAACCTACGCGTTCTGAAAAAGAAAGATATTCGCATCGGACGTTATTACGCCGGCCTGTTGGCAGTTCTCGCACTCAACGTCGCGATCCCTTTAGATGCCTTCTTGGGTTTGCCTTTGCCGGCTCGGGCAATTGCCGCGGGAGCTTTGGTCTTAGCTCCGGTCTTTTACGCCGGCGTCATCTTCGCGACACTCTTCCGGCGCGCCGAGCATTTTGAGCAGGCCTTAGCCTACAACACGGCCGGCGCCATCCTGGGGGGATTCGCCGAAAGCACCTCCCTGTTGATCGGCTTTCAATATCTCACCGCTCTCGCGGGCGTGATTTATCTGGCGTCTTGGCTTGCCGCCCGTACTCAGTCCGTAAGTTCGATCCCGCCCTTACGGGCAAGGTTCCACAGTTGACCGCTCCCGCCCATTCAGAGCCGCGACCGAGCGGGTGTGACGAACTTGCGCCAGGTCTGACTGCCGCACCTTGCAAGTGATACGATGATCGCGAGCGAAGTGTTAGGAGGTTGCGATGCGTTATCGATGCCTCATTCTTCTGTTGGCCCCGGTTCTTGTGGCCCAAACCAGGAAACCGTGGGTCGCTCCGCGAACTCCGGACGGGCAGCCGGATATGCAGGGCGTCTGGACCAACGCGACTATCACTCCCTTCGAGCGCCCCGCCGAGCTTTCGGGAAAGGCGTTCCTCACAGAACAGGAAGCTGCCAAGCTTGAGCGGGAGGCGGCCGAGAGCAACGTGGATCGCCCTCCCGCGGCGGGCGACGTCGGCGCCTACAATCAGGCCTGGTTCGATCGCGGGACGAAAGTTGCCTCCACGCGGCAGTCATCGCTGGTGGTGGATCCTCCAGACGGCCGCGTGCCTGTAACCGCCGCCGCCGAAACCAAGCGTGATTACAATGCCGCCCACAACGCCGACTCCTACGAATACATGAGCGTTTGGGATCGCTGCATCACGCGCGGCGTTCCCGGCGGAATGTTCCCCGCGGGCTATAACAACGCCTATCAGATCGTGCAGGGTCTGGGTTATGTCGTCATTCTCTACGAGATGATTCACGAAGCGCGCGTGATTCCCCTGGATCTTCCGGGAAGGGCGTCGCTCGCGCATCTCCCCGAAAGCATCCGCCAGTGGAACGGCGATTCCCGCGGCCATTGGGAAGGCGACACGCTGGTAGTGGACGTCACCAACTACAACCACAAAGGCTGGATCGCCACCAGCGCCGCCACCGGCCGCATCAAAGGCATTCCTCAAAGCCCGGCATTGCACGTCGTGGAGCGATTCCGGCGCGTGAGCGAGAACCAAATCGCGTACGAGGTCACCATCGCCGATCCGAACGAATACGCCAAGCCGTGGAAAGTTTCGATGCCGTTGACCCGCGATCCCAGCTACCAGATTCTGGAATACGCCTGCCAGGAAGGCAATCACGCCGTGGAAAACGTACTTCGAAATGGCCGCGCCCAGGATTGAGTGAGAAATGGGTTCGTTTCGAAGCCAGAGGGATCAGCTTCCGTTTGTTCGGTTACAGCCAAGAAATGGGTTCCTTTTGCATTTTTGATTATCCAGTTCACGGTAGCCGCCGCGCGGCCATGGCTTGCTGAATTTGCCGGATCGCCGATTCATCGGTCCGCCAGATTACTTTCGGGAAAGGAATTTGAAACCGCGCACGGCGCGGAAGCGTGACGGCGTAAAGCTGCGAAGCCACCACGCTCGCTAGCCCCACGCCGCAACCATAGGGCGGGATCATGCGCGCGGTGTGAACGATTGTCGTCCAGCCGAACAGCGCCAGCATGGAAGCGGCGGAAGACAAAGCGAACACCAGCGTTTTGTTCCGTATACCCGCCAGCCCGATGCGCATGTAAATCTGATAGCAAAGAATCGTCGTGAATCCCACAATCACCGGCCAAACATTAAACCAAAAAAAACTGCCTCAAGTGGGACCACGCCGCGGGCAGGAGAGGCACGCTCAATCCGGAATCGATCATAAGACCGAATGCCTCCCGATCAGCGCTTCAATCAACGCTCGCAAGACCTCTGGCGACTGCAACATCGGCGTGCCTTCGGGAGGGCTCTGCGCGCGGATCATTCCGATCCGGTCGATGAGGACCACCTGGGGAGTCGCGACTCGCTGTGCTCGCAGTATGCCGAGAAACGCGCGCATTTCGTCCTTGCTCGCACGGCCGACCGGAAATGTGAGTCCGAAGCGCCGTGCGTAACCGGCCACATCGGCGCCTTCATCGAAGGCCGCCAAGGCGGCGTGGAAGCCGCGCCGGCCGAAATTGGATTGCAATTTCTCAAATTCTCCGGATGCCGCCTGGCAGTGCGAGCAACTGGTCACAATGAACGCCAGCAGGACGACGTCTCCGCGATAACTGGACCGTTTCGCCGTTCGTCCGGAAGGCTCCGCGATCTGGAATTCGGGCGCCGGTCTGGGCGCCTTTACCTGCGCCCCGGCCGCTGCCGCCGCCAACAGAAAGCATGCCAATCTCATTCGGTGTTCTCCAATTCACACAAGAGGGGCCATTCCCGGCCCCTCAAATTTCCACAGCCTCAGAAACAGCAGTAAATGCCCGGGTAAGCGTCTCTGCAGTAAAAGCCACCGTAAGAGAAACACGTACCGTAAGGGTCCTCCGACCAGAAACAGCCCGGATATCCATCGCAGACATCCGCCGGCCAGATAATAATAGGCCCTCCCATTTCGTCACCTCCCTTTCGGCCGACAAATACTTTCTGGCCGACAAATATAGGAGAGACTCGAAAGAAAAGTTCGCTCGAAAGCAGCAAGTATTGAAATAGCGGCGAATAATAGTTCGCGCAGCGCTGTGACGCAACCATTGATTCTCAATAGGTTTGAAGGCTGGCTTGCTAATTGCCAGTCCTTCAGCAGTCGGAGGAAATTATGAAGCCGCTCCGCTTGCTTGGCGTGATGCCGGTTCTTGCGGCAAGACTTTTGCCCGGGCAAATCTCAGTCACATTGACGCCTTCGCAGCCATCGCCCGACCTTTGGGCGCGGTGGTGACGTGGACGGCGTCCGCTTCGGGTCCGAATTTGGGAACCCCTACGTACCGTTTCCGCGCGGGGCTAGCGGGAACCCCTTTGCACACCATCTTCGACTATGGCCCAAATTCTTCGCTGGACTGGACCACGATCGAACGCGAAGGGACTTATGAAATAGAAGTGACGGCGAGGAGCGGCGACAGCGCACAAGCCGCATCGGCCTCAGTCCTGATGGTGATGACGACGCTCGCCACGAAAGATGCGCCGGTGATCACCTCGACGGCGAATCCTCTGGTGTTCATTTACAGCGCGCCGGCGTGCCCGTTGGGTCAGGTATTGAGTGCGCAATTCACCTCGCCGGAAGGGTACGTTCAATCCACGCCGGCGAAAGCTTGCAACGGGTTCAGCATGAATTTCTACCTGGCGGGCATGCGCTCAAAAGCGCAATACAGCATTCAGCAAATGGAAGCTCATGAGACGCCGGCGACAACCGGCCCTCCCCTGGAGCTTACGACACGCCGCTTTCTCTCGCCGCGGCCCAGGTTTCGATGCTGGCTGCCGCTCCGCTTGCGGTAGGCGGGATTCTCCTGCAGAGCACCTTTAGCTCGCCTACCGTTGCCACCGATCTCAATGGAAATGTGATCTGGTATTACGCAGGGAACATCTCATTCCTGACTCGTCCTGTGAGCGGCGGGACGTTTATGGGCCTCGCCGAGGACGGAACCAAGGACCGGTCACAACAATTCTTTCGCGAATTCGATCTGGCGGGAATCACTCTGGCGGAAACCAACGCCGCTCGAGTAAACGAGCAACTCGCCGCCATGGGCGTGCATCCCATCAACGGATTTCATCACGAAGCGAGAAAACTTCCCAATGGCGATTACCTAGTGCTGGCGAATTCGGAGCGAATTCTTACGGACGTCCAAGGGCCGGGCCCGGTGGATGTGATCGGGGACACAATTCTGGTTTTCGATCCCAATCTTCAAGTGCTATGGGCCTGGGACGCGTTCGATCACCTCGATCCGCATCGGGGCGCCATCTTGGGAGAGACCTGCGTCTATCCCGCAGGCCTTTCTTGCGGCCCGTTTTACCTGGCTCCGAACGCTAACGATTGGTTGCACGGAAACTCGGTCCAGCTCACGCCGGATGGAAACCTGCTCTATTCCGCGCGCCATCAGGATCAGGTAATCAAGATCGATTACGAAAACGGCGCGGGCACGGGAAATGTGCTTTGGCGATTGGGAGCCGGGGGCGATTTCAAACTGGCGGCGGGAGATCCCCGGCTTGGCCCGCTGGATCCGAATCCGTGGTTTTCGCATCAGCACGATCCCGGCTTCGAACCCAACGATTCCACGCTGACCTTGTATGACAACGGCAACACTCGGATCGCCGGCAATCCAGGCGGACACAGCCGCGGCCAGGCGCTACGGATTGACGAACGACGCCGCGAAGCCCGCCTGATCCTGAACGCGGACCTGGGCGCCTACTCGAATGCTGTGGGCTCTGCCCAACGCCTTTCTAACGGGGACTATCACTTCAACAATGGCTTTCTGAGCATCCCGCCGGGAAGCAAAAACTTTGCGGCGCAATCGGTGGAAGTGAACTCCCAGGGCCAGATGACGTACGGCATCCAGTTTGGCCAGCTTGAGTACCGAAGTTTCCGAATGCCCGATCTTTATACTGCGCCCTGAGCCAAATGACCGGTCCCTCGCGGTCGCGGCTCTGTAACTGGCTGTAAACGCAAGCGTCTATTCCGAGCCGCGACCGTAAGGAAGCGGTTGTGACGAAGTTCGGCTAGCTTCGGGTTATTGCTTCTGCTGCTTTGAATAGTCGATGAAGTTCAGCTCGCGGCACTTGCCGGGATCGAAAGGCGCGTCGGCGGGGAAAACTACGTCGGACCCGGTGTATTTCCCTTTCAAATACATCGGATCTTCGGCAGAGTAACTGCGGGTGAGAGCCATTTTCGCTGGGTCAAGGGAAAACCGCTCGATCACGTGCAATTTTTCGCTGTTGCGAACCGGCGTATTCAAAAACCCTGGCAGGAATCCGATCGTGTCGACGACTAGGGTATCCCCTTCCCAGCGTCCGATAGAGTTGCCGGCGCGGCTAGATTTGGCGTTGGCGGGGTGCTCTTTCAGATTCATGTAAACCGTACGCTTGAAGCCAAATTGCCCGTACTCGAGCGTGATCGTGTCTTTGTTTTGCGTGATACGGTCCACGGGTCCGTCGAAGGTCCAATCGAACAGGATGCTGGTGGTTTGGCAGTGGAAGCGGGGATTGTCGTCGCGTTGAAACTCCGTGGCCGCTTTTTCCCCGGCTTCGGTGAGCTCGGTTCCACCATACAGCCGCGGACCCTTCGCCGCTGCGCCGCCCTTGCGTCCACCAGCGCCCGCGTTGGCCGGGCGCTGGCCGTCCTTGTATTGGCTTAAGGTATCGAGCGGCACCAAGCCGCCGCCGGTTCCGCGAGGATTGACCATGACCTGTTGGACGGGTGCCCAATTGCCGGAAACGTCGGGCTCCCCGCTGGGGCGGCGCAAGGACCGGCTGGTTTTCGAAGAGGCAATCGGCCCTCTGATCTCCTGAAGGCTGCCTTGTGGAGCTTTGACGTATTGACCGTAGCGGTCCATCCGCGTTCCATCCGCCAGCAAGATCGTTTGCAGGTAGCAGGAAGCGGGATCGGTGCGGTTGGGCGAAGCTTCGATAGTGATCTGTTGGCCAACGGGAAACATCTCCTTGGTCCAACCAGACCGCCGCAGCACATGCACTGAACGCATTTCACAGCGATGGTGGCTCACCTTGCCGTCCGGTTCGGCGACGTCGAAGTAAAGCCACGAGTGGGGATTAATCATCTCGACGCGCGTGAGCTTGGCCTTGAACTCGACCGTCTTGCCCAGGTCATACTCGGCGCCGCCATGGTGAGCGTTGGCCAACCGAGGGAGCAGGAATACGAGTAAGAGCGCGAAGTTTCGGAGCATGCCGGTTCCCGCCTTTCGCGGGGGATCATATCACAAAGGAGCATCGTTCATGAACCTGAACCAAGTGACGGCGCCTTCGACGGACGTGGCGCGTTCGATAGAGTTCTACCGGCGACTGGGTCTCCGACTGATCGTGGATGCGCTTCCCGACTACGCCCGGCTCGAGTGCCCGGGCGGCGATTCTCTGTGGAGCGAGTAGAGCGGGCGCCGAGCGGCCACGGGATCGTGGTCTGTTTCGAGCGTGAGGACCTGGAACGGGCAGTCGCGGATTTGGAGGACTCAGGCATCCACTTCGAATCCGGCCCCCGGGAGGAGCCATGGCTGTGGCAGGAGGCGCGGCTCAAGGACCCCGATGGGAATTCGCTCTGCCTGTTTCAAGCCGGAAAGAACCGAAAGAACCCGTTATGGCGTGTGGCGGAGTGACGAAAGACTCGTAGTGCGCCTTCCGGCTGCTATTTCGCTTTCAGGTCCTTCTGCAACTGTCCGGCGATCCTTACCGCGAGGCGGTTTAACGAATCGGACTGAGTATCCTTCGGGGGCGCGTAGGTGCTCCAAAGCACGGCGCGGGTGGTGCGGTTTACCAGGAAGATGGATCCTTTGCCGCGAGATAATGGCGCCATCGTGGGCTTGAAGTTGTCGCTGGGCTTGCCATTTTCGACTTTTTCCGGCGGCGCGTAGAGCTCGTGCAAAGATTGCTCGAGGCTTACCCCGATGTGGTCGGTAAAGACCGCTTCCGCCTTTTGCGGATCGGTCACGACTTTGAACACGCCGCCGTTGGTGATCGCAACGGCGAGGTACTGGTCGAGACCGCCGGACATCGGCAGCAGATACACAGTCTTGACTTCGGAGAGATCCGGACTCGCCGCGGAGGCTGCGGTTGCGGCCACGGCGGCGAGTAGCACAAACATCTTTACCATGAGTTCATCTTACTTCCTGGCTAAGGGCTCCTCTCCTCGCTCCGGGCTGCCGTCCTTGGCCCCTGTCCACGTTATGCTGGGTGATTCCTTGAATGTACAAGGGCCAGAAGATCACCGTGATCATCCCCTGCCTCAATGAAGAACAAGGCGTCGAGCAGGTGTTGAAGCGGGTTCCCGCATTCGTCGATGAAACCATCGTCGTGGACAACGGCTCCACGGACGGCACCTCCGAGGTGGCTCGAAACTTCGGGGCCAAAGTGATTCGCGAGGATGTGCGCGGCTACGGGCGCAGCTACAAGACAGGTTTCGCTTCCGCTACGGGCGACCTAATCGTCACGCTCGATGGCGACCACAGCTATCCGCCTGACGCCATTTCGTACTTGCTCGAAGCTTTCCTGCATCTGGATGCGGATTTTCTCAACACGTCCCGGTTTCCAGTCCGGGATCGCAAGGCGATGAGCTTTTTGAACAAGCTGGGGAATCTGGTCCTTTCGGTGGCCATGTCCGTTTTGTATTTCCGGTGGGTGCGGGATTCGCAGTCGGGCATGTGGGTTTTCCGCCGCTCGATTCTGGAGGGGCTGAAGCTGACGTCCGATGGGATGGCATTCTCCGAAGAGATCAAAATCGAGGCGCTCAAGAGTCGCCACGTTCGCTTTGTGGAAATTTCTATTCAATACACGTCGCGTCTGGGCGAGACGAAGCTGAATTTGTGGCGAGATGGGTTTTACAATCTCTGGTTCATTCTCAGAAAGCGGTTTTCGTGACGGTTGCGGCAGTCATTCCCCATTGGAATCGCCGGGATCTCCTGGCGGCGCTGCTGGAGAATCTGAAGCGGCAGACGCGAGTCTTCGACCAAATAATCGTTGCCGATAACGGCTCCGCGGACGATTCGGCGGAGATGGCGGAGCGGGCGGGCGCTTTCGTCCTGAGGCTCGGAGCAAACTTGGGATTCGCCGCGGCGGTGAACCGGGGGATCGAGGCAGCGAATTGCCATTGGGTGGCCATTCTCAACAACGATGTTACGCTCGATCCGGGCTGGCTGGGGACCCTCATGGACGGCGCCGGGCGCGAAGGCATCTGGTTCGCCGGGGGGAAAATTCTTTCGGCAATGCAGCCCGGCTTCATCGACGGCAGTTTCGATGAAGTCGCTCGGAGTGGCTGCCCCTGGCGCTGTGGCGCGGGTCATCCCGACTCGCCCATCTGGGATCAGCCGCGGCGCATCCGTATGGCGCCCATGACCGCGGCTTTGTTCCGACGGGACCTTTTCGACCGCGTTGGGTTTCTGGACGAGCAGTTCGGGCCGTATGGGTTCGAGGATGT
>DASQJB010000240.1:0-20403 GCA_035631295.1 Bryobacteraceae bacterium | reverse complement strand
CTCGAAAGATTTTCACCAAGCTGTAACCTGGCTCGATTCTGTGCCGTTCGGCGCATCATTTTCCTCTTGCTCTCCGCGGCAAATCGCAGGACACTGAAATCTAGACCGTGCGCAAGCGGCCGGATGCGTGATCGCGCTCGTAGGGCGCGTGGATGGAAATAAATACACAACTAAAGAAACATGGCGCTACCCAAATTCTTAGAAGGCGCTCCCGTGCGGGAGCCCGCGGACCGCTGGACCACCGCCGACGCAGCCGAGCTTTACGACGTCGCAAGCTGGGGTAAAGGCTATTTTTCTGTCGGCAAGAACGGCCATCTGTGGGTGCATCCGGACAAGGATCCCAACCGGGGCCTCGATCTGAAGGAGCTTGTCGACAACCTTCAGCTTCGCGGCATCGCCCTGCCTCTACTGATCCGCTTCGGTGAGATTCTGAAGCACCGCCTCGGTGAGCTACACCAGGCTTTCCAAACCTCCATCGCCGAGCACGGCTACCGCGGGAGCTATTGCTGCGTTTATCCGATCAAAGTGAATCAGCAGCGGCAGGTAGTGGAAGAGGTCTTGGAATACGGCCGCCCTTACAAATTCGGCCTCGAAGCCGGCTCTAAGCCGGAGCTGCTGGCCGTGCTGGCCATCGCCGATAATCAGACTCCGATTATCTGCAACGGCTTCAAGGACGACGAATACATCGAAATGGTCATGCTCGCCAAGAAAATCGGCCGGCAGATCATCCCCGTGGTCGAAAAATACACGGAACTGGATCTGATCTTGAAGCACTCCGAGCGGGTGGGCGTGCGGCCGGTCATCGGCATGCGCATCAAGCTGGCGAGCCGCGGCTCGGGGCGTTGGAAGTCCTCCGGCGGCTATCGCTCTAAATTCGGTTTGACGGTCACCGAGGCGCTGCGCGCGCTGGATCAACTGAAGAGCTGCCAGATGGAGGATTGCCTCCAGCTTCTGCATTTCCATCTCGGCAGCCAAATCACCAACATCCGGCAGATCAAGGGTGCGGTGATGGAGGCAGCGCGCGTGTTCGTAGAGCTGCGCCGCGCCGGAGCGGGGCTCACCTATATGGACGTCGGCGGCGGCCTGGGCATCGACTACGACGGATCGCAGACCGATTTTGAATCCAGCGTCAACTACACCTTGCAAGAATACGCGAACGACGTGGTCTATCACATTCAAAGCGTCTGCGACGAAGCCGACGTTCCGCACCCCGTCATCGTTACGGAAAGTGGCCGCGCCATCGCCGCATATCACAGCGCGCTGCTGTTCAACGTGCTCGGCGTCACCGGATTCAGCGACGGCGAATCCCCGCCCGATTTCGGCGACGAAGTCGAGCAGCCGCTCATCGATCTGAAGGAAACGCTGCGCGGGCTGTCGAGCAAGAACCTGCTCGAAAGCTTTCACGACGCCCAGCAGGCCCTCGATTCCGCGCTGAATCTATTCAGCCTCGGATACCTGCCGCTCCAACAGCGAAGCTGGGCGGAGAGCATCTACTGGCAGATCTGCCGGCGCATTCAGAAACTGGCGCAGGATCTGGATTACTTTCCCGAGGAGCTCGAGGGACTCGACGGCTTGCTCTCCGACACTTACTTCTGTAATTTTTCTCTCTTCCAAAGCATGCCCGATAGTTGGGCGGTGAATCAACTATTCCCGATCATGCCGATCCACCGGCTGGAGGAAGAGCCCTTCCGCCATGGCATTCTCGGAGACATTTCCTGCGACTCCGACGGCAAGGTGGACCAGTTCATCGACCGCCGCGACGTCAAGAAAACCCTGCCTCTGCATTCCTTCGCGGGCGAGCCATATGTGCTCGGGGCGTTTCTCGTGGGCGCCTATCAGGAAATCCTTGGCGACCTTCACAATCTGTTCGGCGACACCAACGCCGTTCACGTGAGCCTGAACGAAAAAGGAGCGGTGGTGCTGGAAGCCGTCATCCGTGGCGACACGGTTCGGGAGGTGCTGGATTACGTCCAATTCCATTCCCGAACCCTGATCGACCAATTCCGCCGTGATGTGGAGGCCGCGGTGCGCGAAGGTCGCATCGGTTATGAAGAGTCCGGCGCCCTGCTGCGCTTCTACGAAGACGGTCTGAACGGCTACACGTACCTGGAGCAGTAACGCCGCTTTCAATCGTGTCTGACCAGCCGAAAAGCTACATGTTTAACGATCAGCTCGCCGAAATTCGTCGGAACCGCTCCCTTCGCGGTCGCGGCTCGGAATGGGCACTTTGGTTTACGGCCAGCTACAGAGCCGCGCCGCGACCGCCAGAGAGTGCATCATGGGACTGCGGGCCACCCAAAGTGATGAAGATGTCTGGAGGGCGGGCTTTAGCCCGCGCGAGGCTTCAGCCTCGCTGCCGTGGGGGCGGCGCTAAAGCGCCGCGCAGGCTAAAGTTCGCCCTCCAGCGGTCAACTGCAGAACTCGGCTATTCAGGGAGGGCCATCCGATGCGGATGAGCTATGACAAAGACGCCGACGCGCTCTACATTCAGTTGCTGGATGGCGATTTCCAGTGCCGCGTCGTGCGTCTGACGGACGACATCGCTCTGGATTTCGCTCCGGGAGAGAGATTAGTGGGAATCGAAGTGCTTGGGGCGAGTCATCTCTTCAAGAATCCCGAATCTCCAGAGGTGGAACTGAAGGACCTCTTGCCACAGTTGGCCGCGTAACGACGCGCCGAAATATCACTCGGCCCGCAGCGTCACGGCCGGGTCAATCTGAATTGCTCTTCGGACAGGGACCCAGCATGCCGCTAGAGCGACAGCCGCCAGGAACGCTGCGACTCCCGCGAAGGTCGCCGGATCGGTGGGGGTAACGCCCCATAGCTGCGACGCCAGCATGCGCGTTAGCGAGATCGATCCTGCGACTCCAGCCGCGAGTCCTGTGGCGATAAGAACCAACGCGCGCGCGCCCACGTGCGCGACCACTTGGCGGCCTCCAGCTCCGAGCGCCATGCGCACGCCGATTTCATGAGTCCGCCGCGCCACAGAATAGGCCATCAGACCGTAGATCCCGATCGCCGCCAGCAGCGTCGCAACGGACGCGAATAGGCCCAATCCCAGAAGATACGTACGGCGGTCGCGCAGACCCGCCCCGCTGAGTGCATCCAGCATCTGGACATTTGAGATGGGAAGATCGGGGTCGATCCCGGCGATCGCCTGTCTAACAGCCGGCACGAGTCTCATCGGGTCACCCGAATTACGGATCAGGAATGTCATCCTTCCGAACATGTTTCCCGACTGCCCGCGGTAGAGTTGTGCTTGCTGAAGATAGGAGGTGTAAAGAACCGGCTCCGGATCGGGCTGCATGCGCGCCAGAGGAATGTCGCGCGCCACGCCGATCACTTGGCGCGGCTGCTCACCCGAGAGAACCTCGATAGTGAAACGCTTTCCGATGGGATCTTCCCCGGGCCAGAAGCGGCGCGCCATAGACTCGTTTATGACGGCCCCCCAGGGCGAGGACGCGGTATCGCGGCCGGTGAACTCGCGGCCACGAACTAGCGCGGCCCTCATGGTTGCAAACACATTTGGGGTCACCACGAAGTAATTGACGCGGAGAACCTCCTTCTGCGCTTCGGTTTCCGGAATGGGACGACCCTCGACAAGAACCGTCGCCGTGGGAATCAGGATGCTGTTTACCGGCGGAAGCGAAATCCCCGCCGCCGTTTCAACACCCGGAATCGTGGCGATGCTCTCATGCACCTGCTGCATCATCTGCCACGGGGGATTGATCTCGAAGTACGGCATGCCCCGGCTGGTTCCCAGTCCGCGCAGGTAGGTTTGAAGAGGAAGGCGGAATTCGAACGTGAGAACACCGCGGGGATCGAAATTCAGATTTTGCGACACGATCCTGAAGAAGCTATTGCCGAGGAGGCCCGCCCACGTCAAGAGGACGAGCGCGACAGCAATCTGAAAGACGACCAGTGCGCTGTGAAGATTTCGAGCGCTTGTGCGCTCCTCGGTCCCGCGGCCGGATCCGCTCAACGAACTCGCCAGATCCAATTTCACCGCCGCCATGGCTGGGACCACGCCAAATACGATGCCGCTGGCGAGCGAGATCAACCCCAACAAGCCGAAAGTGCGGAGGGATATGCCGGCCTGCAAAGCTCGCTGCGCGGGGAACGGTGGAGCGATCGTCCCGAATCCGCGCACTGCCGCCCAAGCCACGAAAATTCCAAGGATTCCGCCTGCCATCGAGAGAAGAACGCTTTCGGTGAGCGCCTGCCGGAAGATCCGGCCGCGGCTCGCGCCTAAAGCGACGCGCATCGCGATTTCGGAGCGGCGGACGGAGCCGCGCGCCAGCAACAGACTCGCGACATTCGCACAGGCGATCAAAAGCACCAGAGTCACTGCGGACCCCAGCATGATCAGCCAACCCACCATCCAGCCGAACCACGCAAATCTCAGGCTCAACACCCTCACTCCCCAACCCTTGTGCCGCTCCGGGGAGCTCGCGGATAGCTGCGTGGCGAGACCGTCCATCGCGGTTTGCGCTTGCGCCAGCGTAACGCCTTGCTTCAAGCGAGCCGTCACGGTGAACAGACGCGCGGAGCCTTCTAGTTGATAACGGTTGTACGCCATCGGCGCCCAAAAATCGAGGTTCTCCAGCGGATAGCGAAACGTGGGTGGCATCACTCCGACGACCGTCACCGGGTTTCCGTTCAGCCGGACTTGCCGGCCGATCACGTTGGAATCGGAGTGGAAGCGGCGTTTCCACAGATCGTGGCTGATAAGAACAACCGGCGCCGGATGATCTATCTGATCTTCCTCTTCCGTGAAGAGACGCCCGACCAGCGGTTGCACGCGTAAGGCGTCGAACAGGCCCGGCGTAACGCCTTCCCCCGTGAGTCTTTCCGCGGGCAGGCCGTCTTCTTCCGCGCCAAGGTCGCGCTGATCCGCGATAAACGCTCCCATGGATTCGAAAACAGTGTTCTGCTGTTTCCACGCCAACCAGTCCGGGATGGAAGCCTGTTTCATCTGGCCTGGATTGCCGAGCGGGAACGTGCGAAGAAGCACGATCCGGTCCGGGTCCGGAACAGGAAGCTGACCCCGCGCAATCGAGTCCATGACGCTCAGAGTGGCGCTGTTTCCCCCGATTCCGATGGCCAGGGAAACCGCGGCGATGGCTGTGAAGGTCGGGCTGTTGCGCAACATGCGCAAACCGAAAATCAAGTCCTGCCGCAAATCGTGGAGCCAGGCCAGGCGGCGTTGATCGCGGCACTCTTCTTCAATGGCGGCGATGTTGCC
Organism: Bryobacteraceae bacterium; assembly: GCA_035631295.1. Taxonomy (GTDB): domain Bacteria; phylum Acidobacteriota; class Terriglobia; order Bryobacterales; family Bryobacteraceae; genus Palsa-187. Next base: position 15,158 of record DASQJB010000240.1, on the reverse strand, counting down.
AAGCTTCCGGCGCGCGTCGTAGCGCGCTTCTGCTTCGGTCATGCCCTCCCCGAGGCTTTCGTTTACGAGTTGATCCAGGTGAAACGCAAGTTCGCCGGACAGTTGGCCGTCCACTTCGTCTTTCCGCCACGCGCTGTTGAAGCGATGACGCCAGATTCGGAACAAGCGCGCCAAGGTCACGGTTCACGCCCGTTTCAGCAACAAGCCGACGGCGGAGGAAAGCCGGTTCCAGCTTTCCAGTTCTCGCTCGAGTTGTTTGCGGCCTTCTTTGGTCAGCGAATAGAATTTTGCCGCTCGGCCCAGGTCCGTGTCTTTCCATTCGGCAGCGATCCAGCCTTGTTGTTCTAGCCTGTGCAGGGCGGGATAGAGCGATCCCTGCTGCACCGAGAGAACGTCGTCCGACAAGATCTGAATCCGCTTGGAGATTCCCCAGCCATGGAGCGGCTCACGGATCAGGGTCTTAAGGATGAGCAGGTCGAGGGTCCCTTGTAGGAGATCGGATGGTTTCGGCATTGAAATTTCCCTTGACAAGGATACCTAGATTATCGACAATTAGTCAAGCGGAGACGCGGCGTGCGGAACGTTGCTCTGTTGGTAATATCTCGATTCCCGGTTTTGATGGCGGCGGCCGGCGCCGCAGTCCAGATGTACGATCTCGATGGGCGCGCCCTCAGCTTTTTTCAACCTTCCGGAAAGATCAGTTTGCTCTTCTTTATCTGTTCCGATTGCCCTATTTCCAATTCGTACGCTCCCGAAATCCAGAGAATTTGCGAAAGCTACGGGCCAAGGGGAGTCGCATGCTCGCTGCTATGCGAAGACGCCGACGCGGACGCCGCCACGGTGCGCAAGCATCTCGACGACTACCGTCTCCACAACATCCCCGCGGTTATCGATAGCCGCCGCATCGCCGCAAAACGAGCCAATGCCGCAGTCACGCCCGAAGCCGTGCTCCTCGACCGCAAAGCCGAAATCCGATACCGCGGCCGGATCGATAATTTCTATGCCTCGCTTGGCAAGCCCCGCCAGCAGGTCACTGTCCACGATTTGAGGGACGCGCTGGATGCCTTTCTCGCCGGCAAGCCGGTACCGAACCCCCACACGCAGGCTCTCGGTTGTTACATCGTAGATCCCGAAATATTGAGGAAATAATATGACAGCTAAATCGACGGTTCGTCTGCTCGCGATTCTGTTCCCTTTCGTACTTGGCGCTTGTCTCCAAGCCCAATGGATCCACGAGCGCACTAAGGGCATACCCCGAACCGCGGACGGCAAAGCTAACATCAGCGCACCCACTCCCAGGACCGCGGACGGAAAGCCGGACCTGTCCGGACTGTGGACGCTGGTGGGCGGCGGCGGGGACGGAATCAAAAAACAGTTGAAGCCGTCGGAGATTCAGCCATGGGCCGAAAAGCTCGCTAAGGAACGCGAGGAGAACCTGGGCTCCGACAGTCCGGGCGTGCAGTGCCTCCCCAGTGGCTTCATTGGCTTCGGTCTAGTGAAGATCGTGCAGACGCCCGGCCTGATCCTGATGCTCACGGAAGACCTCAGCTATCGTCAAATCTTCACGGATGGACGAGATTTGCCCAAGGATCCCAATCCGGCGTGGATGGGCTACTCGGTCGGACATTGGGAAGGCGACACCCTGGTCGTGGAAAGCACTGGCTATAACGACCACACTCCAATTGATGCCGGCTATCCGCACACCGAGCAAATGCGCATGACGGAGCGATACCGGCGGACAGATTTCGGGCATTTGAGCGCCGACGTGACCATCAGCGATCCCGCGATCTACGCGAAGCCGATCCGGAGCAAATTAGATGGCCTATTCACGGCGGACACGGACCTGATCGAATACGTTTGCGCCGAAAATGAGAAAGACCGGGCCCACCTTGTGGGTCATAAGTCGGACACCAAACGATCGGTCAAGGTCCCCGCCGAGCTGCTTTCCAAGTACGTGGGAACATACATGTTCCGGACTAAGGACCTTGGTTTTCCAGGTCCTGAGTTCATTCCTGTCAATATTGCGCTGGAGAACGGCGCGCTCGAGGTGGCCGTTGCGGGCCTGGGCAAGCAGTCGCTGACGGCCCTTTCCGAAACGCGTTTCACCGACGAAGCTATCGGCGTTTTCGAGTTTCGCAGCAACGACCAGGGCGAGGTGACTCACATGGTCGTCGAAGCGCCGGGAGGAGAGTTCACAGCAACCAGGCGGCAGCCGCCAGTCCTACGAGTCACGTTGTTCGATCGCACAGGAAATGCCGTGACCCAATTGGGCGAACCGCGCGTCGATGCCCAGCCGGCGCTTTCCCCGGATGGGACCAGAGTGGCTGCCGTCAAAAAGGCTCCGGACGGCGACGGGCAAATCTGGGTCTATAACGTCAGCACTGGACAAAGCACGCGAATCACAGAGAACGGTCCGGCGCGGTCGTCACCTGTCTGGTCGCCCGACGGAACGGAAATCGCCTACGTGACGAATAGCGCCGTTTACCGAAAGGCTTCCGACGGATCGGGCGCCGAGACGCTGATCTATAGTCATCCACCGGGCGCAGGGGTGTTCCTCACCAGTTGGTCGCCGGATGGACGGCTCTGCCTTTGGTCGGGAGATTCGTTGTTTATCGTGCCCGTTCGAGGGGAAGGCAAACCCTTTAGCCTTGACCAGGCTCGCGGGGGAAGCCTGTCTCCGGATGGGCGCTATCTGGCCTACAGTTCCAATGCCTCCGGTGAATGGGCCGTTTACATCAAGGATCTCCAAAGCGACGCGGCGCCCACTCGCGTTTCGCAGGAGCCCGCTGCCGGCGGCGTCTTCTGGCGCAAGGACGGTAAGGAACTGTTCTACCTATCGATAGCAGCCGGGCAAGCGGTAGTGGCCGCGAAAGTCGAGTTTTCTCCGGCTTTGGCGATCAACTCCACAACGCGGCTCTTTCCCGTTTCAGGCATACCTGGGCCGAACCAGCTCAGCAATGTCGCCGCGAGCGATGGCCAGCATTTCGTCTTCCAAGTGTTGAGCCCAAATTCCGGCGCCCGCCAGTAGATCTCCGACATCTTATGGAAAAGACTATGACGGCTAAACTAACTGTTCCTCTGCTTGGGGCGGCCGCTCTGCTCTCCGCGGCTGACAAGATCACCTTTACCGAAAACATCGCGCCAATCGTCTACCAGAACTGCGCCACTTGCCATCGCCCCGGCGAAGCCGCGCCCTTCTCGCTGATCACGTACGAAGACGTCAAGAAGCGCGCCGCTCTGATCGCCACGGTCACGCAGATGCGATATATGCCCCCCTGGCATGCGGCGCACGGATTCGGCGAGTTCGCGGACGAGCGCAAGCTTACCGATGCGCAGATCGCCACGATCGCCGAGTGGGTCCGTCAGGGAATGCCTGAAGGCGACCCCGCCAAAGCGCCCAAGCTTCCACAATTCACCGAAGGCTGGCGCTTGGGAAAGCCGGATTTGATTTTGGAGATGCCAGCCGCCTTCGAGCTGCCGGCCAGCGGCCCGGATGTCTTCCGCAATTTCGCCATTCCGCTCAACCTCAAAGAGGATAAATGGATCCGCGCGATTGAATTTCGTCCCAGCGCGCGCAAGGCGGCGCACCATGCGCTCTTCGCTTATGTCGCGGCGGGCTCCACCTCGCGCCTTGATGGCGTGGACGGAAAACCAGGCTTCGGCGGGATGGGAACCGTGGGAGTCACGCCAGGGCAGAGCAATGCCGGTGGCTTGGGAGGATGGGCCGTCGGCGCAACTCCCGTTTTCCTGCCGGAAGGATTGGCGATGGCGCTTCCAAAGGGATCGGATTTCCTGCTCCAGATGCATTTCCATCTCACCGGCAAGCCGGAAATTGAAAAGTCTCTCGTCGGGCTCTACTTCGCCGATAAAGCGCCGGAGAGAAGATTGATGGGCGTCGGCGCACCGGGTTTATTCGGCGTGGGCGCGGGAATTGATATTCCGGCGGGCGAGAATTTCACGATTCAAGATTCGTTCATGTTGCCCGTCGATGTGATAGCGCACTCCGCGGTGGCGCACGCGCACTATCTGGCGAAGGACATGAAGGCAACCGCAACTCTTCCCGATGGCTCGTCCAAGCCCCTTATCTGGATTCCCGATTGGGATTTTAACTGGCAGGAAACCTACAACTACAAAGAGCCTTTCCTTTTGCCCAAGGGATCGAAGATCGACGTCAGCATCCAATACGACAACTCGCCCGGCAACCCACGGAATCCCAGTAATCCGCCGAAACGGGCGCAGTTCGGCGAGGAATCCTTCGACGAAATGGGCATGGTCGCCGTAATGGTCACGGCGGTGCGGGCGGAAGACGAACCCATTTTGCAGAAGGCGCTCACCGATCAGGCTCAGGCAGCGATCCAGAAAGGTCTTGCCGATGGAACCGTCAAGCGCTATCTGGCGAAGCAGCAGCTTCGCCGGCCGGTCGCGCCAGCGCCGCGCACGCAAATCACACTGTTCGATCGTCAGGGCAAAGTTCAGGGCGCTGTCGGCGAGCCTGGCGTTTACAACCATGCGGCATTGTCGCCGGACGGAGCTCGCGTGGCGGTCATCAAGACCGTCCAGGCCACGACGGACGTCTGGGTTTATGACATCGCCAGCGGCAAAGGAACGCAGGTCACCAACGGTCCCGTGGCGCATGTTTCGCCGGTCTGGTCGTCGGACGGCAAACAGATCGCGTATGTCTCCATCTTCTCCGCGGAAGGCTACAGCGCTATTTACCGCAAGAACGCGGACGGGTCCGGCGGCGAAGAACTCATCTACAAACATCCGGGCGCGGCCATGGCGGTCACGGATTGGTCTAAGCAAGGGTTGCTGTGCTTCTGGGCCGGCGACGCCATGTATGCGCTCGCGATCGACGGCGATCGCCAACCGGTCGCGCTTGTCGCTGAAAAATTCAGCGCCCGCTCGGGTCGATTCTCCCCTGATGGCCGATACATTGCCTATAGCTCCAATGAATCCGGGCGCTTCGAGGTGTACATTGCGCCCTTGCGCGGCTCATCGATCGCGGGAAAGCCCGTCCAGGTCTCCAAGGACGGCGCGCTCGGCGGAACGTTCTGGAGGGAGGACGGAAAGGAGCTTTACTTTTTGACGATCACCGGATTCGCGCCGGGTCCGCAGATGGTTGTTTCGGTGGAGACGAACTCGGAGTTGCAGGTTAGCGCTCCACGGGTATTGTTCCGCGTGGGCGGCATGCGAGATCCGGGCCAGCTCAGCAGCGTGGCTACGTCCGACGGTGAGCGGTTCGTTTATCCTCAAGTCGTGCGCTAAACACATTGGGCGGACAATCCCGCCAACGTCGTTTCGTTTTTGCGCGCTACGCGTAGGCTGTTGATTCCGCAGGTCTCGACACGAGTGTCGAGACGGCATGGCACGAGTGCCTGCGCCACAACGAAGGCCCAAGTCGTGGCGCAAGCACTCGTGTTTGCCGCGCCAACGCCTGGCGGGACAAACGCCTTTTGAGAACCCGCACGCGCTACTCGGCGCTGCCGTGGGACAACGACACGATTCTCACAGCCACTTCGTCTCCGCCCGATTTGGGTTTCGGCTGCGGAACTTCGTAGCCCGTCTCGCCGTATCCGACCTGGATTTTTGTCAAGGCGCACTCGTTTCCATGGCAACGGAATTCCAACTGAGGACGGTCGTTGCGGCCGCTACTGCTGACAACCCCGATTGCGACCATGGTCTTGTGACCCGATTCGCGGTCCTCGAACACCCAAAGGTCCGGATGTGCGCGGATCACGGCATAACCGCCCGCCGGGAGCACGGTCCTGGAGCTGATTTTGAACTCGAAAGGAACGTTGGCGATGAGGGCGTTCTGCGCCGACGCGGTTGCGGAGGCTGCGATCAAAGCAGCCGCCGCGGTGATCAGATTAAGTCTGATGTTGCTCATTTCTTTTTCCTCCGATGTTCCGGATTCAGTGATCCGGTACGCCACGGGAATTGCAATTGCCACGCCGCAGGGCCTCACGCGCGTATTCCCTTTGTTTGCCGCGACGAACCGGCCTCATGGGGGTTGAATGCAAACCGGACGGTTTCCGCGCCTAACCGAACCGTTACAGTAGTACATGCTCGTTTTCGGGGTCCTGCTGGTTCTGCTGGCGGGCGCGCTGGTCTATTCGGCCTTAACCATCTTCGCGGCGAGCCATTACTGCGCCGCGCGCCCGGCTCCACTCGCTTCGCCGCATCAGGCGATTAGTATTTTGAAGCCGCTCGCCGGACTCGATCTGGATCTCGAATCCAATCTCCGGACCTTCTTCCAACAGGAGTACGCCGATTTTGAGATCCTCTTCGCCGTTCGCTCGCCCGGCGATCCCGCCGCCCGCGTCGTGGAAAAACTCCAGCGCGAATATCCGCATGTATGCGCCCGATTGTTGATTACCGGCGAGCCTCCCTACGCCAACGCCAAGGTTTATAGCCTGTCCCGGATGCTGGCCGAAGCGGCCCACGATCTGGTGGTGATGAGCGATAGTGACGTGCGGGTGGGACCGGATTTACTGAAAGTAGTTGCCGCGGAGTTTCAGAATCCCGCCATGGGCATCGCCACCTGCCCGTACCGCGCCGTCGCGGGTCCGAGTTTCTGGTCTCGGCTGGAGGCAACCGGCATGAACACGGATTTTCTCGCCGGGATCCTGGTGGCGCGCATCGTCGAAGGGATGCGCTTTGCCGTCGGCCCCACTATCGTTGCGCGGCGGCGCGTTCTCGAGGCCATCGGCGGCTTCGACCGCCTCAAGGATTTTCTTGCCGAGGATTTCGCCATGGGACGATTCGCCGCTGAAGCGGGCCATGGCGTCATTCTCTCCTCCTACATCATCGAGCACCACATCGGCAGCTCGGATTTCCGGCACAACGCCGCCCACCGCCTGCGGTGGACGCGCAGCACCCGCCGGTCCCGCCCCCTCGGCTATCTCGGCCAGATTTTCACTATGCCCGTGCCGTTGGCCGCTCTGGCCGCCGCCGACAATCCGTCATGGTGGCCGATCGTGCCCGCGGCTGTCGCCATCCGCGCCGCCGCCGCGTATGCCGTCGCCAGAAGAGTTCTTGGCATCCAGGTGAATTGGGGCCTGCTTATCGTGGAAGATATTGCAGGCTTCTGCTTCTGGATCGCCGGTTTTTTTGGAAGGACGATCACCTGGCGCGGACGCCGGTACCGCCTCCGCCCGGATGGCCGCTTCGAACTCCTGACGCGTTAGTCGGGCGGCAATCCTGCCCGCAGCCAGCGTTCAGCCGGCAGACCCGCTAGAAAGCGGGTCAGCAGCCAGGATTGGCCGCCCACATGGCATTAAAACATTTCAATTGGGTCCTGTTTCACTAAGAATTCATCGTCCCCACATGGCGCCTTAACTGATTCCTGGCATAGTTCTGGCAGAAAGCCGGAGCGGATGAAATTGTTCTGCCGCTGCGCCAATGTCCGTTACATCGGAGTAAAGGGGTTCCATGCGCTCTCACATTCAGTTCGAATGGACGCCCTCCCCGCCGGGGGAGCGTTTCCGCACCGGCGTGTCGCTACACAGCCACACCCTGCATTCCCGGGAAAGCTTCGATTTCATCCGGCGGGCCGGTCTGCGCACCCCCATCATCGCCGCCGTCATCCGCTCCTTCGAAAGCCGCTATTACCGCCGGCATGGGAAACATTTCGAACTGGAGCGCGCCTGGTGGACCCCACCGCTGAGTCCTCCCGAGGTCAGAGGGCAAGAGCTTTCGCAGCTCGAGCAACTCGGGTTTCGCGGCTTGGTTGCGATTACGGACCATGACGATATCCAGGCGCCAAATGAGTTGCGATCCGCCGGCCAAAGCGTACCTTTGGCTTTGGAATGGAGCGTGCCGTTCGGTCCGGCGTTGTTTCACTTAGGCGTCTACAATCTCGCCCCGCACCGTGCGCCCGAGCTTTTTAAGGGCATGCAAGAGTTCCGGCGCCGCCCCGCGCTTAGCCGGCTCACCGAGCTTCTTGCCGATCTCGCCCGCAACCCGGCGGGGCTCGTGGTTTTGAATCATCCCTTCTGGGATGAAACAGGCATTGGAAACGCGCGTCATGAGGAAGCCGTTCGGATTTTCGCGCGCATGTTCCGTCCTTATATCCACGCTGTCGAATTGAACGGGCTGCGCCCACCCGGCGAAAACGACCGTGTCCGTTCTTTTGCGGCCTCACTGGATGCGACCCTCATTTCCGGGGGCGACCGCCACGGCGTCGAGCCGAACGCCGTGTTGAACATCACGAATGCGGCGGACTTCAGCGAGTTCGCTCAGGAAATTCGCGAGGGCTGGAGCCGTCTTTTGTTCCTCAACCGTTATCGCCATCCCCACAGTCTCCGGCTGGCGCGCAATACCATCGACATGCTCCGCACTTACAACGCCCACGTGTGCGGCTGGCGCGCGTGGACCGACCGCGCGTTTTATTGCGATGAGAGCGGCGTCGTCAAATCTCTGGCCGCGATCCTGACGCCCAACGCGCGCGCGAACAAGGCCCGCGCCCAGGCCCCGGTTGCAGGCTAAGTCTCCGCCCCCCCACAATGAAGACATGCGCACCGCGTTGCTGTTGCTCGTTTTGCTGCTTCGCCCCCTGGCTGCTCAGGGCACCCCTTCCGACGACCGTATCTTCGACGAAGTCCGGCGGAGACTGGCGTTGGATGTGGATGTTAACGGCGGAGGCCTCGATGTCGTAGTCAAGAACGGGACCGTGGTCCTGCGCGGCCGCGTTCACTCCAACAAAGCCAAGGGCAAGGCCGAAAAGATCGCGAAGAAAGTCAAGGGCGTGGTTAGCGTCGATAACCAGCTCAAGCTCTTCGGATCGGACTAGGTCTCCGATCGCATTCTTATTCTCTATTGTTTAGCCTGCGCGGGCTCTCAGCGCCGCTTGGGATGTGGAAGGCGGCCTGGGAAGGAGGCCCCGCAAGCCGAGGGCCCGCCCCACAACCCAAAAAACCTTTTCTCCAGGTCACGATACGAGACGGCCGCGCGCCTGCGTCTCACTGCGGTATATTAGCGGTATATTATTGCTCTGACTTTCGCCTGACGGCGGAACTTTTTGCCAGCCTCTACTCGCGGCGCCATCCTATAACAGCGCCGCCGGAGATGACGGTATGACTATAAGACGGACCCTCATTATTCCGCTGGTCTTTTGCTCTATTCTGACGCCTGTTGTTGCCGCCTCGCGCGTGCTTCTGGTTGATGGACCTTCGCCCGGCGGAGAAGACTCGGCTGCGGGCTCGAGCCTCGTCAAGTCGATCCTCGAGTCCACCGGCTTATTCCAGGTCGAATCCGTCACTAGCTCCGGCGCGTCGCAGCCGCGGTTCGACAAATATAAGCTCGTCATTCTGAACTTCGGCGGCGATGGATGGCCGATCGCCACACTCACGGCGCTGGACAAATGGCTTCAGAACGGTGGCGGAATGGTCGCTCTGCCGGGAGTCGGCGGCGCCTTCCCCGATTCGAGCGCCTTCAACCTCATGCTCGGCCTCACAGCCGCGAATAATCGCGACCGCCAGGCGGGCCCGTTCTGGTTTTACAAAGACGGCAACGTCGCCTATGACAGCACCACCGACGGCCCAGCGGGCAAAATCATTCATGTCGCCCAGCCTTTTCCAATCACGATCCGCGACACCGAGCACCCCGTGACCAAAGGGCTTCCCCTCGTCTGGATGCACGTTCCCGATGACTTGGCCGGCCATCTTCGGGGGCCGGGAAAGAATATGACGCTGCTCGCAACCGCCTTCTCGGATGCCAAAAATGGAGGAACCGGACTCGACGAGCCGCAACTGATCGCCGTGGCCTATGGAAAAGGCCGGGTCTTTCGCGCGATTCTTGGCCGCACGCCGGAGTCCCTGGATTGCGCCGGCTGGCAGACCATGCTTCAGCGCGGCGCCGAGTGGGCAGCCACTGGAAGAGTCACGCAAAAGCTCCCGCCCGATTTTCCCACCGAGGAAAAGGAATCGCGCCGCGCAGGCCGCACAGCGCCGTCCGCGGCCCTCACGCCAGGAAGTAGCGGCTTACGCCCCTGAAGGCAGCGCGTTACTTCTGCGTATCGATGCCTGGCCGCTGCACTTCGTACGGCGCGCCTTCATTGCCCGCCGACGATCCCAGAAACAACTTCTGCCCGTTCGGAAGAGTGAGGTCGCGGCCGTTGGCGCGGTGCGTTCCGTCCTTGGCTTGGTAGCCCTCGATGACGATTTTGTCGCCCCGCTTCAGCGTATCCCGGGTGATGCCTCGGCGCAGCAGAATGTTGGGGCTGCCCGCCTCGATCGCCCAGTTTTCCACCGTTCCATCGTCCCGCTTCACGTCCACATGAATCCAACTATGTGGATTAATCAACTCCACCTTGGTCACCGTCGCGTCCGTGAAATGGAGCGGCTTCTTGTCGTCAAACTCGGCCGCGAACGCATGGTGCGCCTGAACCGGCAACGCCGGCAAAAGCGCGGCTGCCAATGTGAGCGCTGTTCGCATCATAAATAGACCTCCAAAATCCTCATTTCTCGGGCGGGTTTCCGGACACGTATCGCTCATAGACCTCTTCGCCCGCTGGAATCTTGCGCGTGATGTCCACGTTCATAGTCTTGCCTTCCCAGTGTTTCACCAGTTGCTGTTTGCGCAGATGCCCGTACATGGTCTCTTCCACCATCTCCACGCATCGGAAATCGGTGAGCTGCGCCTCCGGCTCCAGCCGCCGATAGATCGGCATACGGATCTTCCAAGGCCGAGTGAACACCTGCGGGTCCTCGATCGTGGCTTCGTACCGGAACGCATCGTGGCCCATTAAAGTCAAGCGCTCAGTAACATGCAGCGCGTCGCTATGGAAATTGCCGGCCCGGTCGAACCACGTCGCGTCCGTGAAATTCGAGACGTCGGTTACCAGCGTGTCCCCCTCCCAATGGCCCACCGAGTAGCCCATGTAGGCGACGTTCGGGTAGGGATCCATCTTGGTCATATGAATTGTGCGCTGGGCGTTGGCGAATTCGTAGACCATCTGGATCTGGCTGCCGCTTTGGATGATCTGGAACGGGTGCGGCATGTACATGGCGCGCGGAATCCCCGGCTGAAAGCACTTGATTTCCGGATCGCGGTCGATCCAATGCTCCAGGTTTTCTTTCTTCCTCGCCGCGGCCCACGGCTGGTAGGGAATCTCGTCGCCTTCCACCACGCCCTGCCCTCCCGGAACCCAGCCCAGCGAACCCAAGGCGAGCACGGGCGCCGCGGGCACTACGGATCCTGGAGTCAGCCCTTGTTGCGCCACTATGGGGCGCGCCTGGTGATTCTGAAGATCCCAATTGGCCGCGTTATTCGCTTCCCAAATGCCGTTGAAGTCGGGCTTGCCGGCGACGCGGGGCAAAACCTCGGGGCTCGCCGCCGATAGAGGAGCCGAGCCCGGCGTGACCAACCAGAAGACGGCGGCGGCCGCCGCAGCCGCCGATGCGGCGATCACGCTGCCCTTGCTTATAGACCCCATCGAGCCAAAACCTCCTCGCCCATCCACGGGAACAGTACAACTTATAGCACAGCTCGTTTTTCCGGGGTCCCAACCAGTCGCCCTGGACTCCCTCGAACAGAAACTGACCGGATGGCTAAGCCCGGTTCGATTTCGCGATTATCGAGCGGGGAGGGAAAGTCCCGGCCTGGAATGAGCGCACACTTGAGCGAAGCTTCGATCGAGCGCGCGAACGAACTCATCGATATCCGCGCGAGTGATGTTGAGCGGTGGCGAAATGCGGATCACGTTGCCGTAAAGGCCGCCCTTGCCGATCAGAAGGCGGTTTTCGCGTGCGGCCTCCATCAGACGCGCGGCTGCCTCGGCCGCGGGCGTCTTCGAATCGCGATCCTGGACAAGTTCGAGCGCCTGCATCAATCCCATGCCCCGAACGTCTCCGATCAGAGGATATTTCTCTTTTAGGCCTTTCAAGTTCTCGCGTAAATAGGCGCCGGCTTCGGAGGCGTTGGCGGCGAGGTTTTCTTCTTCGATCAGATCGATGACCGCCTTGGCCGCAGTAGTGGGTATGGGTCCGCCGCCGAAGGTGGAAATCGTCAGCTTTTTGATTCCATCCGCCACTTCCGGCCGCGCCGCGGTCAGTCCGATGGGAAGGCCATTCGCCATGCCCTTAGCGCTAGTAATGATGTCGGGCGGAACGCCCCACTGTTCGATACCCCACCATTTGTTCCCCGTGCGTCCCCACCCCGTTTGCACTTCGTCGCTGATGAAAACGCCTCCATGCTCGCGCACAATGCCTGCAACGATCGGGAAATATTCCTTCGGTGGAGTGATGAAACCGCCTAAGCCCTGAATCGGCTCCGCGATCATTCCGGCGATGCGGCCCGTTGTAGTGGTGCGGATCAATTCTTTCACGTCCTTGGCGCAGCGGATTTCGCAGCTCGGATATTCGAGGCCGAACGGACAGCGGTAGCAATAAGCGTTGTGAGCGAAAACTACGCCGGGTTGCGGAGGGCCGAGCTTCCAAGACTCCTGCCCGCTGAGCGCCATGGCGAGCGAAGAACGGCCGTGATAGGAATGGCGCAGCGCGACGATTTCAGTTGAGCCGGTATAGCAGCGCGCGGCCAGAACGGCCGTTTCATTGGCTTCCGTGCCGCTGCATGTGAAAAACGACTTCCAGCCCCGGCCGGGGGCGATCTCAGACACTTTCCGCGCCAGCGCAGCCTGCGGCTCCGTGGGAAACACCGTCGAGACATGCTGCAATTTGTCCACTTGCTGATGCACCGCGCGATTCACTTTATCGTTGCAATGGCCCACGCTGACCGTGAGGATGCCGCCGAAAAAATCGAGGTATTGATTGCCGTCGGCGTCCCATACGAATTGATTTTTCGCGCGCGTCAGCACCAGAGGCTCGCGGTAGTAGTGGAAGACGGAGGGGAACAAGCATTGCTGATGCGCAAGAAGGATTTCTTGTTTGGTCATGCGGATTCAGTATACATTCGCCGTTGTCAGTTATCATCAGTTGTCAGTTATCAGCTCTCGTGTTGGACTGACAACTGACGACTGACAACTGATTACTTTGACTTGACGTATTCCGCCAACCACTGTATCGCCTCCTCCTCCGTCGAAAACGCGCCGTCGAGCTGCGCCTCGTAGGCGGCGTCCACGATTTCGCCGATGTGCTTGCCGGGGTGGTTGTCGAAATACGGCAGAACGTGCCGGCCGAGGATCAGCGCGGGCTGCGGCGTTCGTTCCACGGCTTGCTCCCGCGCCATTTCGCGGATGCGGAGGGCGTTTTCGGGAAGGCCGGCGGGCAGAGGAGGGCGGCCGGAATGGTCGGCTTCGATCAGCCGCATTAATTGGGCGATGTTGGCAGGCGCGAGCCGCATCGCCAGCCTGCGCACCGCGCGCGGAGTGGCGTCTTTTCCGATGCTTGAATGCGCCAGGTGATTTTCCACCAGCTTTCCTACTTGCGCGACGATGGAGTTCTTGATGCCGATTCGCTCGAGGAATGTACGAGCCATGGGGCCACCCTGCGCCTCGTGATCCCAGGAAGTCCAGCGGAGGCGACCATCGCGCTCGCGCAGAGCCGTAGTCGTGGCTTTGGCGAAGTCGTGAGATAAGGCGGAGAATAAAAGCACCGCGCGCTCGTCGCCCTCCAGCCCTTCGTGCACGGCGATGCGCGCCGCGGCGTCCACCACCAGCATCGTGTGCCGGCCCACGTCGCCCTCGGGGTGCCATTCGGGATCTTGTGGAACGCCGTCGAGCCCGGCGATTTCGGGAAAGTGAATGGCCCAGCCGGTTTTCTCGAGATACGCGAGAATGCGGCCCGGCCGCTCACTCTTGACAGCCCACTTCATGAACTCTTCGGCGACACGCTCGCGGGCGAGAGTGGAATACTCATCCGCAATGGAGCGGCACATCTCCGCGGTGGCCTGGTCGATTTCCAGATCGAAGCGGCAGGCGAACTGCATTCCGCGCAGTACGCGCAGCGGATCTTCGCGGAAGGCCGCGCTGGTGGCGCGGAGCACGCGATTTTTCAAGTCTTCCGCTCCGCCGAAGAAATCCAAAAGCTCGTCGCGCAACGGATCATAGGCGATGGCGTTGATGGTGAAGTCTCGGCGGCTGGCGGCTTCTTGCGGCGTGATGGTTTCTTCGAAAGCGGTGCGGAAATCGCGATGATGCAGTCCGACTTTGCTTTCGCGTCGGGGAATGCTGAAATCCACTTCGCCAAAACTGCCGCGGAACAGCTTGACCACTCCGAAAGCTTTTCCGACCAGGTCCACGCGGCCGAAGCCGGAGAGAAACTCAGTCAACCGATCGTAGCTCGCGCCATAGACTTCGATGTCGAAGTCTTTGGGCTGAAGGCCGAGGAGCGCGTCGCGCACGGCGCCGCCGACGACTATGGCTCGAAGGCTGTTGCTATGAAGCGCGCGGATAACCTCTTCAAGCGCGGGCGGAAGGGTGAGGAGCATGTGGTGGAGCAGGCTTTAGCCTGCAACCGGGGCTTCAGCCCCGGCTCGGATGCGGAGGCTAAAGCCTCCGTTGCAGGCTGAGGCCTGCTCCACCAGCTTACTCTAGGCCGCTTCTTCGCGAAGGTTGCGCGCTGCCGGCGCGCTTCAGCGCGGATGGATGGCTGCGGGTTTGGGAGCTGGTGGGCCGAGCTTGCGGTCTTAGGGCGGCGGCCGATGATCCGCCCACGGAAATCTGCACCTGATTTATGTCAGCCGTGTCCGTGACGATCTCCAAGTAAACACCTGGATTGGTGGAGGGGCCAATGCCCGTGGGAAGGGTGACATTGAGCTGATAACCCAGCAAGCCGGGCGCGAGGCCGGCGTATTGAATCGTCCCCTGTTTGAACACGTTGTTGGTGTAGTCGTTGAGGTAGACGCCCATATTATTGGACGTCCACAGGTCGGCCTGATTCAACGGGGACGTCGAGGAGCCTAGCGCTCCGTCAGACACGGTAGGCGTTACCGTCCCCAAGCCGGTGAGGAAGACCAGGATGGTTTCGCCCGCCGCGGCCGGATGGCTAGGTGTGATCAAGCTATAGTCGGCATGGGTGGCGGCGCCAAATCCGATGCCGCTTGCCGTCTGCGTAAAGACGCCAGGATTGGAATCGGAGAGATACATGGTGACCGAATTCGACGACGTTCCGTTGTTGATCACTTGGATTGTGGCGAGCGAAGCGGTGCTGGTTTCCCAAGGCACCACGGCATTCACCTGCCCCGAGCTGACGTAATAAAGA
>DASQJB010000239.1:0-16002 GCA_035631295.1 Bryobacteraceae bacterium | reverse complement strand
CGGCCGGAATCCAATGAAATGCGCTTGTTTTTTCACCGCGACGGGAAGGGTCTGGCGGCTGCGTTGGATCAAAAGGTGGCGGGAATCGGCGTAAAGAGTCCAGACAACTCGGACCTCTTGATCTTCGATGCCTCTCCGGGCGACGAAAACAGTCTTCGGGAGTTGAAACGCGTGGTCACCCTCCTGGACGCTCCGCGCCCGGAGATCACCCTGAACGCCTGGAGCGTGCAGGTCAGCGCTCCCAAGCAGGAGATCGTGGTTGAGACGACGAATAAGGTTCGGAGCGTGGTTTACCGGTATAACCAGCAACTACAGGAGGCGCTCGAACGCGGTTGAGAATATCTCACGCCGCTTCGTCGCGACCAGGTAAACTTCGCCAAATACTTCGCTCCCTACGTGCTGGAACGCTACGAGTATCGCGGAACAGGCCCGGGCTGCGCGAACGGCGCGTACTGGTATTGCCTCGGTTACAAAGGCGCCTTCTCGGAAGCCATGCAGCCTTCGCTCACGAACATGATCGGCATCCTGGCCAGTTTTGCGGATGCAAAGCCGAATGCTTTCGTCGACAGTCTGGAAGCTGGGCAGTGCCAATGCGACACACTGGGAGGCCAACAGCTCAAAGTATCCGCGCAAGCGCCCCAGCCGCCGCCTGCTTCCTGCGACGAGCTAGACGAGCAATCCTACCGGTCCCCCATGAAGCGCGGTCCGCACTTTGCATGTTTCCGCGAGCAGCTCAAGTCGAGCCTCAAGCCCAGGTCTTCGCAGCTCGCCCGGCTGCGCATCGCCATGGCCGATTTCCTGTTCCAATACAAGTTCTCGGTCGAATATCCCCACGACTTCGACTATTACGATTACGCCGCCAGCGCGCAGCATCTCGACGTTGAGCTCGATCCGCTGCTGGTGGCGTTCAATCACGACCTGGTGATCTATTTGCGCGACCTCCAGCACGAGCTCGGGGAGATCAACAAAAAGGCCTTAGGCTACAGCGAGAATGGCATTGTCACGGTCCGCACGATTAGCGGGACGGATTCCTCGGTTTCCACGCAATCGCAAAGCTCGTTTAAAACCACTCCGCCGCCGTTGGCAAACGATTTCCTAAATCAATTGCAAAACCCACCCAACGCGATTTCTCCCGTAATCGGAAGAAATCTTCCTCCCAATGCCGCGCAGGCGCTCGTCGCGTTTCTCAATTCCGGACAAGGGGCGAGCGTAACGCTGGCGCGCGATTTGAATCTGACAGTGACGCCGAATACACTTCCGGGAGCCAGCGCGGCCGAGTTGAAAATCATCCTCGAATCCAAAGACGACGGCACAAACAGCCCGCAGAAAGTCGGTCCGGATGGTAAGGCCGCCGGTAACGACACCGCCGATCGCGTGGCGGTTCACAGCGTGACGACGAACGTCCGCGTGGATTCTCTGAAGTTGTTCGAGATTTCGACATTCTCCGCGCGCTTGAGCCGGGGCCGCGATCCCTATCCGCTGCTCCCGCCGCTTGTAAAGCTGCCGTTCCCGCCGCTGCTGAGCTGGCGGCTCAGTCCCTCCAGCGCGTTTCATCAAAGCTTCGCGATCGTAAGTGCGACGATTCTTCCCACCGCCGCGGACCTGCTTAACGGTTTGCGCTTCAGCCTGGACCGGACGCAACAGGGCGAGAGCATCCACTCGATCTCCGAAGAGGAGCAAACTGGGCTGGTGAAGAATATATCCGCCAAGCACCGGGAAATGCTCCAGTGCATTGCCGACTCGACGCTTTTCGAGAACGCGGCATGTGATCCGAGTAAGCCTCCGCAAGGCTCACAGACCGCGCAAGCGGCGGATTTACAGCTTTAGATCAGCCAGACTCGCTTCAGCCGCAGGCTATTGGCGACCACGCTCACCGAGCTGGCCGCCATGGCCGCCGCGGCGATGACGGGATTCAGGAACCCGAGCGCGGCGGCGGGAATCGCGACCACGTTATATCCCAACGCCCAGAAAAGATTCTGCTTCATGATGCGCCAGGCGGCGCGAGAGAGCGAAACGGCCTGCGGAATGGCGCGAAGATCGGAGCGCAGAATCGTGACGTCGCCGGCTTCCATTGCGACATCGGTTCCGGAACCCATGGCGAATCCTACATCGGCTTGCGCTAACGCCGGAGCGTCGTTGATTCCGTCGCCGGCCATCGCCACTGTGCGGCCTTCACGTTGCAGGCGCGCGATCTCGGCTGTCTTTCCGTCGGGCAGCACTTCGGGAATGACTTCTTGAATGCCGGCCTCGCGCGCGATGGCCTCTGCGTTTCCGCGCCGGTCGCCGGTAAGCATGACTACTCCGATGCCGAGGCGCGACAGTTCCTCGACTGCGGCGCGCGAAGTTGGACGGATCGGATCCGCCACCTGAATCGACCCGGCGTAGCGATGATCGATGGCGACCAAAATTCCGGAGCCGTTCGAGTCCGCCACGCCGTGATCGGCCAGGAACTGGCGATCGCCCGCGAGCACGGCGCGCCCTTCCACCCGCGCCTCGACTCCCCGCGCGACCCATGCGCGGAACTCTTGCGTCTCCGGCAGACGCAGGCCGCGCGTTTCGGCGAACTCGACCACCGCGCGCGCCAAAGGATGCTCCGAGCGCCGCTCCGCCGCCGCGGCGATGCGGAGCGCTTCATCGGGGATGCTGGCTTGGGTCACGCGCGGCCTGCCTTCGGTGACAGTGCCGGTTTTATCCAAGACAACCGTATCGACGCGGCGCAGTTTTTCGAGCGCCTCGGCGCCCTTGATCAGCAGCCCCATGCCGGCGCCGCGGCCGGTAGCCACCATCACGGCGGTGGGCACTGCCAATCCCATGGCGCAAGGGCACGCGATGATAAGCACGGCAACCGCCGCGACAGCAGCTTCCGTGGAAGTCTTACCCGCAACCAACCATCCGGCGAAAGTGATCGCGGCGAGCACGAGGACGGAGGGAACAAAGACCCGGCTGATGCGATCTGCGACCCGCTCGATGGGGGCGCGCGAAGCCTGTGCCTGGCGCATCAGGGTTACAATACGAGCCAGGACGCTTTCTACGCCGAGAGTAGTGGCGCGGTAGCGGAAGCTGCCGGTGGCGTTGATCGTGCCGCCGGCCACTGTGTCGCCGGGCCGCTTTTGCACTGGGACGGGCTCCCCGGTCAGCATGGACTCGTCCACGAAGCTGGCTCCGTCCGCGATTTCTCCGTCCACCGGCAGCTTCTCTCCCGGACGGACCACGATAAGATCGCCGCGGCGAACCTGCGCGACGGGGATCTCGGCTTCCACTCCTTCGCGCGAAACGCGGGCAATAGGTGGCTGCAAACCAATGAGCTTGCGCAGGGCGGCGGTCGTTTGCCGCTTAGCGCGAGCCTCTAGCGCCCGGCCGGCGACGACGAACGCCAAAATCAGGATCGCGGCTTCGTAGTAAACGTCGAGGGACACGCCGCGCGCGCGAAAAAAGCCCGGAGCGACGGTCACCGCGGCGGAGTAGAGAGAAGCCGCGCCCGTGCCGAGAGCGATGAGCGCGTTCATGTCCGCCGAGCCATGCCGCGCGGCCTGAAACGCTCCCACAAAGATCTGGCGTCCGGCCCATCCCATTACGAAAACCGTCAAGGCGAGTAGAACCCAGTTCACAGCTTCGTTCTGCATGAACTTCATGGATAGCCACATCGCTGTGGCGCCGAGCAGCAGGCTCACGATGGCCTTGATGCCCAAATCGCGCGCCTCTCGGATTTGCGCGTTTTCGCGCTGCTCTTGTTGTTCAAACTCGGTCAAGCCGGGGGAAGGCAAGTCCGCGTCGTAGCCGGTTTCGCGAATCGCATTCACGAGAGTTGGCGGAGCGACGGCGCGCGGATCGAATACCACCGTGGCTTCTCCAGCCATCAGGTTCACGGCGGCTCGCGTCACTCCTGGCGTCTCTTCCAAGGCGCGCTGTACATGAGCTTGGCAGGCGGCGCAAGTCATGCCTCCAACGTGGATATGAACGGTCTTGCTCATTCCACCGTGTGCGCTTCGTAACCCGCCTTGCGGACAGCGTCGAGGACGGCCTGCTCTCGCGAGGGATCCGCGGATACGGAAGCGGAGCCGATGTCGACGCTTTCCACCTTTGCCGCCTCCACCGCCGCGAGCGCTTTCTCAATCCGCCGGACACACGCCTGGCAGTGCATTCCTTCGATGGAGATCTTCATGCTTTCAATTTAAACGATGCGCGGGCGCCGGATAGATGGGCGCAAACTGTATGGGGAAGGCCGGTAGAGGGAGGACAAACTTGGAGAGGAGGTGCGCCAGCGAGGCTCCTCGTTGGCGCACCGAAAAGCTTGCACTAAAAAGGCACGCGCGGACGCTTAGCCTTTTCGAGCGGGAGCGATGTCGATTGTGACAGCCCTTTTGCCTGAATTATCTTGAGTCTCCACGATCGTTACGCTGCTTCCAGGCTTCACTTCAGGATTGATGTTGTACAAGGTGTCAGTCTTGGATAGGTCGTATTTGTGGGACTGGCCGTTCACCTCGACTTCGATCGATCTGCCTGGGTCAAAGCTCTTCACCGTTCCCATCATTGCGCCAGCACGTTGCCCTGCGGGGGAGTCGGGAGCCTGCGCAACAATCGGAAGACTTACGAGCGCGGCCGCAAGGCACGCCAAAGCTACCATTTTGAGCATAAGGAAACACATCCTTTCTTCGAAGTTTTTCTTTTATACGCCGTGGATTCGGCGTACTGCCCCGATGCTGCACCTCGCTTGCCAGCACTATGGAATCGCGGCGACTCCTCGGCGTCTCAATGAACTACTTTGAGCCGCAGTCTTCCCGGCGCGATTTAAAGGCCGCAACCCGGTAGAATCGTCCCGCCAAGGATTACAGTGTCGGGAAGAATTTCCGTGCGAGTTGTGCAGGCGAGGAATTGGCCTTCAAAAAACCTCATAAATAAAAAGCCAGTAAGTCAATCGAGGCATCTAGCAATAACGCGCTCCGGCCAAATTCGGGTATCCAATCGGCCTTAATGGCGCAATTTAAATGAGGCGGCCAGGCGCATTAAGAACCGGCACGCAGGGCGATGCTTCGATGATGCTTCCCAAGAACAAAACCAAAATCATCGCCACGATCGGACCAGCCTCGGATACGCCGGACATGCTGCAACGGCTTATCTGCGCGGGCCTTAACGTCGCACGGCTTAACTTCTCTCACGGCGACCTCGCTGGTCATGCCGAGCACATCAAGCGCATCCGTTCGGCAGCGCAGGCCGCCGGCCGCCGCGTGGCGATCATGGCCGACTTGCCAGGGCCGAAGATGCGGATCGGCAAGATCGAACCGGAGTCGATTCAATTGCAACCTGGCGAGAACTTCATACTGACGACAGACGAAGTGGCCGGCGGCGTGGAACGCGTGTCGGTGAGCTTCAAGGATCTGCCGAGAGTAGTAAAGCCCGGCGACCGGCTTTTTCTGAACGACGGTCTGGTTCAATTGACGGTCGATCACATCGCAGGCAGCGAAGTTCACTGCAAGGTATCGGTGGGTGGCGAGCTGCGTTCCAAAAAGGGCCTGAATTTGCCTGGAATCGCACTCGGTATCGGCGCTTTTACCGAGCATGATCGCGCTTGCCTGGAATTTGCGTTACAGCACGGGGCGGACGCCGTGAGCCAGTCTTTCGTGGAGACGGGTAGCGACATCGAAGCTGTGCGCGCCGCCGCCGAAGCTGCCGGCCAGCGGCCCTTCATCGTCGCCAAAATAGAGCGGTTGGACGCTATTACGAACTTCGATGAAATCCTGAACGCGACGGACGGCATCATGCTGGCTCGCGGCGACCTCGGCGTAGAAGTTCCGATCGAGGAAATGGCGATCCTGCAGAAACAGCTCATCGCCAGGGCCCATATAGCTGGCAAGCCGGTCATCACCGCAACGCAAATGCTCGAATCGATGGTGGCCAGCCGCCTGCCGACCCGCGCCGAGGCAACCGACGTTGCTAACGCTATCCTCGACGGAACGGATTCGGTAATGCTTTCGGCGGAGTCGGCGATCGGTAAGTATCCCGAGGAGGCAGTGGCGATGCTGGCGAAGATCGCCGCCTACACCGAGTCGCAGCGTCCGCCAGTCCGCCTGGTGGAACTTCGGTCCCGCCTGCGGAGCCCCCCGCCGGACACCGCCGCCGACGCCATTACTTCCGTCGTGGAAACTGCTTTGGATATCGTCCCATGCGCGGTGGCGTTCGTTCCCACACGGACGGGTACGACGGCCCGAATGATCTCCCGCTTGAGTCCACCGCAATGGATTGTCGCGCTGAGCCGCGATCCCGCTGTATGCCAGGGACTGGCTTTTTCGTACGGTGTCGAGGCTGTCCAGTTAATCGATGATCCCGAGAACTGGCGCGACTTTGCGCGGACTTGGCTGCGGGAGCATCAAATTCCAGGCGCCATCGCTTTGCTGGTGGCGGGTCCCTCTAAGCGAAACCCAGAGGCCAATTATCGCCTTGAGTTCCTCAATGTCGGGGAGTGCGCAAATGACATGAGCAGAGAAAATCTGGTTATTCGAAGATCTGCACCTCTGTTCACCGAAAGTGATGTGCTTGTCCGGTAGCCGAGAGCACGGCGCTCCAGGCCGGGCTGTCCGGATCGAGCCGTTTCTGCTGCGTCGCGAGGAGTTCGATCGGGACATGAATGAAGCGATCGTGTAAATACCCGATCACCAGGCCGGTTTTGCCGGCCATGGCCGCATGGGCGGCATGCCGCGCGAACGCATCGCAAAGGATCGTATCTTCGGCATTGTCCGGGCTACTCCGGACGAGGTAGCTCGGGTCAAAGTAGCGCATAACGACTGAAATCTCCCGCGCCTGAAACCACTCTTCGATCTTCTTGTTCAAAAACAAACCGATGTCGCCCAGCTTGACGTTTCCCGAAGCGTCGCGCTCGTTTCCGGCGTTCTCCAGAAGTTCCTGCCCCGCACCTTCGGCGACCGCAATCACCGCGTGTCCGCGATTCACAATCCGCTTTTCCAATGAGCTGAGAAATCCGCGTTCCCCATCCAGCCGGAAAGGCACTTCCGGGATGAGCGTGAAGTTCACATCCTGGCTCGCGACAGTGGCTTCGGCGGTCAGAAATCCGGCATGCCGTCCCATGAGTTTCACTAACGCGATCCCGTTCTGCACGCTGCGCGCCTCGGTATGCGCGCGCTGCAAAACCGTGGCGGCTTCGTGGACCGCGGTGAGAAAGCCGAATGAGCGCGCGACAAATGGGACATCGTTATCGATGGTCTTGGGGATTCCAACTACCGAGAGCGCATAACCCCGCTTTTGAGCCTCCTCAAAGAGCGCCAGAGCCCCGCGCTGCGTGCCGTCGCCGCCGATGGCGAAGAGGATATGGACGCCGCGTCGAATCAAATTTTCCACGGCGCCCGCCTTATCCACCGGGCCGCGCGATGTGCCCAGAATTGTGCCGCCTTTCAGATGAATTCCATCCACCAACTCAGACGTGAGAACCAGAGGTTCGGCGCCGTGCTCCGGATCCAACCCCTGATATCCCCACCGGAAGCCGAGCACCTCTTTCACACCGTAGGCGTGATGCATTTCGAAGAACAGAGACCGGATTACATCGTTGAGTCCGGGACACAGTCCTCCGCAGGTAACGATACCCGCGCGAGTTTCAGGCGGATTGAAGTACAGTTCTTCGCGCGCGCCCGCCAATTCAAAGAGGAGGTCATCCGCAGGCCGCGCTTCAACGGTGCGGACGATGTTGGCGGGAACCCGCTCCGAGTTGTTTACCCAGCGCTTCAGAGGCGACGGATAACGCGCAGCGCCAAGCACAGCGATGTCCATGGATGGTTTTGATTCAGCCTTCACCGGCCAAGGTCTCTTTTATTGACCATAATCCGCCGTGTGAAATCGCAACACATTTTAAATAGATCTTCGGGCCGCTGTGGGCATCAAGCATCTGGCTCGACTTCACCGAGTTGCCCGGCGTGGCCGTCGGGAAAACGATCAACCAATCACAACGCCTGGAGCTTCGACAAATGCAGACTATGGAGCAGACAACTCAAGCCCTCCGTCTACGATCCTGTGAACTCTCACCCGGCGCCGGTCTCCGAACCGGCATGAGCGTTGCCGATCTCAGGCAATCGTTTGTCGACAACCTGCTTTGCGCTCTCGGGCGGGCGCCGATGGCTGCGACGCCCAACGATATTTACACAGCGCTAGCGATCACGGTTCGGGATCGCGTACATAAGCAAGGAGTGCGGACCATGGAAGCGCGCAGTGCGCAGGAAGCGCGCGTAGTGGCCTATCTCTCCGCGGAATTCCTCATGGGCCCGCATCTGGCCAACAACCTACTGAATCTCGGGATCGTTGAACCGGCCCGACAGGCTCTCTCCGAATTCGGCCTTGATCTCGACCAGGTGATCGAGCGTGAGGAGGAACCCGGACTGGGCAATGGCGGCCTGGGGCGGCTGGCTGCCTGCTTTATGGATTCGCTTGCCTCCCTGGAAGTGCCCGCTGTCGGCTATGGGATCCGTTACGAGTTCGGCATCTTTGAGCAAGCCATCAAGAACGGCTGGCAGGTGGAGATGACCGATAAGTGGTTACGCTATGGGAACCCGTGGGAAATCGTCCGCCCGGAAATCTACCACGAGGTGAAATTCGGCGGCCACACCGAAGCGGGTCACGACGAACATGGGCGGTACCAGGTCCGCTGGATCCCCGATACGGAGGTCAAGGGCGAGGCCTATGACACGCCGATCCTGGGCTACCGGGTCGGCGCATGCAACACGCTCCGCCTTTGGACGGCCGAAGCCGTGGAGTCGTTTGATTTCGCCGCCTTCAACTACGGTGACTACTACCGCGCGGTTGCGGACAAAGTCGAGTCGGAGAACATCACCAAGGTGCTCTACCCGAATGACGAACTGATCCAAGGCAAGACGCTGCGCCTGCAACAACAATATTTCTTCGTGAGTTGCTCTTTGCAAGACATGATTCGGATCCATCGCGGCATGAATAGGCCGCTGGAGACGTTCCACGAGAAGTGGGCGGTCCAACTCAACGATACGCACCCGGCCATCGCGGTCGCGGAATTGATGCACCTGCTGGTCGACGACCACGGGTTGGATTGGGACACAGCGTGGCACGTTACCCGCAATACCTTCGCTTACACCAACCACACGCTCCTTCCCGAGGCGCTGGAGAAATGGCCCGTCAACATCATTGGTCAGCTCCTTCCTCGCCACCTGGAGATCATCTACGAAATCAACGCTCGGTTTCTCGATGAAGTCCGGGCGACGTTTCCCGGAGACGACGCCCGGCTTTCCCGAATGTCGCTCATCGATGAAACCGGCGAGCGCTTCGTGCGCATGGCCAACCTCGCGACAGTCGGCAGTTATCGCGTCAACGGCGTCGCCGGGTTACATTCCGATCTGCTCAAGCGGACGGTGATGCGGGATTTCGCCGAGCTGTGGCCCGACAAGTTTTGCAACATTACGAACGGCGTGACGCCCCGGCGCTGGGTAGCGGTCGCCAACCGTCCGCTCGCCCGCCTCATCACCGAGTGCATTGGAGAGCGGTGGTTGTTCGACCTTTACGAGCTTCGAGGACTGGAGCGGCTGGCGGATGACGCAGCATTTCAGCAACGGTGGCGTGAGGTAAAGCTCGCGGCGAAACGCGATCTCGCCGCGTTTCTGAAGGAGCGAACCGGCGTCGGGGTGAATCCCGAGTCGCTCTTCGATATCCAGGTCAAGCGCATCCACGAATACAAGCGCCAACACCTCAACGTCCTCTACATCCTCGCTCTTTACTTGCGCCTCAAGCGCGACCCGGAAGCCTTCGTCCCCGACCGCACCTTCATTTTCAGCGGCAAGGCGGCGCCCGGCTACTTCATGGCCAAGCTGATCATCAAGCTCATTAACGCGGTGGCGGACGTGGTAAACAACGATCCGGCCGTTCGCAATCGCCTTAGCGTCGTCTTCCTCCCGGATTACAGCGTCAAGAGCGCACATCATATCTTCCCGGCCGGCGACTTATCCGAGCAAATCTCCATGGCCGGAAAAGAGGCGAGCGGCACCGGCAACATGAAGTTTGCTCTCAATGGCGCTCTTACCATAGGTACCCTCGACGGGGCCAATGTTGAAATCCGCGAGGAAGTCGGCGCGGAGAATTTCTTCCTGTTTGGGCTAACCGTTGAACAGGTTTGGGAGCTAAAGCGTGCCGGATACTACCCCCTCGTGGTTGCCGAGAAAAACGATTCCTTACGGGAAGTATTGGACTTTATCAGATCCGGCGCCCTCGCCGGCGGCGACTCCGGCCTCTTCCGCCCGTTTTTGGACCGCTTGCTGTACGAAGATCCATTCCTGGTGCTTGCCGACTACCAGGCTTACGCGGACTGCCAAGAGCAAGTCAGCGCCGTATGGCGCGACCAGCGGACGTGGACGCGCAAAGCAATCCTCAACGCGGCGCGCATGGGCAAGTTCTCATCCGATCGCTCCATTCGTGAATACTGCGAGCACGTGTGGCGTGTGAGACCGGTGAAGGTGCCGTCGTGGAGCGCCGTCACGGGCGATGGATATCTAGAGGCGGCGTAGAAAACCACTTACAGAGCCGCGACCGTTAGGGAGCGGTCAACTAAGGAGCAAGGTGGCGAAAACAAGGAGGAACGAAGGGTGACTAAGATCGGGATTAATGGCTTTGGCCGGATTGGCCGGTTGGTCTTTCGCGCCGCCTTGAACCATCCGGAGGCGAAAATCGTCGGCATCAACGACCCGTTCATCGATGCCGAATATATGGCGTACATGCTGAAGTACGACTCCGTGCACGGGCGATTCAAGGGCGCCGCGGAAGCGAAGGACCACAAACTCCTTGTCAATGGCCAGGCCATCGATGCCTACGCCGCGATGCGGCCCGAGGAGATTCCGTGGGCGGCGTGCGGCGCCGAATATATTGTCGAATCCAGTGGGGTCTATACGACGATCGAGAAAGCTGGCGCTCATCTCAAGGCCGGCGCTCACAAGGCCGTTATCACGGCGCCCTCGAAAGATGCCCCCATGTTCGTCATGGGCGTCAACCACGATCGGTACCGGAAAGAGATGACCGTGGTTTCTAATGCCTCCTGTACGACAAGCTGTCTGGCTCCTCTGGCCAAAGTCGTGCACGACAAATTCGGGATCGAGGAGGGCCTGATGACCACCGTACATGCGATCACGGCGACGCAGAAAACGGTGGATGGCCCCTCTAAAAAGGACTGGCGTGGCGGGCGTGCCGCCGGAGCAAATATTATTCCCTCGACTACTGGCGCAGCCAAGGCCGTCACCGAGGTAATCCCCGACCTCAAAGGCAAGTTGACCGGAATGGCGTTCCGCGTCCCGGTATCGAACGTCTCGGTGGTCGATCTAACGTGCCGGTTGGCCAAGTCCGCTAAATATGAAGAAATCAAAGCAGCTCTAAAGGCGGCGTCTGAGGGTCCGATGAAAGGCATAATTGGGTACACAGAGGATGATGTCGTCTCGTCGGACTTTGTCGGCGAGCCATGCACGTGCGTCTTCGACGCCAAGGCGGGCATCGCCTTGAACGATCGCTTCGTGAAACTAATTGCCTGGTACGACAATGAGTGGGGCTATTCGTGCAAAGTGTTGGACCTGGTCATGCACATGGCCGCCGTTGACAGTGGCTCTCTCAGGGCGCGCAAACCCGCCGCCTCGCACGAGCTCGTGGAGGTGTGAGCCGCTAGGTCATAATCAATCCCGACAATCCGGCCACCAGCGCGTAGACCACCAGGGGAATCACCGTTCGCTTGAGGACGAAACCCTCCTGATTGACCAGACCCAGAATAGAGCTCACGGCCACGATATTGCTGATGGCAATCATGTTGCCCATGGCGGCGCCCACGGATTGCAGAGCTAGAATCGACGTTCGGTCGAAGCCGAGTGTGCGGGCAATTGAATCCTGGATGTTAGCGAACGTCAGGTTTGAGATGGTGGCCGAGCCTGCAAAAAACGCGCCTAGTGCTCCCAATACGGGCGCAAAGAATGGCCAGATCCTGCCCATGATGGTTGCGAACGTCTGGCCGATGATCATCGTTTGCGCCCTGTCGCCCCCCACCGTCATCAATTGGACCATGATCAACGTTCCCACCAGGGTTTTAGTCGGGTTCCTCAACTGATTCGCCGCGTCCGCCACGACTTTTTTTAGTGAATGAAGGTCCACTCTCAGGATTGGTACGCAAAGAAGCACTACAACGACGAACGGGATCAGCGCTGGAACAAAAAGCGCGTTATAGCTCCAAGTGCTAGGCGTGCCGAAGATGGAATCAAGCTTGAACACGAGAGCGGCGCTTACGCTGAGTTTCCCAAGGGATCCCCAGTCCAGCGTCAGCGCGGGCGATTCCGCGTTTAGCCATGCGCGAAGGGGCAAAAAGGGCACACGCGTAACGATCAAAATCACGATCAGAATCAGATATGGTGCGAAAGCCCGCACCCGTTCGTGATCTTTAGGCGACGGACCGGTTTCCACTTCACTGCCTGCGTGGCGCAGCAGCCCCAGTTGACGCTTCGCCATTACCACGGAGAGGCCGAGGCCAATGGCGCCGCCGACCAACGATGGGAACTCGTAGTTGAAGCGGGAAAAAGCCAGAGAAGGAAGAACACAGCTTAGAATGCTCAGATAGATGTAGAGCAAGTTCTGGCGAATCTCAGCCCATCCCACCACCAAACGCAAGGCGATAATCGGCACGAACAGCGCCGCCACCGTGTGGACAAGGGCGCTCTTCCAGCTCACGGAAAGTATCTCGGGGGGGCTCAGCGGCACTTGGCTGAAGCCAAACCACATCGGCGTGCCGACCGCGCCGAAGGTAGCGGGAACTGAATTCATGACCAGCGTGAGGATAGCCACGCGAACGGGGTCGAAGCCAAGACCGGCCAGCAGAGGCGCGGCAATTGCAGCAGGCGTTCCGAAACCACTGGCGCCTTCCATCATGAACGGAAAGGCCCAACCGACGATCATCAATTGGGCGACCGGATTGGGGCTCACCTCCTTAAGCCATTCGCCGATGGTTCGTTCGGCTCCTGAACGCCGCATCGTTAGTGACAGTAGGATTGCTCCCCCGATAATCGATATCGGGGTCAAGGCTGAAAGCATCCCATTCACAACCGTGGCGTTGACCAGATTGGCGTCGAGCCGCGAGTGAACCAGGACGAGAAGGTAAACCAGGGCAGCGGCGAAAGGGAGGCTTATGTGGGAAGGCCAAGACTTCTTCTTGGTCATCACATAAATAAGGAAGCAGATGGGCAGGATTGCCAGGAAAAAATCCATAGCGACGGTGGCGCAGGCTTTAGCCTGTGAAATGAGTTTTTCTAGAAGCTCCTAGGTCACTACCGAACCTTCGACGAATTCCTCTTGGCCGGCCAAGGCTGAAATGTTGGCGACGGTGGTGCGGGCGATTTCGGTCAACGCTTCGATTGTGAGGAATGCTTGGTGGGAGGTAATGAGCACATTCGGAAAAGTGAGTAACCGCGCCAGTTCATCGTCGTGAAGCACACAGCCAGAGAGGTCCTCGAAGAAGATGCCTTCCTCTTCCTCATAAACGTCGAGACCCACGCCCGCAAGATGGCCCGATTTCAGCGCTTGAATCAACGCTTTGGTGTCCACCAACGCCCCTCGGCTCACATTGATGAGTATGCTGCCAGGCTTCATCAGCTCGAGCGTTTCCGCGCGGATGGTGTACCTGGTTTCCGGGGTCAGCGGAGTGTGCAGCGATATCACGTCGCTGTTCCGCAGCAACGCGGAGGGAGCTGCCATATATTCCACTCCGGTTTGCTTTGCCCATTCGCGGTCGGGGAAAGGGTCGTAGGCTAGCACTTTCATCCCAAATCCGCGAAGAATCTGCCCAGTGGCGCGCCCGATCTTGCCGGTGCCGACGATACCTGCAGTCTTGCCGTAGAGGTCGAAACCGACGAGTCCGTTGAGCGAAAAGTTTAGCTCGCGCACCCGGTTGAACGCTCGATGGATCTTGCGGTTCAAGGTGAGCAGCAGCGCCACGGCGTGTTCCGCTACGGCATGCGGGGAATAGACAGGGACTCGCGTGACGGTCAGTTTCAACTCCTTGGCGGAGCAGATATCTACGTTGTTGAACCCCGTACTGCGAAGAGCCACGAGCTCGACCCCCTCGCCTGCCAGCGCTTCCAGACAAGGCCGGTCCAACTGATCGTTGACAAATACGCAAACGGCTCGGGCATTCTTTGCCGCGTTGGCGGTGTCTTGCGTCAGACGGAACTCGTGAAAATGCCACTCGATGCCTTGATCGGCCGAGGCGCGCTGCAGCGCGTCCCGGTCGTACGGCTTCGTGTCGAATACGGCTGCGGTGATCACAGAAGTAACGGCGCCGAGCGCCATGATGGCGCTCGCATGAAGCGGGGATCCTTACATCGTCAACACAACTCGCCCCTTGATCTTGCCTTGCCGTAGGTCGTCAAGCGTACGGTTTACCTTTTCAAGGGGCTCGGTTTGGGCGTGCGAGCGGATGTTCCGGTGAGCGGCAATCGAGAGACAGTCCTGCAGATCCGCGCGAGTGCCAACAAGAGAGCCTCGGATCGTGATGCGCTTCAACACAACATCGAAAATCGGCGTAGGAAATTCACCCGGCGGTAAGCCAACGAGGACGCAGGTTCCCTTTCGGCGAGTAATATCAATCGCCTGAGTAAACGCCGAGAGAGAAACGGCGGTGACTACCACGCCATGAGCGCCGCCAATTTCGGATTGTACGGTCTTAACTACATCGTCCTGCTTTGCGTTAAGCGTAATCTCTGCGCCCATGCGTTTCGCCACGGGTAATTTCTCCGGGTCGATATCGATGGCAATGACTTGCAATCCCATAGCGACGGCGTATTGAACGCCCAATTGACCCAACCCGCCTACACCCGAAATCGCAACCCACTGGCCCGGTTGCGCCTCGGTTTCCTTCAGCGCCTTCCACATGGTGACTCCCGCGCAAAGGATCGGCGCCGCGTCAATATCCGATAGGGAGTTGGGAATATGCGCCACATAGGCGGCCGGAGCCAGCACATAATCCGCAAAGCTGCCATTGGCCGTGTATCCGCCATAGACCGCTTTTGGGCACAACGTCTCCCATCCGGTGAGGCACCATTCACATTGACCGCAGGCCGCGCGCAGCCACGGCAAACCTACACGGTCTCCTTCTTTGACATTCCGAACATCGCGTCCGACTTTAACCGCGACGCCGACTCCCTCGTGGCCGGGAATAAAAGGAAGGAGTGGTTTTATTGGCCAGTCCCCATCCACGGCATGCAGATCTGTATGGCATACGCCAGATGCCTTCATTTGCGCCAAAATCTCGCCTGGACTCGGGTCGGAAAAGGCTATTCCCTCGAGATGAAGAGGTTGCTTGAAACTGCGGACAAACGCGCCCCTGCCCTTTGTCGGCATTCCGTCTCCGGTGGATCGATGCTCCGGCAAAGCCGAGTGACTCAAAACATTCGGCGTCGTCTAGCTCAGCCATTCCTCCGTCAACTGGCGCAACACGAACGGTAAGATTCCGCGAGCTATTAGATCGCTCGCGTCATGCCAAAGGACCGGTGGTACAAGGCGGCGGGAAAGCAGTTTGGCTGCCTTTTCCGTCCCGCTTTAGTTTCGTCTTCAGCAGCTCCGGAAGAGATCTGGAACTTGACGGCGCGCGGCCTCGGTAATTTGTCCGGAGCCAGCTCGATGCCTCACGGTCGCGGTTCGGTATGCGGGGCTGAGCGGCAACACATCTGCACCGAGCTTTGTAGAGCACCGTTTTGCCGCGCCTAAAGTGGAGCGGGCTTTCAGCCTGCAACGGGTGCTTCAGCACCCGACCGGCGCCGAGGCTAAAGCAACGGTGCAGCGCCGTGGCAGTTCGACGTTCCCGGAACCCCCGCGAAGCGGACCAGAGCGACAAAGCCGCTACCGGTGATCTCGAACGCCGTGCCTTGGCCCACCAAACCCCCGTTAGCTGTGGTGCCGAAGAGGTTGCCGGTGGCGTCGGCGATCAGGCCGGCATAAAGACCCGCGCCATTGGCGCGGTCGAAGGTG
>DASQJB010000238.1:0-6458 GCA_035631295.1 Bryobacteraceae bacterium | reverse complement strand
GTCGTGGTCTGGCTGAAGAAAAACGGCAATGTGGAAGGATGAAGTGGAAAGAAGATCAGACCCATGGACCCGCGGGTTCGACTGATACAGGAGTAGGAGCAAGGCGAAAGCGTGGTGGCGCTGAGCGAGCACTACGGTGTCGCGGAAGACACTTTACAAATGGCTGGCGCGCTATCAGGAGCACGGCACCGCGGGGTGGGCGGAGAGGAGCCGGGCGCCGCCTCACAGTCCACAAGGCATCCGCGAAGAAGTAAGAGAAGCCATCGTCCCAGCGCGGCAACGCTGGAAGGGGGTCCGCGCAAGCTGCTGGCGAAGCTGGAACAAACCCAGCCAGAGGGGGATTGGCCGGCGGCCAGCACCGTGGCCGATCTGCTGCGGCGCGAGGGGCTCAGCCAGGCCCCCAAGAAGCGCCCACGGACTCCGCCCCAGAGCCGGCCATTTACGCAAATCACACAGCCGAATCAAACCTGGTGCGCCGACTTCAAGGGCTGGTTCCTGACCGGGGACCGCGCCCGCTGTGATCCGCTCACCCTTACCGATGCGCACCGCCGCTATCGGCTGCGCTGCCAAATCGTGCCCAACACCGATACCGTGCCTGTGAGGGCGATCTTCGAGGCGGCCTTCCGCGAGTAGGGTACCAGAAGTGATTCCCACCGATAACGGAGCGCCGTTTGCAAGTCCAGTCCGGCTCCCGGGGGCCTGGGCCGATTATCGATGCCGTGGGTGAAGCTCGGCCTCTATCCCGAGCCCAGCCGGCCCGGCACGCCGCAGGATAATAGCCGGCGGGAACGCATGCATCTGACGCTTAAGCGGGAGACGTTTCGGCCTCCGGCAGCCACCGCCAGAAAGCAGCAGGAGCGGTTTCACGCCTTTCAGCAGGTCTACAATCACGAGCGCCCGCACCAAGGCTTAGACCACTTGACCCCGGCGGCTTGTTATACCGGCTCGCCTCGAAGCATGCCGCGGCGCGTGCCGGAGCTGGAATAGGGCGGCCAGTATCCGGTGCGGCGCGTGCCGGGAAAGGGCGAGCTGAAGTGGAAAAATGAGCGCATCTTTATCAGCGAGATCTTCGGTCAATCAGCGAGATCTTCGGTCACGAGCCGCTGGGGGCGGCCTGTGGATGAACGCTATGCGGAGGTGCGCTTCGGTCCGGTTCTGCTGGGCTGGTTGGAGGGATCTCGACACATATTTCATCGCCGCTTGAGCTTGCGGGTCCAGACGGAACTGGGCCTGAAGCCGAGCCATGCAGAAGAAATCAGCCCGGCTGGGGCGGATGTCACTGCTGAGGAAAGCGCCACACGGTAGTTTTATGCCCCGCGCAAAGGCGGCGCGCGGTAACGGGCTTGGGGGCGCTGCCCCGGACCCCCGCCAGGGGGAAACCCCCTCAGACGCCCGCGCCCTTGACAGCTCCGGGCCGTTCCCAACCTCTCCCTAAGACAAGGCAAAGGGCGCTTTCGGAAAAACCCTGCTGCCCTCTCCCGCCTCCTCTTGCCCTTTCTTCCACAACTTCCCCACACCCGTTTTCACCATGAGACCCAGCCCACAAACTGTTACCCATGTTGTCGGGCTAAAGTGTTTCCTATGTCCCCGGCCGGACAGCGTACAGACGGATCACGGCCACGATCTGCCGGCACTGGCACGAACGCGACCGGCGTCCCCACCTCACTGCGCCTAAGCTAAGCTGGAGACGATGTTCGGAGGCATCAGCACGCGCCTCGTTCAGTTGTCTCATCCGGAAGAAGGCCGCCGCGCGGCGCTTGTCTACCGTAATGAGCTGCATCTGCTGGCCACCTATCGCTCGGTTTATCAGTTCGCGCTCGCGGCGATGGAAACCGGATGGACGCTGCGCGACCTTTTGAGCACTGATCTGTCCGGCGTCGTTCTCGATTATGAACAAGTGCACACGCTTCAGACACCATGGCGTTTTCTTCCCGCCTTCGACCATCCCCGGGAGCCAGGCTCGTGCCTGGTGGCCGGCCTGACGGATGCTGGATGGGAATACCGGGGCTCCGGCGAGAGCCTCACTGGGCATGGCGAGCCGCTCCCTATCCCCGCGTCGGTCTGCCCCATCCGCGTGCCGGAGCTCGCGGCGGCTTACGTGGTCGGCTACGATGGGGCACCCCGGCGTGTGGGCGTTGCCGTAGGAATCTGCGGGCCGAGCTTCAGCGCCCTCGGACCAGAGTTAATTGCCGAATTGAGCTTCGGCGCCGAACTGACGAGCTCGGTCCGCCTGCTTCGCGATGCGCGCGAGATTTGGAATCGCACGATTCATCGCGAGGCTTCGTCGCCAGTCGCGGATGTGCTGGCTGCCATCGAGCCGGATCATTTCCGGCGCGCGGGTCACCGCTCACGCGGTAACGCCCACATCTGCTTCTTTGGATCTAAGCTCCTGGCGGTGGACTCGCCGGAGGTGGAGCACGGCGATGAAGTCGTCGTGGAAATCAGAGAGTTGGGGCGTGCGTTGCGCGGCGCCATCCAGGTGGAGGAAGCTAAGCCCGTGACGGCCCGGCCGTTGTAGAAGAGCGCGCCATCTGTATTCGCCAAATAACCCACGGTAGCGCCGTAATCGTGAAAATCGCCAGAATACGGCCGAGGCTCTCAAAAACCGCTTGGCCGGACGCACCGAAAGCGAAGCAGTGGATGCGGATATGCACCAGTCCCGAAACGCCCGAGCGACTGGCTTGGATTTGGGCCGTGCCGCCCATCCACGCGATCAGGAGCATCGCGGTGATCGGCCAAATGGCCTTCAGTCTTTGCCGGGCGGCGAGGATAGCGATGCCCCATCCGGCGAGAAACGGCGCGACTATGTAAAAGAACTTGCCGGCCTGAAAATAGAGATTCGCAATTCCGTAGATCGGTTGTAGGTGAACCCCAAAAGGTGTGTCGGCCTCCGACAGAAAGAGATTCCAACCACACCAGAGATAGAAAGCGGCCCCGAAGTAGGCCGCGGCCAGACTGAACAGCGGCGCGAGACTGAACATCGCCCAGGGGGCGCGGGCGCACCAGGATTGACAATCGCGCCGCGAGATCATGGCCTGTGCAAGCTCTTCCATTGTGCCGAGACGCACAAGCGCCGCCGAGTCCGCGTCGGCTCTGCCGCGGCCGGCGTGTAATTCTTCGTTGGTTAGATCGGCCAAATGATCGGCAAGCTCGGCTAGATAGCGCCGCACGTGCCGCGGCGCGACGCCGGCACGCAGCAACCGCTCGCGCAGTTCATCGAATGGCGTAGGCATGTCGCCCTCCCTTCAATATCGTTTGAATGGCGGCAGCCAGATTGGTCCAGGTCTCCGCCAAGCCGGCCAACCGGCGCGATCCGGCGGCGGTTACGGAATAATAGATGCGGCTGCGGCCGTTCACCGTCTTGCGCCGCGACTTCAATGCGCCGGCGCGCTCCAAGGCGTGAAGCACCGGATAGACTACGCCCTCACCGGCCACGATGACGTCGCCGCTCCGGCTGCGGATGGCTTGAACGATCTCATAGCCGTACATCTCCCGCTGCTGGAGCAATCGGAGGATCAAAAGCTCCGGAACTCCGTTCATGAAGTTTGGATTGGCTTCGCGCGCCGCCATCGGAAACCATGATACCTTGTAGTTCAAGGCATTACAAGATCTCTCTTTACTGTACTGTTAAAGTAATCTTATGATTACGGCGTCCATTTCCGAAGCGCGGCGCAATCTCGGTCTCCTCATCGAACGGGCCCGAAAAGGGGAGGAAGTCCTGATCATTAAGGACTCTCGGCCGGTCGCAACCATCCAACCCGTGGATGCAAGCGATCTGGAACTGGCTACGAGGATCACCGACCGGCAGGCGCGGCGGTTGATCGAGATGACCGAATCGGCGCCTGCTAAAACTTTCCGCTCAGCCGCCGCCGCTGTCCGATTCCTGAAGACAGACGTGGCCGGGAAACGTTGAGATTCCGCTTCCTGGAGGCGTTTCGGCGGCAGTGCCGCGACCTGAATCTCCGCGAGCGAGCGGCACT
This sequence comes from Bryobacteraceae bacterium, assembly GCA_035631295.1. Taxonomy (GTDB): domain Bacteria; phylum Acidobacteriota; class Terriglobia; order Bryobacterales; family Bryobacteraceae; genus Palsa-187. The sequence goes on along the minus strand of DASQJB010000238.1, from coordinate 2,478 downwards.
CCTCGGCTTGGTCCTCGACCTCCAAGCCACGCTCGCCGATCCCCATCGTCACTCCGGAGCCGGCTTACGAAAGCTCCATTCTTCCGGCATCTGGGAAGTGAGGGTCGGCCTATCTCTCCGCCTGCTTTTCCGGTTGGAGGACGCGGAAGCCACTTTCATCTTTGTGGGCTCCCACGATGAGGTCAAACGATTCCTAAAATCGCTTTGAGCGCTCAGGCATCAGTTTTCGGAAGGCTTCTCTGCGTGGTCGATGACGGGGACGTCGACCGCTGCGCGCGTGGGCTCGAGCTTGAGACCGGCTTGCTCCTGGAATGCCGTGAACAGCTCGGGGCCGCCCAATGCAACAAGAGGCTGATCGCCATACGCCGCGTACTCCATCGCAAAATCGAATTCGCCCTTCAGCCCGGTTCGATCGAGCACGGGACGCTCCAATATCGATGAGAAAATTTCCGCGACTTCCTGCATGGACGCGTTCTTGGCGTTTAGATGAATTGTGCGCTCGCCGTTCGGTTGAACCGCTGGCTGGAACATCAGCCCGCGGGATTCGATCACGGCGCCATCCGGGAGTTGGCGCTTTTCCACCTCGCCGGACTTCTTGAGCTTCGGTCCCTTCTTCGTGATCACAAGCGCAAACACCGTCATCTGCTTTTTTTCGCGATGGACTTTCAGATTGAATCGATCCGCCAGCAGCGCCTGAAGCATAACCTGGATTTGCGGCGCCTGGGCGTTGAAGAACTGAACAAAGGTGTAGTCGGGGGTTCCATCCGGAATTCTTGCCTGAATATCGAATCTGTCCTTCTTGGTCCAATCCGGCCCGCCCGAAAGCAAAGCGCAGTTGACCTGCAATGCAGGGCGGCAGCCCTTAATGCCGTGGGCTCGGACAACCATGCCGAACAAGCCGTCGGAGTAGCTGAGCCTGCCGTGGCTGAGTGTTGGGGGCAAGCCGCCGCCGCCTTTTTCCATCCTTGGTCTTGAAGCCGCCGATTCCGCCGTTCGGATGGCTCGGCCTGACTGAAGCAACTTCAAATTCGAGAAGGCCTCTGGACCCAGACTGCGCCCGCACGAGCGTGCCCGCGGCGAAAATCGCGGCAGCGATCGTGCAAAGAGCCGTCGCGCCCGCCATGCGCCCGCGAGACTCGCGGTGCGGGATGGCCGCTGAGCATTTGTCGAATGCGATATTCCAGTCCGATGCCCGGCATCGCCACGCCGAGCGCTCCGACGCGCGCGCCCGCTCGCCGGACCGAACGCGCCAGGTCCAGCAGAAATTCCGAATAGTCACGCGGATCGTAGCCATGAGCCAACACTGCCGCGTCGCAGGCCTCCTCGGCCAGTCCCGAAAGTTTGCGCTCCGCCACCAAGCCAACGGGTGAAACCAGAAAAGAGCGCGATTCAACAGCGCGACGAATCGCCAGAATGGATCGCGCCGGCGCGCGTCTTCACGCTCATGGGTCAACACAGCGTCGAGCTTTCCTTGCGGCCACTGCGGCCAATCGGGCGGAAGAATCACGGTCGGCCGAAGCCAGCCTACCGTCACCGGCGCGCACATGAAACCCTTCCGCCAAGCAGTGCCTTTACTCGCGCAATGCCGATTCCCAGGCGGATCAGGAACACTAAGACGCCAGCCAGGTAAACCACAATCGGCCAGTTCATTCTGCGATCCGCCGTGTGGGACAGCGGGGGCCCCGCCCAGGCCGGGGGCCTGCCCCACAGGGTCGGGTGGGATCGGAAGCGCGGCACTCCGGGACGCTGGGCGCAGAACTGGCAGCGGAGCTTTCGGCCCCCAAACGACGAGCGCCGGCAGCGCAAACATCGCCAGTATCACTCCGGCCCAAACTGCGTGACGCGCTGAAGGGCTTTGATGCTCATCACCAACAAGACCAGCCCCGCGGCGGCCGCGATCAGCGTGGACCGAATCGCGCATTTGATGAGAAGCGCCTGCATGCTATTTGTCTCCTTTCCGGCGCTCGCGGACATACGCTTCCAGGTTTTCCAGCTCGCCCTTGCTCAGGATCTTCGCCTCCGCCATGCCGCTGACCAGCTCTTCGACGGAGCCTTTGCAAAAGCTATCGATGATCTGGCGCACGGCGCGCGCCGCGAGGCTGCGGGCCGGCTCCACGGCTCTGTATAGGTAAGCGCGTCCTTGTTCCTCATGCCGCAGGTAGCCTTTTTGCTCCAGCCGCCGCAGGATGGTGCGGACGCTGGTTTCCTTGAGATCGCGTTTCCGCGAGACAATCTCGTGCACCATTTCTACCGGGCAAAGCCCCTTTTCCCAGACGGCTTGCATGACTTCGCTTTCGAGTTCGGAAAGCGGCGCACGGAGGCGAGTACGAGTTGTCATGGTACAATTTGTACCACTACCCCAGGCGCGCGTCAAGCGCACTCGCGGGAATGCGGTCTATAACAGCTCGTAGCCCGTGGCGGCTACGCGGCAACAGGCGATTTCCGACGACTTGCCGTGCGCGGCGAAGATGTTGCGGA
>DASQJB010000237.1:0-5499 GCA_035631295.1 Bryobacteraceae bacterium | reverse complement strand
CGCCAAAACGCACGTAATTAAGGATGCCTCCGGCGACTTGGAGCTGGCGTTCAACGGCAAGGCGCATACGGCAGGGGATATTCAGGTGTTCTCGCCGTCGAAAAGGGTGGTGGCTTCCGGCGATGCGATCATCGGATTCCTACCCAACCTGAACGACGGCTACCCGCGCCCTTGGCCCAAAACCATCGATACCGTGGCCTCCTGGAAGTTCGACCATATCATCGGCGGTTACGGGCCCGTGCAAAACGGGCGCGAACGGATGACGCAGTTCCGCAACTATATCGAGGATTTGACGGCTCGCGTGGAGCGGGCGAAGAAGGCGGGGACGCCCTTGGTTGAACTACAGAAGCAGATTACTCAAGGCTCGCTCGCCACGCTGCAAACGGCCGGCTTCGGGTCGTACGTCACTGATAATCTGGCGAAGTACACGGTTTATTTGGGGAATAAGACACCGGTCGAGGATCGGCTGGCGGCGAATATCGCGGCGATATACAACAATCTCGACAAGGTTTGAGGTTTTCTAGCAGCCCAGAGGATTAGGTGGCGCAGGCGTCTGCTACACTCTAGATCTTGCCATGCCTTTGATTCTGGAAGGAAAACCTGTTCGTGATCGAATCCTCGCCGGCCTGAAGCCGCGCATTGAAAAAGTGAATAGCAAGCTGGGCCGGCCACCGGGGTTGGCCGTCGTGCTGGTGGGGCACGATCCGGCGTCCGAGCAGTACGTGAAAAACAAGATCATGGCCTGCACCGGGCTGGGGATTCATAGCAAGAAGGTGGCGCCACCGGCCACGATCTCAACGGATGGACTCTTGGAGACGCTGGGCGACCTGAATCACGATCCAGCAGTGGACGCGATTCTGGTTCAAATGCCGCTGCCCAAGCAGGTGGACGCGCGGCGCGTTCTGGAAGCGGTGGCGCCGGATAAAGACGCCGACGGATTCCATCCGCTCAACGTGGGACACCTGGTGGCGGGGCGCCCGGCTCCGCGGGCATGCACGCCCGCCGGGATTATGGAATTGCTGAAGCACTACCAGATCGGCGTGGACGGCAAAAACGCGGTAGTGGTGGGGCGCAGCGACATCATAGGAAAGCCGATGTCCCTGATGCTGCTGGCTGCCAATGCCACCGTGACAATCTGCCATTCTCGCACGTCTAACCTACCCGAAGAATGCCGCCGAGCCGATATTCTGGTGGCCGCGATCGGCAGGCCCGGACTGATCACGGCCGATTTCATCAAGCCTGGCGCCGCGGTCGTGGACGTGGGCACTTCGCGCATTTCCGATCGCGAGACCGCAGCGCGGCTGGGGCGGGCGGAGGAATTCGATCGCAAGGGCTTGGCTTGGGTGGGAGATGTGAGCCCGCCGGACGTCGAGAAACTAGCCGGCGCTTACAGTCCTGTGCCGGGCGGAGTGGGGCCGCTAACCATCGCCATGCTTATGAGCAACACGGTGGAGCTGGCCGAGGGCCACGCGCGCATCGGCGTGAGGGAATGCTCCGCGTAGGGCTGACGGGCGGCCTGGCAAGCGGAAAGAGCTTAGTGGGCCGGGCCCTGGCTGATCTGGGTTGCTTGCTGATCCAAGCGGACGAGCTGGGGCGACAGGTGGAAGAGCCCGGCGGCGAGGCGTACGAAGGGATTGTGAAGGAGTTTGGAAAGGAGATCCTCACGCCGCAGGGCGCCATTGACCGGAGGCGTTTGGCGGCGCTGGTTTTTCACGAACCTGAGCGCCTGAAGCGTTTAAACGCGCTGGTTCATCCTCCAGTAAAAGCCCGGGAGCGGCAACTGCAAGAGGATTTCGCCCGCCGGCATCCCGACGGCATCGCCGTAACGGAGGCTGCCATACTGATAGAAACAGGAACTTACCGCGAGTACGACAAACTGATTGTCGCGGTTTGCCGCCCAGAGCAGCAGATCGAGCGGGCGATGTCGCGTGATGGCCTTACGCGCAAAGAAGTCATGGATCGCGTGCGGCGGCAGATGCCCTTGGAGGAAAAACGCAAACACGCCGATTATGTGATCGACACCTCTGGATCTAAAGAAGATACGCTCGCGCAGACGCGGGCCGTGTACAATTCTTTACGGAGCATTACAGTATGAAATTGCGACCTTTGGTAATCACGGCGCTGCTCGTGGCCGGGTTTGTGTGGCTGACAACGGGCGTCAATTCACCGGTACGGCGGGCGTTCGCCCCGGACAACTCGCCGCTTTGGAGTGGGCAGAATGTCACCCACTCGGCCGGATTGGGCAATGACGAGCAGAACAGCATCGACATTTATAAGACCGCGCACGACAGCGTGGTTTACGTCACCAGCACGGTGATCCAGCAGTCCTATTTCTTCGGGTTCCAGCAGGTGGGGAAGGAGCTTGGATCGGGATTCATTGTAAGTCCGAATGGCGAGATCCTGACCAACAATCACGTGGTGAGCGGCAGCCAGCAGCTCGAGGTGATGCTACCTAACCAGGAGCGCTATCGCGGCAAGATTCTGGCCCGCGATCCACCAAACGACTTGGCGCTCATCAAAATCGAACCCAAGAAAAGCTTGCACGCGCTTCCGTTGGGGAACTCGGACGGGTTACAAGTGGGCCAGAAAGTCTTGGCGATCGGGCAGCCTCTGGGACTCGAAGGAACGCTGACGACGGGAATCGTAAGCTCGGTGGGGCGCACCATCAGCGGCGAGAACGACCGAGAACTGGAAGGAATGATTCAGACCGATGCGGCCATCAACCAGGGCAATAGCGGCGGGCCGCTTCTGGATTCGTCGGGAAACGTGGTTGGGATCAATACGGCGATTTATTCGCAGAGTGGCGGCAACATCGGCATTGGTTTCGCGATGCCGATTAACCGGGCCAAGCGGCTGCTGACGGCGTTCCAGAGCGGCAAGAACCTGGAGCCGGCGGGGCCGCTGGGGATCAGCATCATTTACGTGGCGGGCGATTATGCCGAAGCATTGCGGCTACCCGCGAGCGGAGGTTTGCTGGTCCAAAGAGTCAACCGGGGAACCCCGGCCGCTGAGGCTGGACTGCGGGGCGGAAACCGCGACACCGTGTTGGCAGGCTACGAGGTTACGGCGGGCGGAGATTTGATCACGGCCGTAGAGGGAAAGGCGGTCACGTCGCAAGACGCGCTTACGCGAGCGCTCGCCAAGAAACTTGCCGGCGAAATGCTGGAATTAACGGTTCTCCGCGATGGTCGTCCTGTGAATCTGAAAGTGACGCTTGGCGCGGCCGCCGCGGCGGAGTCGAGATCCACGAGATTCTAGAGAAGAAGGACAGAAGACAGAAGTCAGAAACGAATGCAGGTTTCCTCCCCCGAAACCGCTCGAGCGGGCGGCGCGCTTGAGTCGACGGCGCCACGGCGCGCGCTGGCAGGCTTTTTTGTATCGGGCGTACTGTTGTCCTTCTTGGGCGCGATTCTGCCCGCGTGGCGCCACCATCTCTCTTCCGATTACACGACAGTCGGGCTGTATTTCGCGGGGCTGATCGCGGGGTTGCTAGGGTCGGTAGCGGCTTCGGGAAAGCTGCTTGAGCGGAAAGGGACTGCCTGGACGCTGGCGCTAGCTTGCGGCATTGCCGGATGCGGATTCTTGTTTTTGGCCTTCGCATCGCCCCCTGCCTCGCCATGGTGGAGAGTAGGCGGAATGGCGGTGATCGGGTTTGCCGCGGGCCTGCTGCACACGGCGATGTTTCAGGCCATTTCGCCGGTATATCGTCACGATCCGGTGGCGACGGTGAATCTGGCGGGACTGCTGTTCGGCCTAGGCTGCCTGACGGTAGCGCTGCTTATTTCCGGCGCTTTTTACGCTTACACTGCCGCCGCACTTCAAGCCTGGATTGCCGCAATTCCCGCGCTGTTCGGTTGGATCTGCGTAAAGACGAAGTTTCCCGCGGCGAAGCCACGGCCAGCGGGCGACGAAAACCGATCATCCGCGCCGCTTCTTGCCGAGCTGCGCAGCCCGGCGGCGGTGCTGCTGGCGCTACTGTTATTCTTTCAGCTCGGCAATGAATGGGCGATCGCGGGATGGCTGCCGTTGTTTCTGATTCAGCGGCTGGGAATCAGCCCTGTAAGCTCGCTGATGATGCTGGCGACGTACTGGCTGGCGTTGCTGATCGGGCGCGCGGCGGCGCAGTGGGTGCTTCCCAGAATACGCCATTCGCGTCTGCTCGCCGGGAGCGTATTGGCGTCGATATTGGGATGCACCATCTTGGCCGCGACAAATAACCGTTTCGGAGCGGCCACCGGAATCCTGCTGCTGGGTGGGGCTTTTGCGCCGATCTATCCGCTGGTAGTGGAGAAGATCGGGAGCCGTTTTCCAAATTTCCATCCCGGCTTCTACAATGGCGTCTTTTCACTGGCCATGGCCGGGGGCCTTTTGGCGCCCTGCTTTTTGGGCTACCTCGCCTCGCAATGGGGCGTGAGAGTCGTGATGGGAGTGCCGATGGCCGGTTCCATGGTGGTGTTCGCGCTATTGGTGCTGATTTGGATTGAAGCGAGGATCACCACTCCCGCTCAGAGCGCCACTGCCGCGTAGCCTGTTGCTCGGGCGTCCGGAAACGACGCCCGATACGCTTGAATCTAATAAGTAGAGCGAAATAAATATATCGAGGACAAGTACGCTCTCATTAATGAAGGCTTGTCCGGAAAGGAGTGAATAAATGGCGAACGGATTTATGGAAACTAGCCCGCAGCCGCGAATTAGTCTGCAACCCATTGCAGGGCCATCGATTTTAGGTTTATACGGCTTGGCGGGAGCGACGTTCATGATGGCTGCGCATCTCTGCCGCTGGTACGGCAGCTCCATGACGCCGATTTATCTATTCCCCTTCGCCGCCATTTTTGGCGGCTTGGCTCAATTCCTCGCTGGAATGTGGGCGTTTCGGGCGCGAGATGCAGTCGCCACGGCGGTGCATGGGATGTGGGGGTCGTTCTGGATCGCGTACGGAGTTCTCATCGTGGTGATGTCGCTGGGCAGGGTCCCACAGCCTACGGGCGCATGGCCTGAGATGGGCTATTGGTTTATCGTGCTCGCAGCCATCACGTGGGCCTGCGTGGCGGCGGCCGCCGCGGAGAATAAAGGCATGGTCACAACGCTGGTCTTTCTAGCGCTGGGTTCCACAGTCGCGGCAATCAGCCAATTCTTCCCCGCCGAGTGGTTGATGATGCTGACCGGCTATTTGTTTATGGTGGCTTCCTTTGCCGCATGGTATACGGCGACGGCCCTGATGCTCCATGAAGCCTTTGGACGGGACGTTTGGGGAATCGGACGGGCTCATGTTTCATCCCCCTCGATCTCCATTGGAGTTGGGGAGCCGGGAGTGATAAAAGGGCAGGCCTAACTGCCCGTAGCTTGCGCTTCGCCACGCGCCGCCTGAAAAGGACCCCGCCTGCGCGTGGCGAGCGCGGGGTTGCACGCTCCGCACACTTTACAAGAAAAAGAGACCGCTGGATTACTCCTAGGCGCTATGAAGACAAGGCATGTGGCCGCATGTTTCACTGTGGCGCT
>DASQJB010000236.1:0-18272 GCA_035631295.1 Bryobacteraceae bacterium | reverse complement strand
CCACCATCGTGGGGTTGCGACGCGGCGCCGTCAACACGGGCCAATGGGAGGACGATTATGGGACCAAGCTGTTCCTGGCGCTGGAGCGCAACGGCAACGCGCTCGGACTCAGCTCCAACGAGCGCGACAAATTTATCCAGAAGCAGCAATTCCCGATTTTCGACGGTAGCCAGGAGTATTGCCTCTGGTTGGGCTGCATGGGCGCGTACGATCCCGGCGGGCGCGAGATTATTGCCTCGTTCGCTCGCGTCATGAATCGATTGGGGACGAGCTTCGGCGTCCTCGGCAAAGAGCGCTGCACCGGCGACCCCGCGCGGCGGCTGGGCAATGATCTCGTATTCCAGCAACTCGCCGAGCAAAATTTAGCCGTGCTGAAGCAAGCTAAGGTTCGAAAAATCGTTTCCATCTGCCCGCACTGTGTGCGCACCATCGGCTCGGATTGGAGGGAGCACGGCGAACCTCCGCTCGTGGAGCATCACAGCGAATTCCTGGCGCGGCACCGCGGCACGCTTCCGGCGGCTGAGAACAGCGAGAAGATCGTATATCATGATCCGTGCTATTTGGGCCGGTATCGCGGCGTCTTCGACGAGCCGCGTGGCCTGCTCGGGCAGCCCCTCGATCCCCCGCGCAGCCGCGAGCGCAGCTTTTGCTGCGGAGCCGGCGGCGGGCTCGCGTTTCTGGGCGAGGAGAAGGGCGAGCGAGTGAGTCACAACCGCGCCCGCGAGCTGGCTTCCACGGGAGCGGAAGTGGTCGCCGCGGCCTGCCCCTTTTGCGCCACTATGTTCCGCGACGCTCTGCCGGCGGTTTCGGCAAATCCGCCGAAACTGATGGACATCGCGCAGATTGTCGAGCGCGGTTTCTCGTAGTTCCTCGAGCAGCCGATCCACACAGGGCCGCATCGCCGTTGGCCCTGCCGGTGCGCTATCCTGAACCGCAAGCAGGAGGGTTCTATGAAGCTGACACTTTCCTCGACTGTCCTAGCGATCTTTCTTCTTTCGCAGGTTCTGGTAAGCCAAAGCCCGGCTGATCCTTGGAATGCAGCCGATCTTTTGGAGCCGGCGGTTCTGGCCAAGACGCTCCAATCGTCCATGGCGAAGCCGCCGGTCGTCTTTGCAGTAGCCTTCCCGGTGCTCTACAACAACAAACACCTGCCCCGCGCGATCTTCGCTGGTCCAGGTTCGACGGCGGCGGGAATAGAGGCGCTGAAAAAGGCAGCCGTCGCTTTGAGCAAAGACACCGACATCGTGATCTATTGCGGTTGCTGTCCCATGGAGAGGTGCCCCAACATCCGGCCGGCCTATTCCACTCTGAAGCAGATGGGGTTCACCAAGGTTCGCGTGCTCCACGTTCCCACGAATATGGCTACGGACTGGTTCGAGAAGGGGTACCCCTCGGAGGAAGGCAGCGCCTTGAAATAAGCCGGCAACGTCGCTACTTCCCGTTCACGGAGAAGACCAAGAGCGCGTTGCCGGGCATGCCGCCCCATTGGCCATAGCCGGAGTTCACAAAGACCATGCCGTTGACCACGGCTGGCCCGGCTGCGTCCATCGAACCTCCGTGAGCGGCTTTGCCATTGACGGCGTCGAACTCACGGGCCGTGTCAGTGTCCCACAAAACTTCGCCCTTCTCGGTGGAATAGGCGCGCAGATGTCCGTCGACCGAGCCGGAAAAGACCACTCCCGGAATCGCACTCACTGCGGCTGATTGCGCGGGAGAGCAGTCCGTTCTGCTGGCCTCGCACGCCTGGGGCTTCGCGGTCCAGACCATTTTCCCGGTCTTGAGGGCAAGCGCGTGCAGCCCGCCGCCCTTGTTCGGATCGAGAGTCAATTTGAATCCCGCCGGCGACCTTGGATCTGGGATGCCGCCGATGCCGATATCGGAAATCGCGACATAGACATTTTTCCCATCGGAAGCCGAGCCCCATTGGCTCCCGCCAAGCGCGCTCCCCTGACCGGCTCTGGTCTGCCACAGGATCTCGCCTTTCTTATCCGGATCGACGGCGTGCACCATCCCCGACTTTTGCCCGATCACTAGCGCCCGCTTCCCCGCGCCCAAGCTCACCAGAATCGGCGGCTGCCCAAAATCGAAATCCGGCCCTTTGGCTTCCGGGCAATTGCCCGGCGTCGGCGCTCCGCACGCCGTGTTGTAAGCGTCGTTTTCAGTCAGTTGCTTCGACCACAGCAGCTTTCCGGTCTTGAGATCCATCGCCAGGATCGCGTCGCTTGCGCCGGTCGGTGGGTCGGAATAGTTGTCTCCTGTGGCGACATACAGAAAGCCAAGCTGCTCGTCGATCGTCGGACTCGACCAAATGCTCGCGCCGGAAGGGCCGTGCCGTTGCGCCCCGCCCGGAGTCTTGCCGGTCGCCTTCGCCGGTTCCGCGATGGTGAAGGTCTGCCAAATCGTCTTCCCCGTGCCAGCGTCCAACGCGATCACGCTTCCGCGGAACGTGCAGCACTCGAATTTGGGATCGGCGCCGAGCGCTTCCTCGAAGGAAGCGAACGGCTGGTACACCACCCCCTTGTAGAACCGCGGGGTGGCCGTCACTGTCGTCGCGTAGTGCTCCGCCGGATGAACCTTCCAGATCAACTTCCCGCTTCCGGCGTCGAGAGCGTACAAATTCGCGCTCGCATCTCCGAAGAACACGGCGGGCGCGCCGTTGGCTTCGCCCAGGGTCACGCCGGAGCGGATGGGTCCCGTCGCCTGAAATCCCCAGTGCGTGCAGCCAGTACTGGCGTCCAGCGAATAGACTGCTCCCTTCGCCGTGGCGATGAACACGCGGCCTCCGGCGACCGCGGGCTGCGATCGGGCGACCGTGACATCTCCCAGATTGAACGCCCACTTCAGCTTGAGCTTAGGGACGTCCCGCGCCGAGAGGCCCGCAGAAGTTGCATCCTGAAATCGCGAGCTGGTGGGGCTGGTGCTCCACCCGTTCCACTGCGGCGCGCCCGCTTCATACCGGAAAGCCGGGCCGCCCTTGCACGTCGGCTCAAAGGCCGCCGCCGGCTGCGTGCCGCCGGTGGGCGCTATATAGCCGATGAGCGCAAAAACCTGCGTAATCGAAAGACCCTCGGCGCGGCTCTTCATCGCGCCATTGGTGAGGGCAAGGTAGATGGCCTCGCCGCTCATGGCTTTGATGGCCGTGATCGACGGGACTCGCTCCTGTGGCGCATCGTGGCATGAAGCGCAGCGCTCTTTATAGATCGCCGCTCCGTCTTGAGCCGACAGAACCGGCAACGTCAGAACGAGAAGACACACGTATCGCATATGATTTTTCCTTTCGTGTTATCGAGTGACTTTAGCGGCTAAATGAAGTCGCGTTTTCTGGATTGCAGATAGTACGTAAGCGCCAGGATCAGCACGATCAATCCCAGCTCGACGCCAAGAATCCTGAGCACTGTCGAATTCCACACGGGGACCGGACCCGCCGCATTCGTCGTCAGCGCTGGTACTTGGACCATGTAGGTCCAAATCAATCCGTAGGACGAGCTGCAAGCCACATTCGCCGCGATCGCCCATCCTTCCGTTTCTCCCACGAGCGCGGCGCTCGTCATCAGACAGAAGCCAACAAACGGTAGCAACGCGAGGATCAGCAGCATCGGAATAAACCCGCGAGGGGCCATACCGCGAGTCTCGATGAGCACGACGGCCGCGGCCACCATCGTCAGCCAGGAAATGAGAAACAGCCCAAAAGTAGAGATCAGCTTCGACGTGGTGTACTGAGTGGACGAGATGGGAAGGCTCATCAGGAACGCCAGATTTTTGTTTTTCCTTTCATTCACGATCCCCGCCATCGGCAGCATGTGAGCCACCAGGACCATCGCCACGAAAAAGGCGACAGCGCCGATCGTGAATGGTCCTTGCCCACCACGCAGAACCACGGCCAGTCCAATCGCGCCTCCGGCGATCATAAGAAGGAGTTGCGTGCGATAAAGCACCCAGTCCTTCAAAATCAACTGCCCGACTACAGAACCTCTCATGCCTGTACCTCCTCTCGCTCCCGGCTGTACTCGACATTGGCTACGAAAATTTCTTCGAGCGTCATGCTCTCGACGCGCTGAACCCGAGCGCCCGCGCTCTCATAAGCGCCCACAAGATCCGGGATGAACGCGTTCGCCGTCGCAACCGCCAGCCTTCCCTCTTGCCTCACGCCGATGATTCCGGGGAGAGCCGGCAGCTCGACTCCGGCGGGCGTCTCCAGACGCAGGCGCCGCCAGCGGTCCAGGTACACCTCCTTATCCATGGAGTCGAGGATGCGGCCCCGGTCGATGAACGTGATGCGATCGGATATCTGCTCCACATCCTGTGTGTGGTGCGACGAAAACAGAATGCTGCGGCCTTCGTCGGCCATCACGCTGGTCAGCTCGCGCAGGATTTCATGCCGAGCCACAGGATCCAGCCCCGTGGTTGGCTCGTCCAGGACCAGCAGCTTAGGCCGGCGCGCCAGCACCAAGAGCAACGTCGCCTTCACCCGCTGGCCGTGCGACAGCCCCTTGATCTTCTGCTCCGCCCTCAGGCCGAAGCGCTTGAGCAGAAGCTGCGCATATGGGGCGTCCCAACCGGGATAGATCGACCGGATAAACCTCATATGCCAATCGAGCGTCATGGACTCATACAGCCGCATATCCTCCGACGCGAAGCCGATGTCCCACTTCGCGCCGATCTGTTCGGCCGGCATCCGACGGTTCAGAACGCGCACTTCGCCCTCATCCTGATGCACCAGCCCAAGCAGAATGCGAATCGTGGTGGACTTGCCGGCTCCGTTCGGTCCGATGAGGCCCATGATCTGTCCTTCGGGCACGTTCAAGCGGATATCTTCGAGCGAAAAGAAGCGATAACGCTTCGAAACTCCGCTCATCTCTATGGCGAAATCGTTCATACTGTTTCCTTCTCTGCTTCCCTGTGATTCAGGCGGTCCCCGGCCTCGCGCAGCCGTTCTTCCAGCTCTCTGGGCCGCATGCCTATAAGGCCCGCAATGCGCGCCGCCTGCTCCAGATGTTGTTCCAGTTCCTGCTTCCGAAGCTGCATGCCCAGCCCTGGCTTTGAGGCGACGCGCGAGCCTTTTCCCTGCTGGGTCACAATCACTCCTTCCCGCTCCAGCTCCAGATAAGCCCGCTTCACCGTGATCACGCTGATCTGAAGATCGACGGCAAGCTGGCGGATGGAAGGGATCGGTTGGCCCTCCTTCCAATCGCCGACGGCAATTCGCTGTTTGATCTGCTCCATAATCTGGAGGTACATGGCGCGTTTGTCGGATTGGGAGATTGTGAAGGCTCCGTCCATCTCAGTATACACAGTATATACACTATTCCAGGAAGCCGTCAATAGGGATCCTGCGGTTTTTTTCGCGACGGCCAAGCCTATCCTCATATGCTCAAGAGCGCATATACTTGTTACGAACAGGGAGGCCGAAATGAACTTTCGAAATCTCACTTTCGCGGGCTCAACAGCGCTCGTTCTATCTCTCGCAGGCGGACACGCGATGGCTCAGGCAGTGAATACAAAACCCGCCGTCAAGGGAACGGGAAATTGGACAGCGCCTCGTACTGCTGACGGCCGGCCGGATCTTCAGGGAGTTTGGGGAAACAACAACGCCACGCCGCTGGAGCGCCCAAAGGAATTAGCGGGGCGCCCCTATCTGACCGAGCAGGAAGTGGCGGCGCTCAAGAAGGAAGAAGCGAAGTTGTTCGCCAACGGAAGTTCCGACGCCGCCTTCGGGGATCAGGTTTTCGCGACTGTGCTGGCAAATGTGAAGGGAGAGAAAGAAGGGTTCAAGAGCACCGACGGCGGAACGGGTGACTACAGCTCAGTCTGGGTTCTGCCCAGGGATTGGGATAATCGCACGTCGCTTATCACTGATCCAGCGGATGGCCGTCTTCCTCCGCTGACGGCGGAGGCTCAGAGGAGACAGACGGCGACGGTCGCGGCGCGCAACCGCGTTCCCGCCGGACCTGAGGACCGAGGTTTGAGCGAACGCTGCATCACGTTCGGCTCGCCCCGCTTCGGAGCCGCGTATCAAAGCTATTTTCAGATCGTCCAGTCCGCCAAGCAGGTGGCCATCGAATCCGAGACGATTCACGATACACGGATCATCTCTCTGGAGGGAAGTCCCCACCTGCCGCCGAATATCCAGACCTGGCTCGGCGACTCGCGCGGGCGCTGGCAAGGCGACACGCTAGTGGTGGACACCACGAACTATAAGCCCAACGCGTTGATGCCGGGGGGATTCGGTGGCACGTCAAGCGCGCAGTTGCACGTGGTCGAAAGGTTTACGCGCACCAGCCCCGAGGTTCTGCAATGGGATATCACGGTGGAAGATCCGGGAACGTGGTCCAAGCCGTGGACGGCGATGATCCCTTTGCGGCTCTCGAAGCAGCCCCTGCTGGAGTACGCCTGCCACGAGGGGAACATCGGCATGCAAGGAATACTCGCCGGTGCGCGTGCCGATGAAAAGCGCCCCGCCAAATAATTCGATATGACCAAACCGCTGCCTATCTTAGCGATGGCATTGACCATCGCCGCCTTGGCCCATGCGCAATGGGACCCGTATCCCTGGAAACATGTTCCGCGCACGCCGGACGGCAAGATCGATGTGAACGCGCCAGCCGTGCGCACGTCGTACGGCAAGCCCGATCTTTCCGGCTTCTGGATGCCTGAGAATCCCACCAAATATCTGTTGAACCTCGCGGCCGACATGAAGCAGGAGGAGATTCCGCTGAAGCCATGGGCCCGCGATCTTTACAACCAACGCATCGCAAACAACGGCAAGGACCACCCCGGCGTATCTTGCCTCCCCTCGGGCATTCCCGAAAAGGACAACATTCCGGACGGCCTCAAGCTGGTGCAGACGGAAGATCTGACGATACTCCTCCACGAATCCCGCACCATCTACCGCCAGATCTTCACCGATGGGCGGCCGCTGCCCAAGAATCCTCAGCCAACCTGGATGGGATATTCCATCGGCCATTGGGACAAGGACACACTCATCGTGGACACAATCGGACAAAACGGCAAGACCTGGCTCGACATGAAGGGCCTGCCCGGAACTGAATCTCTCCGCATGACGGAGCGTTTCACAAGACCGAAGATCGGTCACATGGACGTCGAATTCACGGTCAACGATCCCGATGCGTATACCAAACCATGGACTGTTCATCAGGCTTGGCGCCTGCTTCCCGACGCCGAGCTCATCGAGAGCATTTGCGAAGAAAACAACCGCGATCCAGCCCACATGGTGGGCAAGTGAAGGGCGTGGACCGCAAACGCTAGCCGCCGGCGGCGGACCATGGCAGCACATCGGAAGCCGCGGCTCCCAAAGGCAGCGGGTCACATTGGAGGATGATCTCCACAAGCGTGGTCATGAAAGGCGCAAACAGCGTTGGTTCCCCGTCCCTGGGCCTGACCGGGATGTTGATGACGGCGTCCCATTTGCCCTCCCGATCTACTTGACCGTTGAGATCCGGTAGCACCTCGCTTCCTTCCCCGTGGTAGGCTACCCATTCCGAACCGGAACAAGCGATCACTCGAACCCGAAAAGAGTCGATTTTTCCAGAACCCGTTGCGTCCTCAAGATCGCTACAAACGTGGTAGCAGCGAAAACTCTTATCGGTGGAATACGGGTGAAGCTCCAGATTGTCGTCGCCCCAAGAGCCACATGGCTTGCCGCCTGACATCCCTTCGACGTCCAAATGGAAATCCGTTATCGGATCGCCCCTCTGATCGCGCGCATGCACAACAAACTGTTGAAATACTTTGGCGCCTCTCTCCAACTCCTGACGAGCCTCAGTCGTCTGCGCCGATGCTTCTGTACACCACGCGTTAAACGATTCTCTGTCGGAGACTCCAAGCGCCGCGACAATCAACTCCACCAAGTACTCGGGCGTTTCACTCACGATCGATCCGTGCGTTCGATCCTTCACCGGCCAGAACGGGATGGGCAGGCGCGCCTCGCCCCCAGCATTCGACTTCAGCCGAACCAGGTCTGTCGGGGCCCCAGGGCTTCGACGAAGATCGAACGTAAATTTCACCGTGTCGAGAGCTACTCCCGCCCAGCGCACCGTTCCGTGCGTGCCTGGCTTGTCCACCAGTTTCCGAATTCCCTCGTACGGCTTGGCGCCACAGAACACAAACACGAAAGGGGTCTTCTTATCAAAGCCGTAATAGATTGCGTCGCTCAAAAGGTCTTGATGCGCCAAGTCCCAGGTAAACCGGCTGCCTAGCTCGAGACCATCCAGGATCTTGTCGCCGGCCGCCAGGAAGTCCGGCCCGAGATCCCTGTTGCCCTTAAAGATCGCGCCGAGCAGGCTGCGTCCCCGGGGCGGCCAGCGGAGATCCGAATGTTGCGGGAGCCAATGCGATCAAATGCTTCAACAGGGGTATCCGTACCGAGGGGTTCCCCGCGAGCCAAGACCGCACGACCAGCATCCCCGTGGAATGCACAATCGCGTCAAACTCCTTATCCGCCAGTTTGCCGTTCAGCGCGGGGTCGCGGAGGGCTCGTTCCAGAGCTTCGCCTACATCCTTGAGTGTGATCTCATTGCTGAGGGAAATCCACGAGGCGATATTGATATCGTCGACACTGATGCCTTTTGCTTCAAGAGCCTTCGCAAGGGGAATGAAAGATTTCCCCTGATCGGAGTATCCGTGAATAATCAGTCGTGGGCGCCCGCTATGGGAGCCGAGTTTAACATGTTCGAACAAGGAGAACGTCGAAATATAGGTTGCCGACGTGTGGATTTCGAGTGAGCGCCACCTTAACAATTCCGATTGGGCGGCGTGAATTGAACGAGCCTCTCGATCCGCTCTCTTTACGGAAGGCATTCCAACATCGCGTCTATTTCGTCCGGAGCAATGTAGAAATGCGGCGACGCCCGGACCCAGCCGGCTCGGGCGGCGGTAGAGATTTTGTTTTCGCGCAACCGCGCGACCAGCGCCGCCGAGTCAACGCCCGCTTTGCGGAAGCTGACGATACCCGCTCCATTTTCCGCCGTCCTGTTCCCCAGCAATTCGTAGCCGCGGACGCGCACGCCTTCGGCGATGCGGTCGCCCAGCGCCTGCACCGCTGGCGCAATACGCTCGACGCTGACGCTCAGCAGAAATTCGATAGATGCCCGCAGCCCGTAGCAGCCGATTGTGTTCAGCGTTCCGCATTCATAGCGGCCCGCGTCGGGGCGGAGTGTCATATCGCGGCTCGAATAGTCTTCGTAGCCAGCTACATTGGTCCAACCGAATTCCGCCGGTTCAACGCGTTGCTGAAGCTCACGGGAAATATAGAGGATCGCGCAGCCCTCCGGTCCCAGCAGCCATTTGTGTCCGTCGGCCGCGAGGGCGTCTATATGCGCCGCCCGCACGTCGAGCGGGAACGCTCCCAATCCTTGAATCGCGTCGACCAAAAATATCGCGCCGCGGCGACGGCAGATTTCGCCGATCGCGTTCAGGTTCGAGCGAAGGCCGGTAAGGTATTGAACGAAGCTGAGCGCCACGAGCTTTGCGTCGCGGACGGCTTCATCGATCCGATCCAGCGGATCGGAGGCGCGTAGCCACTCGACTCTCACGCCTTTTGCCTCCAGGCGCCGCCACGGATACTGGTTCGCCGGAAACTCCTCCTCAAACGCGACCACGCGATCACCCGCACGCCAATCGAGCCCCATGGCTATCGTCGCGATCCCTTCCGATGTGTTCTTCAGCAGTGCAATCTCTCCCGGCTCGGCATGCATGAGACGAGCCGCGGCCGTGCGCAGGCCGTCATAGGTTTCCACCCACCCGCTCGAATGAAACGAGCCATTGTGCAGAACATCCTTCGTCAGCCGCGCCATGGCCTCCGCGGCCGGCCGCGCAAGAGGCGCTACAGCTGCGTGGTTCAAGTAGATTAGCTCTCTAGTAACGGGAAACTGCGATCGATGCTGTAACAGATCTAGGCCGGAATTGCTCATTCTCTACAGGTTAGCCTCGCATGGTACTATCGGTCCTGTGCGGCCCTGCGTCTGTTAGGTCAAGAAATGTACAATGCCTTTTTCGGGTTTTCCGAAAGCCCGTTCAACCTCAGCCCGGACCCGTCGTTTCTGTATCGGAGCCCGCAGCACGAAGAAGCGCTTGCGAATTTGATTTACGGCGTGCAGGGGAGAAAGGGATTCATCGTGCTGGCGGGCGAAGTCGGCACCGGCAAGACCACGATGCTCGAATGCCTGCTGGACTATGTCGACTCGCAACGCCTCGAGTATGCGTATATCTTCAATTCACGAATCAATAGCGATCAATTCCTTGAGATGATCGCGTACGATTTCGGCTTGAATTGCAAGCGCACTTCGAAGACCGAGGTGCTGTTCGCGCTGAACGCCTTTCTAATTGAGCAGTCGCGGCAGGGACGCACCGCCGTCTTGATCGTTGACGAAGCGCACAATCTGGAGTGGGAGGTTCTCGAGGAGATCCGGCTCTTGGGAAACATGGAAAACCGCCAAGGCAAGCTTCTCCAAATCATCCTCGCGGGACAACCGGAGTTGGACCGCAAGCTGGATGCTCCCAACATGCGCCAACTCAAGCAGCGCATTCTGTTGCGGTGCAATCTGGAGCCGTTCAGCTTGCGCGATGCACTGAGCTACATCGAATCGAGGCTGCAGCGCGTGGGGATGCTGAATCAGACGGTGTTTCCGGAAGAGCTGATGGTGGAGATCCACATGCGCACGCAGGGAATTCCGCGGCTGATGAACGGCGTCTGCGACAACCTATTGCTGACGGCCTTCGCCATGGAGCGCAAGAGTTGCGATCTGGAAATGCTCGACGAGGTCTGCCGCGACCTGCGCCTGGAATGGGCGGGAACTCGCCGCGCGCGCCGGCAAATGGCCGAAGTCTAGCCACCTACAGAGCCGCGACCGTTAGGGAGCGGTTAACCAACAAATTCCAGCTAGATCGCGCGCCAGAGCCGCTTCGCCCCTGCGCCCACGAGACCGCCAATGGCGCCGAGCACGATGCCAGGCACGATCAGAAATGCGGGTAGAAAGAGGGCTTCATCCAGGCCACCGCTTGCTGCGATAGCGCTCATGGCGGGCGCGTCGTGCCAAAACGCAAGAAGCCCAGCGGTACCGGCTATGCTCAACACGCTGGCGGCGGCCACGGTCGCAAAGCCCGCGGCCGCGCCGGCGAAAAACGAACCTGAGCGCCAAGCCGACCAGAATCCAGCCGTTAGCAGAAGGCCGATCGATGTGTAAGTGGTTACTTGGGACCGAGTGTGGAAATCGGTGGTGGGATGAAGCATATCCAACGCAAAACGCGCCACAAAAACGCCGGCGAACAACGCGGCCCACGGCAAGATCTTGCGCAGCGCGAATCCGAGCACCTGCCTCAAGTACCAGCGGTCAGCGCGGAACAGCCCACGTACGGGAAGGATGCTGTCTCGATATTGCTCCAGTAAGTCGCCCGAAGTGCTCAGGAACACATCGGGTCTGAGAAAGAGTCGAAGCATCGCTTCGGCCCACGCGGGTGGATTGGTTCTCATGCGTGTCCTTTCAGCGGCCAGCGGAGGCCGCGCCAAAGATGCTCAACCGCGGTTCGCGCGTCGTTAAGAGCGGAGATGCCTGAAGGGCCGACTCGATAGAAGCGTCGTGGACGACCCGAGCGAATCGGCGTTCCAGCGCCGAGTTGCGACGTGACCAAGCCCTTGTTTTCCAGGCGTTCGAGAGTCGCCTGCACCGCGCCGGGAGCTACCTCGCGTCCAAGGCGCAATCCGACCTCTTGCAAAATCGCGCGGCCATAGGCGTCGTCCCTCAGCCGGATGATTGCTAGTAGAACGGCTTGCTCGAAGGTACCCAAGATCTCCGCCATTCAAAGACTACATTGTAGTATAACCCCGGTTCGGCGCGGCAGCAAGAGCGTCAGGTTGTCGCGTTCCAGCGTCAAATTGGTGCTCAGTCCAGTTAGGAATATGCCATTTCTCCCGAAGAATCAACGTACTAGACTGTGGCGCCCACGCTGCTATTACCGGAGTCATGAAACGCATGCCTCAAACGCATCACCCTTTGGTTCTGCCTGGCCATCAGTACCTCGCTCAGCTTCGGTCAAGGGGCTTCTAAACTCGCTTCCGATCTCGAGAGCCTATTGAACAATCTCTTTGGGCCGGTGAATGTCATCGTTCAGTACAACTCGACGCCGGGCCTCGTGCAGCAATTGGAGCTTGTAGCTCTCGGCGGCACAATCACTCATCAATACTCGGCGATCCCGGCGGTCTCGGTAACATTGCCGGGCGCGGGGATCCTCGGCCTTCTGCGCGATCCATTGGTCTCCTTCATCTCTCTCGACCGCCAGGTCGCGGGCACGCTCGATTTGACCACGGCCGCCTCGGGGGCCAATTATGCGTTCCAAGCCGGATACTCCGGCGCGGGGGTTGGCATCGCGATCCTCGATAGCGGCATCTACAATCATCCCGACGTGGCTGGCCGCGTCGTCTACCGGCAAAGTTTCGTCGCGTCCACGAATCTTGACGACTACGGCCACGGCACACGCGTGGCCGGCATCGCGGCTGGAGACGGCGCGGCGTCCGGCGGCGTTTACCGCGGCGTCGCCCTGGCGCGCATCTTATCGATCTGCGCATTTTGGACGCCAATGGAGCGTCCAGCGACAGCGTCGTGATCGCCGCCATCGATCGCGCCATCGCCCTCAAGAACCAATACAAGATCCGCGTGATCAATCTCTCGATCGGGCGGCCCATTTTCGAATGCTGCACTTTGGACCCGCTGTGCCGGCCGTGACGGCGGCCTGGAAAAAGGCATCGTGGTAGTGACCGCCGCGGGCAACTTGGGACGAAACGGCTACGCGACGGTCACTTCGCCCGGCAACGATCTTTACGCCATCACCGTGGGCGCGATGAAAACCGAGGGCACGCCGCAGCGCAGCGACGATCTTATCGCCAGCTATAGCTCCAAAGGCCCCACCTGGATCGATTTCGAGGTGAAGCCCGACGTCGTGGCGCCGGGTAACCTGGTGCATTCCCTCCTGGTGCCGGGCTCGACGCTGGCGAAGCAGTTTCCGGGCAATATCTCTTCCCCGTACTACATCCAACTGAGCGGCGCCAGCATGGCCACGCTGGTGGTGAGCGGCGCGGCTGCGGTCCTGCTGCAACACAAGATCCCAGCCTTTCGCCCGACACCATTAAGGCGCGGCTGATGAAGACCGCTTCAAAGACTTTCCCGCTCACCAGCATTGCCGTGGATTCCAATACCGGCAAAGTGTATCCCAGCACCTACGACATGTTCACCGTCGGCGCGGGCTCTCTGGATATTCGGGCCGCTTTGTAGAATCGCGATGGCGCCTACGGCTTTGCTCTTTCTCCGGTTGCGTATTGGAATCCCGTGTGGCGCGGAGGCTAAAGCCTTCGTTGCAGGCTGAATCCTGCTCCACTTGACTGTTACGCTAACGATGCCAACTGGTCCAGGTCCAGGCGGCCCGTGTAGATCGCCATCCCGAGCGCCGCATGGACGCCCATTGAGTGCAGCTCGCGGATCTCTTCAAGCGTAGAGATACCGCCCGCGGCAGTGAGCTCGTGGCGGGTGGCGGCGCGAAGCCTGCGGAACCAGTCGAGGTCGGTCCCCTGCATCATTCCTTCCTTGTCCACATAGGTGCAGAGAAAGCCGGAGCAGTAAGGCTCCAGCCGGCCGATGACTTCTTCGGCGGTGAAATCCGTGGCTTCGCGCCAGCCCTTGATTACGATTTTGCCGTCTTTGGAATCGAGCGCGACGACGACCCGCTCCGCTCCGACCGTAGC
The DNA here is from genome assembly GCA_035631295.1 of Bryobacteraceae bacterium. Taxonomy (GTDB): domain Bacteria; phylum Acidobacteriota; class Terriglobia; order Bryobacterales; family Bryobacteraceae; genus Palsa-187. The sequence continues at coordinate 4,522 of DASQJB010000236.1, read as the reverse complement.
CGAAATTTCCTCAATCGCGGGCGTGAACGCGGCCGTTCCCACGATCACCCGATGCGCGCCTTGCTCGACGAGATGGCGCGCGCGCTCGGGCGTCCGCACTCCCCCTCCCACGCGGCAGCGGGCACACGCGGCCAGCGTTGCGACGATCACCGAGTTTTCGCCGTTGCCGATCGCCGCGTTCAGATCGATCAATTGGATTTCCGGAAACGCCGCGAAGCGGCGCAGCATTTCCAGCGGATTGTCGCCCTCCAGAGCCTTGTCGCGGCCTTGAACAAGCTGCACAACTTTTCCATCCATCAGGTCGATGCAAGGAAGGATCATAAGCGGACGGGAACCTCGCAGGCGGAGAGATAGTTCTTGAGGTCCCCCACTGTATAGGCGCCGTAATGAAAGATCGAGGCCGCCAGCGCTGCATCGGCATGCCCCAGCACCTCCAGAAAATCCTCCGGCTTTCCGGCGCCGCCGGACGCGATCACCGGAATTGTGGTCGCTTCGCGAACCGCGCGCGTGAGCGGACAGTCGAAGCCGGTCTGCACGCCGTCTGTATCCATGGAGGTAAGCAGGATCTCGCCCGCGCCCAACTCTTCGCCGCGGCGCGCCCATTCGATCGCGTCGATACCTTCGTCGTGGCGGCCGCCACGCGTGTAGACATTCCAGCCTCCACCGGGCCTGCGTCTTGCGTCGATCGCCAGCACTACGGCCTGCGCTCCGAATTCCGCGCTCATCTCTGAGATCAACTCGGGGCGGCGGACAGCAGCGGTGTTTACGCTGACTTTGTCCGCGCCCGCGTGCAAGATCCTCCGCCCGTCCTCGACTGAGCGAATTCCTCCGCCTACCGTGAGTGGAATGAATACCTCACGGGCAGTGCGCGCCACCACGTCCACCATGGTTTCGCGATCGTCGCTCGACGCGGTGATGTCCAGAAACACCAGCTCGTCCGCGCCCTGTTCGTTGTAGCGGGCCGCTAACTCCACCGGATCGCCCGCATCGCGCAGATTGACGAAGTTCACCCCTTTCACGACGCGTCCGGCGGTGACGTCCAGGCAAGGGATGATGCGCTTCGCTAGCATGGTTCGATGAAGTTGCTCACGACCGCTAGCCCGGCCGGCCCCGATTTCTCGGGATGAAATTGGACGCCGTAAACGTTGCCTTGATCCAGGATCGCCGTAAAAGGAACAATGTAATCGCACGTGGCCGCCGTGGCCGGGACGATCGGACAGTAGTAACTATTCGCGAAATAGAGATAAGAAGCAGTTCCGGCCCCGCTCAGCAGGCGGGTTTCGCGGCAGCACCGAACTTGGTTCCACCCCATGTGCGGAATGCGCAATTCGCCTCGAAAGCGCCGTACCTCGCCTTCATAAATCCCCAGGCCGCGCTCTTCGGGAGCCTCCTCGCTGGACGTGAACAGAGCCTGAAGACCCAGGCAAATCCCCAGAAAAGGGACGCCGGCGCGAATGCGCTCCACCAAGGTCTCGCGGACTTTCAATTCGTCAAGCGCCCGCATCATCTGGCCGAAATGCCCCACGCCCGGAAGAATGATTTTCGATGCGCGGCGCAGGCCCGCAGAATCCCGGATCAATTCGTAAGACGCGCCGAGCGCTCCCAGGGTGTTTTTCACCGACTGCAGATTGCCGGCGCCGTAATCGAAGATCGAAATCATAGCAGACCTTTGGTGGACGGAAGCTGCTCTTTGAGCCGTGCATCTGTCGAGCACGCGTAGCGCATTGCCCGCGCGAAGGATTTGAAGATCGCTTCGACTTTGTGGTGATTCGACCGGCCGTACAGAATTTTGGCATGGAGGTTCGCGCCCGCGTGGTTGACGAAGCCGCCGAAGAAGTCTTCTACTAATTCCGTTTGCAGATCGCCCACCAGCCGCGTCTTGACCAGATCCTTGTAAACCAACGCCGGCCGGCCGCTTAAATCCACCGCAACCACGGCCAGCGTCTCATCCATAGGCATCACGAAATAACCGGCGCGATTAATACCGCGGCGGTCGCCCAGAGCTTTTGCGAAGAGCTGGCCGAGCACAATGCCCGTGTCTTCCACGGTGTGATGCTGATCCACGTCCAGGTCGCCTTTAGCCTGTAGCGTCAAATCGAACCCGCCGTGCTTCGTGAATAGCTCCAGCATGTGGTCGAGAAAGCGGATGCCGGTGGAAATCTCGTATCTTCCGCGGCCTTCAAGGCTCAGCGCGCCGCGGATTTGGGTCTCCTTGGTATTGCGCTCGACTGAGGCGCGCCTCATAGCACACCTTCAATTTCGTTGACGTTTTCAACAATTGCGGCGGCCTTCTCCTGTTCGAAAAGCTGCTGAAGCTCCTCGCGATGGGAGTGCGAGCGCGCCAGGATGCCGATGAACGGCACTCCCGCAGCGCGCGCGGAGCGAGCGTCATCAACGGTATCGCCCACATACCAGAGTCTGCGGCCTGGCCTCATTCGCTGGATCGCCAGCAGACCGTCCGGCGCCGGCTTGCTGTTGGCGACGTGCTCGGCGCAAATGATAGGGTCGAAGACCATCTGTACCGCGAAACGGCCGAGCGTGAAATCGAGCTCGTAGCGCAGCCGGCCGGTGAATATCGCCAGGCCGAAGCGAGTATTGAGACGTTCGAGAAAGCCGGGCTCGGGAAACCAGCGCTCACGCCGGATGAGGCCATCGCCGTTTTGCCCAATGAAGATCTCATTGAAATAATCGACGACGGTTTCGTAGTCAACTCGATGGCCCAAATCGGCGCAGATCCGCTGCGACAGAGCCCAGTCGTTATTCCATCCGCCGGCGTTCTTGTACTGCTGCACCAGCTCTCGCTCGATGAGCCGGCCGGTGAAATGCTCGACCGTCTGCACCACGCCCTCGCGGTAGGACTCGGTGACTTCCGCCAGCACTCCATCCATGTCGAAGATGATTATGCCGTCCATAGCCTGGTTAGTTCCGCCAAGAATCGCTCGGTTGCAAATCGCGTGCCGAGCGTGACGCGCACGCAGCCGGGAATTTCATAGCTGCGGTCGCGCACCAGCACTCCGCGCTCGCGCAACGCGTCGCGAATGGGGATGGCTCGGTCGCCGGCTTCGAACAGCACGAAATTGGCGCGGCTGGGGTAATAGCGAATGCCGAGACGCTCAAGGGAGCGGTACACCCGCTCGCGAGATTCCAAAACCTCTGCGACGTATTGCTTGATGTATTCCCGGTCGCGCACGGCCGCGCGCGCAGCCAGAACGGCTATTGCATTCACGCTATACGGCGACTGAGCCTTCCTGAGCCACGCCACATTGCCAGCCGAGGAAAACAGGCACCCGCAGCGCATCGCGGCCATGCCGTAAGCTTTTGAGAACGTGCGGCTGATAAACAGATTGTTGTATTCCCGAATGCAGCCGAGCGCCGTGACGCCGCAAAATTCGAAGTACGCTTCGTCGATCAGCACAGCGGCTCCCGGCGCGGTCTCGATAATTTTGCGCACGTTTTCGAGATCAATTCCGGTTCCGGTGGGGTTGTTGGGATTGGCGATCAGGATTGCGCGAGTGGAGGGACGGATGGCGGCGAGAAGCTCCTCCAGCGGAAACTCCAGAGTCTCGCGCCGGAACTCCACTTCGCGCACGCAAGCCCCGGCCACATCCGCGTAAAAGCGATACATAGCGTAGGAAGGTGTCAGCGTGAGAACGTCCGCGCCATCGTCCACGTAGCAATTGATGAGCAGTTGAATCGCTTCGTCGGTGCCGTTGGTAAGAGTGAATTCGCCGGAGGAGACGCCAAAGAATGCGGCCAAATCGGCCAGAGCCTCGACGTATTCGGGATAAATGGACAAGCGGTCCGAAGTGAGCTTCTCCTTCAGGAATTCGATCACCTTGGGCGAGCAGCCGACCGTGTTTTCATTGAAGTCGAGCCGCAGCTTGCCCTCGCGTCCGGCGCTGGGCGGCGAGTATGGCGCCATGCGGCGAACAGCTTCTCGAGGCTCGGGATTACGCATACGTGCAATCTCCCCGTGGCGCAGGCACTCGTGCCTGCCGCGTCGAGACTCGTCTCGACGCCTCATGCGTGCACAAGGCCAGGCCTCGACACGAGTGTCGAGGCGGCAGGCACGAGTGCCTGCGCCACGCGATCGCCCTATTCACTTCTCACCTCCACAGACCGCGCGTGCGCTTCCAATCCCTCCGCCCGGGCGAGTGTCGTAATCGCCGGCGTCAGACGCGCCAGCGCCTTCGGGTTGAGTTCCTGGACCGAAATCACTTTCACGAAGTCCGCACCGGAAAGCCCGCCCCGGAAGCGGGCAGCGCCCGATGTCGGCAGGACATGATTCGGCCCCGACGCGTAATCACCCGCGGCTTCCGGACTCATCGGCCCCAAAAAAACCGACCCCGCGTTTTGAACCGAGCCGAGCAGAGTGGGATCGTGCAAAGCGAGATGCTCCGGCGCAAGCGCGTTCGAAAACTCGACCGCGCGCTCCAGCGAATCGACGATCACGATGGCTCCATTATTTTCGATGGATTGCCGTGCAACAGGCGCGGTGCCCAGCTCTCCGAGCTGCGCCTCG
>DASQJB010000235.1:0-10089 GCA_035631295.1 Bryobacteraceae bacterium | reverse complement strand
GACGCTGGGGTCGGGAGGATCGGGTGGCGTATTTTCTCCGTCGCTGTTTCTGGGGGCGATGGCGGGCGGGGCGTGGGGCGTGGCGCTGAACCGCGCGTTTCCGGCGCTGCACTCCAGCCCGGCGGCGTTCGCGCTGGCGGGGATGGGCGGAGTGGTGGGAGGGGCGACGGGCGCGGCGCTGACGGCGATCGTGATGACTTTCGAGATGACGCGGGATGCTGCCGCGATTCTTCCGCTGGTGTTGACTGTGGCTGTAAGCTATGGCGTGCGGAAGGCGTTGATCCGGGACAGCATCTATACGCGCAAGCTGACGCTGCGGGGGGAGAGCGTGCCAGAATCGATGCGCGCGGACCTGACATTTTCGCGGCGCGCAGAGGAAGCAATGCGGCCGTTGAGCGGGGCGGCGGCGGGGTGTACGGAAGGCGATGGTGCGCCGCCCGGCTATATTTTCGTGCCGGGAGACGCTTCTTTGGTTGAGGTTCTCCGGCGGATGCGCGCCAGTGGAGCGGCGGTTGCGCTTGTGATGCAGGATGGCTCGGGCGTGAAGGGGATGATCACGCGTGAAGACATCGTGGAGAGTTTGGCCGGCGACGTGGAGTTATTCGGAGGCTGAGAAACAGCCGGGGGTTGCGTAAGTACGCGCCTTTCGCGGACTAACTGATAATTCCCTTGCGGACGGCGTAAAGAATCAGCTCCGGCACGCTGTGAAGATTCAGCTTCTGCAAGATGTGGGTCCGGTGCGTCTCCACCGTATACAGGCTGAGATTCAGCAGATTGGCGACTTCTTTGTTGCTCTTGCCTTCGGCGACGAGCTGCAGGACTTCGCGCTCGCGGTTGGTGAGCAGCTCGTAGCTATCCTCAGCGCCCATTTCCTCGAGCTGGCGCACATAATCTTCCTTCAAGATGCGTCGGACGGCGGGGCTGAAAAAGCTTTTGCCACCGCGGATCGCGTGAATCGCTTCCAACAGATCCGCTTCGGCGGAGTCCTTGAGCAGATAAGCGCGGGCGCCGGCCTTCAACGACCGGATCACATAGCTTTCATCGCTATGCATGCTCAGGATGGCGACGGCGGTGTCCGGACTCTGGCTCACTATCTGGCGCGCTGCTTCCACGCCGTTCATATGGGGCATGGCGATATCCATGATCACAACGTCGGGACGTTCCTGCGCGGCCAAGGCGACGGCTTCCTTCCCGTCGGCGGCCTCGGCCACGACTGTGAGGTTCGGCTGGCGTTCGAGCAACAGGCGCAAGCCGCTGCGCATTACGGTGTGGTCGTCGGCGAGAAGGATGCGGATCTGGTTATTCATTAAGGTGGTCATCTCTTAACTGCCGTCTCAAATGGCAATGGGCAGCTCCACCGCAATTTTGGTGCCGGCGCCAGGCCGCGAACGCACATGAAAGACGCCGCCCAGGTGATTGACGCGTTCCTCCATTCCCACCAGGCCGAGCCCCCGGACCCGGCGCGTGTCGAATCCGCGGCCATCGTCTTCCACGGTCAGCACGATCTTGGAGGATTCCTGCTCGACCACAACTTTCACTGCGCGCGCCTGGGAATGCCGCGCGCAATTGTGAAGCGCCTCCTGGACGACGCGATAGATGCAGGTTTTGAGCGCATCCGGCAAGTCGCCGACGGACTCCTCGGCGGCCACATGAACCCGCAGGCCGGTTCGCTTAGAAACTTCGCGAGCCTGCCATTCGAGCGCGGGCGCCAAGCCGAAATCGTCCAGCATAGAGGGGCGCAGCAGCAGCGTCATGTTACGGATCACGTTTACGCTGGCTTCCGCCAGTTTGCGGATGGAATCCACATGGCGGCGGATCTCTTTTAAGTCGGGCGCCGAATCGGCGGGTACGCGCGCCGCGGCGTTGCCGGCCTCCATCAGCAAGGCCGAAAGCGACTGGCCGACCTCGTCATGCAGCTCGCGGGAAATCGCCCGGCGCTCCTCTTCCTGGGCCGAAACCAGGCGCGCGGAAAGTTCTTTCAATTCTCCTCGGGCGCGCTCATTCTCCTGATAGCGGCGAGTCAGCTCGTTTTCCAGGTCCAACACGCGCCGGATGGTGAAGACGGCGAGCCACATCCCGGCGGCGATGGTGAGACCAATCAAGCCCATCATCCAAAGGCGCAGGCGATCGTAGGTCCGGTTGAGTTGCGCGTCGCCGACCGCCATCTGCCGGGAGTTCATCTGGTCGATGCGGTCCACAAGATCCAGCGCCTGGCTTCTGCGGCGCACCACTTCGCGGTTCAAGTATTCGCCGCCGAGGACGCGGCGGTCCTTTTCCGGAATGGTCGTGAGGAAATCGAGCAGCCGCCAGTAATCCTGAACCTGGGAGCGCAGATCGCGCATTTGCGGCGCATCCGCGGGATCGAGAACGGAGGCGCACTCCGTCATGCCGTGGTCGGTAGCCGACTTCGCCTGCCTCCAGAGATTGAGCTGGAAGCCGGCTTGTTGCGAGTCCGGCGCTAGCAGATAGGCGCGCATCACGATGGCTGACTGATAAATGCCCGTGCGGACGAGGTCCAGCGCAGTGGACCGGCGAAGATAGAGCCTTCTTTCCTGCGTGTCGCTCGATCGGACCTGCCGCAAGACCAGCAAGGCGCTAACCCCTGCCACAAACATCAACAGCAGCAAACCGCCGAATCCCGCTAATAGGAAATGGCGGCTTGCGAATCGGGGGCGAACGGGCATGCTATACGAGAGGGTAGAGCAGGCACTTAAGCTGCTCTACGATGCTTACGTACTAGTCTATCGCTTGAAGTCCCGTAAGAAATACTGTCCCGGCAGGATTTTCCGGGCGCCTTGTGGTAGGTTTTACTTAAATAAGGAGACTATGAGAAAGATCATTCTTCCGATGGGCGCGATGGGATTGCTCCTCGCGTCGGCAGCTTGCTCGAAGAAAGTCGCGGTGGCCTCGCCTCCTCCGGCTCCCCCGCCCGCCCCGGTGGCCTCGGCGCCGCCAGCGGCGAAACCGGCTCCGGTGAAGCAGACGCCCGCCCCAGCGCCCACGCAAGCCGTGACTCAAACCCCGCCGCGCAGCAATACGATTACACCTCAGGAACGCGCGACTTTGAACGAGAGCCTGGCGCGGCTGGTGGACGCGCTGTTCGATTACGATAAGAGCACGATTCGTCCGGACGCTAGCACGGCCCTGCAAGGCGATGTGAATGTGATCAAGGAGATCCTTTCTAACTATCCCAACCAGAAGCTTGTGATCGAAGGCCATGCGGACGAGCGCGGCTCGCAGGAATACAACCTGGCGCTGGGCGACCGGCGCGCGCACGCGGTTGAGGAATTCCTCATTTCTTTGGGAATTCCCAGCAATCAATTGACAATGATCAGCTACGGCAAAGAACGCCCGGTTTGCACCGACGAAACCGAGGACTGCTGGCAGCGTAACCGGCGGGCCCATGTGACCGCCGCGCAATAGCGAGTTTTCCCTCCTAGACAGAGCACCAACCAGAGCAAGGCCTCCGTCAGGATGTGCTTCGACGGGGGCCTTTTTTTTCTGCGTCCTACATCGGCTGACCGCCGGGCGGAAACAGCCCCTATTCTTTCGGCATCAGACTTTTAGAATCGAAGCAGGAATGGGGAAATACGCCGATGACGTCGAAAATTGTACTGCTGGCGTTTTTGGTGAGCGCCGTGCCGACGTTTGCCGCGGATGGCGAGGCGGTTTTCAAGGCGAATTGCGCCCGCTGCCATGGCGACGACGGCAAGGGCAAAACCAAGGTGGCTCCGCCGGATCTTACAGATCCGAAAACCCAGGCAAGCCTTACCGACGCCGACATCGTTAAAACGATCAAGAACGGCCGGAAGGGAACCCTTATGGTGGGATGGAAGGGGAAGCTCTCGGCAGAGGAGATTTCCGCGGTTGCAGCCTACGTACGATCGCTGGGCCGGTCCGCAAAGGGCGGCCAGTGATGTGGAAGTGGTGGCGCTTATTGCCATCGCGGCCGCTGTCGGTTGGATGAACGCGGCAAGGGTGGACCGCACGGGCACGCCTGTCAACCCATCGGAGAACATCGAAGCGCACACTCAAATGCCGCCGAACGTCGCTGCCGTTTTCCACCGGGCGTGCCATAACTGTCATTCGGAGCGGACGGATTGGCCTTGGTATAGCACCGTCGCGCCGATGCACTGGTTGCTGCCAGCCGACGTCTACGGCGCGCGCGAGCATATGAACCTGTCCAAGTGGGGTCGCTACACGCCAGAAGAGCGGACGGACCGATTGATCTCGATTTGCGAAATGGTGGCGAGCAATAGAATGCCGCTTTGGTACTACAAGCCCCTACATTATCCGGACGCTTGGCTTTCGGAGGCCGATAGAAAGGCCGTCTGCGATTGGGTGAAAGCGGAAGTCCAACTCAGCGCAGCGCGGTGAGCGAGAGCGGGCGCACGCTATCCTGTGAAAGCAAACCCGCATGTCCGCGACCCCGCAGGTAAATTCCCCGCATGCCGACCACTCCCATGTAAATCCATGGATCGTCGCTATCTCAGTGATGTGCTGCACGTTCATGGAGGTGCTGGACACCACAGTCGTCAACGTGTCCCTGCCGCATATTGCCGGAAACTTGTCAGCGACGATCGAAGAAGCCACGTGGGTGCTGACGTCCTATTTGGTCGCGAACGCAGTGATTCTTCCCATCACCGGGTGGCTGTCAAATCATTTCGGGCGCAAGCGGCTGCTAATGTTTTCGGTGGTGGGTTTCACGGCATCGTCATTTTTGTGCGGCGCTGCTCCGACGCTCCCGTTGCTGATCGTGTTCCGCCTGCTGCAAGGAGCTTGCGGAGGCTCGCTCGCGCCGCTCTCGCAGGCCGTGCTGCTGGAAGCCTTTCCGCCGGAAGCGCGCGGCAAAGCGATGGGCTTCTGGGGCCTGGGAATCGTGGTGGCGCCGGTGCTAGGGCCGGTTCTGGGCGGCTGGCTGACCGACAGTTACAGCTGGCGATGGGTGTTCTATATCAACTTGCCCGTCGGCATCTTATCGATATTCATGGTGCAGATGTTCGTCTTTGACCCGCCCTACATTCGCCGCAGCGAGGCGGGCGTGGACTGGTGGGGCATCGGGATGCTCACGGTTTGGATCGGCGCTCTGCAAGTCGCCTTTGATAAAGGGCAAGAACTGGACTGGTTCAGCTCCCGTTTCATCGTGATACTGGTGGCGATTGCCATCGTATTTCTGATCGCGTTCGTGGTTCGTGAGTTGATGGCGGAGCATCCGGTGATGAACATGAACGTCTTTCGGCTGCGAAGCTATTCGGCGGGCGTGTTCTTGATGACGACGCTCGGGTTCGTGCTGTACGGCAGCATTGTGCTGCTGCCGATCTGGTTGCAGACGCTTTTGGGATATCCGGCGACGACCACGGGGTTCACGATGGCGCCGCGCGGGCTGGGATCGATGATCGGCATGCCGCTTGTCGGCATTTTTGTTTCGCGTTTCGATCCCCGGAAAGTCCTGGCGGGTGGGCTGCTCATGGGCGCGGCATCGACCTGGCGGTTGTCGCAATTGAACCTTGATGCAGGCTTTTGGGATCTGTTCTGGCCGCAGGCCATTCAGGGCTTCGGACTAGGAATGGTGTTTGTGCCCCTCACCACTATCGCCATGAACCCCGTCCCGCGGGAAGCGATGGGCAACGCTACCAGCATTTACAATCTGATGCGAAACCTGGGCGGGAGCGTGGGAATTGCGATCATCGCCATGCTGAACACTCGGTTTCAGCAGAAGTATATAGCCATCCTCGGATCGAATGTGACCGCGACGAACCCGGAAGCTACGCAGCGGCTGGCGGCCATGCGGTCGATGTTTCTGGGAATGGGCTCGGGGCAGGCGCTAGCGGAACGACGCGCCTATGCGTCGATTTTCGGAGTGGTGCAACGCCAAGCCGCCATGCGCGCGTTTGTGGATCTCTTCCAGTTGATTACGATCGTGTTCCTCCTGATGATTCCGCTGACGCTAATCATGCGGAAACCGAAAGGCAGCGGCGGGGGAGCCAGGGCCGCTGGGCGCTAAGGCTCTATCGCGGCTGCGTCACTACGTCCACCAGTGCTGGTTCGCCCTGCTTGACAATCGCAACGGCGCGTGCGATGGCGGGTCCGAGGTCTTTGGGGTCCGTGATCGGACCTTCGGCGTGGACGCCCATTCCTTGGGCAATTTTGGCGTAATCGATATTGGGATCTTCGAGCGTCGTGCCGATACTTGCCTGGGTTATGCCGCGGTTGTGGCGCGCGGCCATGCGCTGCACATGCATCACCTCCTGATGATAAGCGCGATTGTTGTGCATCACGCTCAACAGGGGGATACGGTGGTGAGCGGCAGTCCAGAGCACGCCGGGCGCGTACATGAGATCGCCGTCGTTCTGAATGGCGACGCTGAGCCGCGCGTGCTTTTTGTTGGCCAGGGCCGCGCCGACCGAGGCTGGCGCGCCGTAGCCGACGCCGGCGCCGCCCGACCCTCCCAGGAATTGATACGGCTTGTCGAAATTCCACAGCCGCAAGGGCCACCGGCTGATGAAGCCGACTTCGGAAACCAGCGCCCAATCTTCGTTTTTGATTTGCGCCCAGAGCTCGGCGGAAAGGCGCGCGGTGCTGATCGGACTGGCGTCCCATGCATAAGCGGCTTCGGCTCGGACGCGGTCTTGCGCCTGTTTCGCCGCGAGCGCGAGCTTCGCTCCGCGATCCGCCAGCGCTGCTTTGCGGTCGTTGGTCATAAGGCGCTTGGCCGCCTCGATCAATGACGGCAAGGTTGCTTCGGCATCGGCAGCTATTGGCAAGTCGACTTCCGCGAAGCGCTGGAAGTCCTGATAGTTGCTTTTGAGGAACAGATCGGTCGAAGCGATGCTGATAAGCTTCGCCCCGGACTTCGTCAGCCGCCGAGAAGTCCGCTGCAGTTGATCGCGAAACGAGTTCACAGTTCCCCAGAAGTCTGTGAGTTCCAGTCCCAGAATCACATCGGCCTCGGCGATCAGCGTGCGAGCGCGCTCGGTGTGATTCAGGGGATGCCGGGAAGGGAAGTTCATTCGCCCGTTCTGATCGATCACCGGCGCTTGCAATGCTTCGGCGAGTTCGACTAGCAGCTTCATTCCCACGGGAGTGCGTGCGGCTCGATCTACGATAATCACGGGATTCTCGGCGCCAACGAGCCGCCGCGCGGCCTCGGCCACCGCGCCGGAATCGCCTTGCGGAGGCGCGGCGAGCGCGAGCTTGGGGAGGCGCGGCCAATCGCCTGGATGCGGGTTCTCCTGAAGATCGCCATCGGCCACCAAAGCGACTGGCATCATGGGCGGCGTCATAGCGATCTTGTACGCGCGCACGGCCGATTCGGCGAAGTGCTCGAGCGAAGCCGGCGTATCGTCCCATTTCACGAAATCGCGCAGGAGCGTGTTGCCGTCTTGAACGCTGTGCGCCCATTCGACCCCAGGGCGGCGGCTGGTCGCATCCGCCAAGTTGGCCGAGATCAGATAGACCGGCACGCGGTCGCAGAACGCGTTGTAGACCGCCATGGCGGCGTGCTGCGCGCCGACGGCGCCATGCAGCAGCACCGCCAGAGGCTTCCCTTCCACCTTGGCGTAGCCGTGGCCCATCGCGACGGCGGATTCTTCGTGGCAACAAGTGATGAACTCCGGGGTGCGGTTGCCTCCGTAGTTGACGATGGACTCGTGCAGCCCGCGGAAGCTGGAGCCCGGATTGGCGCAGACATACTCGAAGCCGAGCGATTTGAGGACATCCACCATAAAGTCTGAACCGGGGCGGTCTGCGGTCAAGACCTCCACGCTTGGAGCAGCGGTTTCGGCCTGTCGCGCGGCGGCAGTCGGCTCGGCCGCTCGGCGCGGTTCGGCGGCTTGAGATTGTGCTCTCGCGGCGGGACCGGCGGCGAGCGCGGCTGCGCCCCCGGCTGCTTTCTTCAGGAATTTGCGGCGGCCAACGTTCGTCGATCGAACCATGGATGCACCTCGACGGATAGCGTATCACTGAACGGGGTTCAATTTGAGGCTTTAGACTATAAGCTTCAGGCTATGAGTTTTAAGCTATGAGCGAACCTGCCACCTTGAACCCTCCCCCCAAACATCGCCCCTTCGTGCCCGACAGCGCCAGTATGAAAGAGTTCACTCTGCGAGCGGTGCTGCTGGGCCTCTTGCTGACCGTAGTTCTGGGCGCGGCGAACGCCTACCTAGGCTTGCGCGCCGGAGTGACGATCGCGGCGACGTATCCGGCGGCGGTAATCGGCATGGCGGTGTTGCGGCTTTTCAATGGCTCCGTGTTGGAGGAGAACATCACGCGAACCGCCGGATCGATCGGTGAATCCGTGGCGGCTGGGGCGATTTTCACAATCCCCGCGTTTGTGATCGCAGGTTCGTGGACCTCTTTCGATCCCGCTCACGCCTATTGGAAGTCGACGGCGCTCATGCTAGTGGGCAGCGTGCTCGGCGTCTTGTTCGTTTCTTTGGTGCGTCGCGCGCTTGTGGAAGATCCTACGCTGCCGTTTCCCGAATCCGTGGCCGCATCGGAGATCCACAAGGCTGGAAGACGCGGCGCCGAAGCAGCGCGCTATCTTTTCTGGAATATCGGCGTAGGCGCGGCGGTGCAGCTCCTGGGCGCGATGCAATTGTTCGCCGTGGACAAAAGCTTCTTCGTGCGGATCGGCGAAGCCGGAAAAAGCTTCGTGCGTCTCGGCCCGGCCGGAAGCCGCAATGTGGTGAATGCCGGAGCCATCTCTACCTTTGATGCGCCGACAGTCAGCCCCGCCTATATGGGTGTGGGCTACGTGATCGGCCCGACGCTCGCGGCATTGCAGTTTTCCGGCGGCCTGCTGGCGTGGGGCGTTCTCGTGCCCCTATTCATGTTCCTTCTCGGACCGAGGCTGCAAGAGTTTCTTCCTGCGGGAGCGGGGGCCGACGGATGGGCTAACGAGGCCGCCGCCGTCTGGCGTTATATCGTGCGGCCGATCGCCGTGGGCGGCATGATGGTGGGCGCGGCGTACACGTTGTTCCGCATGGGGAGCAATCTGACTTCGAGCCTGGGCCGAGCGCTCACTGAGTTGCGCCACGGCGCTCCACCGCTGGAATCCATGGCGCGCACCGAGCGGTACATGGGATCGAAGACGGTGCTCTCGCTGATCTTCTTCACGTTCCTGCTGATGATCGCGCTATATGTGTTCATTTCGGGCAATGTCGTAGCGGGAGTCGTAGCGGCCGTTGTGATGTTGCTGGTCGGCTTCTTCTTCGCGACGGTTTCGGGGAATCTGGTGGGGATGATCGGTTCGTCCAACAACCCGATCTCCGGGCTGACGCTATCTACGCTGATTATTGCGGCGCTGTTGATGGTGGCGTTGGGGGTTTCGGGGACGGGCGGGGTAGCGGTTGTGCTGGGAGTCGCCGCGGTGGTATGCGTCTCGTCCGCTGTTGCTGGCGAGCTTCTGCAGGATTTTAAGGCCGGCTACATCCTGGGCGGCACGCCTCGAACCATTCAGATCGCGGAATTGATCGCGGTCGTCGTGGCCAGCCTGGTGATGTACGTCCCGCTTTACATCCTTCAAGGCGGTCTTGGCGGTTTTGGCAGCAAGGCATTGCCGGCTCCGCAAGCGGGCCTCATGGCGGCGCTGGCGCAAGGCATCGTCGGCGGAGAGATGCCATGGCCGCTGGTAGTGACGGGCGCGCTGTTCGGCGTCTCGCTGATCCTGCTGAAGGTGCGCAGCCCCATGCTGGTGGCAGTGGGAATGTATCTCCCGTTCTCCACCAGCTTCGCGATTTTTGTAGGCGGCGTTCTACGTGGCGTTCAGGACATGCTGAGCCGTCGCGCCGGAAACAACGAAGCGCAGCGGACGCGCGTCGAAAGCGTCGGCATCCTGATCGCGAGCGGCTTGATCGCAGGCGAGGCGCTCACGGGCCTAATCATCGCGACCTTCCGGTTTTTCGACAAGCCGATCTACCAATTCTTTTCCGAGCCTTCCTATTTCGCTGGCGCACTGGTCATGGCGGCGCTGGGGTTGATGATGATCTTTCTGCCGCTCGCGAGAGCCGGCAAACCCGACGATCCTGCTCCCCCCGCCGCAATCATGTAGCGCGTCTAAATCAGGTTGCGATTTTTCCCGCCCTCGGC
>DASQJB010000234.1:0-3900 GCA_035631295.1 Bryobacteraceae bacterium | reverse complement strand
GGCGGCGGGTTCCGAGTGGAGGCGCGATGAATGATGCCCAACTCCATGCTCCAGCCGTCGCCGATATCGACAACTTTGGCATTCTCGTCACGGACCCGCTGAGATTGTTCCGTGGCGCCGATCTTGTCGATCTCAGCCTTGCTGATGACGGTAGCATTCGTCGGGTTTCCCGGCCTGGGCTGGGCGTAGACCGCCATAGGAATCAGAACCGCCGCCGTAAGCAAAACTTTCAGTGCAGGGGTTTTCATACCGTTCCTCCTGAACCTTTATAGCTGATCGCCGACCGTTGCTCCACATTCCGCAGCAACTTCTTCTGCGCGGTGACACGCGGTTCCCAGGTTCGCCGTAAGGAAGACCTTAGTTCCTGGTCCCGACCGACGAGGGAGACCTGGTATCCCGCACGAAAGCCCTGGCTCAGGCTGACGCGGTCGAACTCAGACAGGTTGAAGCGCCGCCGCCGTACTTCCAGGCCGAACAGGAAAGTCGAGCTGAAAGACCTCGCCTGAGGGGCGCTCGATGCGAATCCTCGCTCCGGTCGTCGGCACCCTTGTCCCTTGGTGGGCAGAAGAAGGAACATGGTGAATGCCGCAAGAACACCTACGGTCAGCGCCACCGTGATGAGGACCTTTCTGTTCAGGCTATCGTAAACCCTGACTTCCAGAGAGCCTCGATATGCGAATGACCAAAATACGTGGGAGTCTCCCATCTGATCAGCGGTAGCAAGCCGTGGGTGTCTCCTGGCCGAACGTTAGATCCAAGTTTTGGCAGTTTCGGGAGGAAAAGAAAGTAAAACGAAGCGGTAAAGGCTAGCGGCCCTCACTCACAATTCGCTGCCAGATCCGGTCGATTGCCTGCTGGAGCTTCGGCCGGACCCTGGCTCGGACTTGGTCGAGGTATGGCTTTGCGGCGGGGCCCATGACCAGGAGGTCCTGTTCCGCCATGCGACGCACGATCGGATCGGAATCGAGCAATTTGGTGGCTTGGCAGATCGGCCTGATTCCGGGCCGTACCGCACCCTTTTCCAGAACGCTTACGAAACTCCCGGCAGCGCCGAATGTCATGACTACGTCGATATTGCCATCGCCGCCGGCAGCGACTGACGCATGCGCTCGCAGCAAGGTTAAATCATCGCGGGCCGTGTAAGAGACGTCGGGTGGAGAGAAGGTGTAGAACAGATCCTGCTTTATCTCTTCGGAAAAGCGCAGCCAAGTGCTGACGGCGTCTGTCGCCGCATCCTGAGTGGGCGCGGGACCCAGATTCACAGCGAAGAAGAATCTGAGATCGTCGATTGTCGATACAAAATCAACCTGGCTGTTTCGGACAAAGAACAGATTTGCGCACTTCAGATCCGTTGTCGGGGGGCATAGCACGGCGACCGGGTACTGCGGGAAGACTACGCCGAAAAAGCTAAAATTTGGGAAAGCCCGGCTGACGAAATCGTCAGTCACAGGTCTCAAGACGGCGCCAGCGACTCCGCGACGCTGCAGATAGTCCTGAACCAGCTGCTGATTATCCGCCTGGGCGGTCGTTGCGGGCCACAGGCCAAAAAGCATCGCACCCAAAACCGTTGCACGCGGTGGTCTCCAGATCATCGGAACCTCCTTGCACGCGGTGGCGTTTACAATTATTCCATAACGCAGGCGAACGGACCTTCGAAGTACAGGGTGCAGCCTTCAATCCGCGCGCGGCCGCGTTAACAGAACTAGCTTCCTCAACTGCTATCACGTATCGCGGACGCACCTTTCGCTGGATAAGGACACGGGAACGTCTTATCCTTTCCTTTATAAAGGCCCGGAATGGTCACCGGCACCGCGCGCGGTGCAAGGGCCGGAACTGGGGCAGGTACTGGCCATACCGCAAGTTGGCGGCTGCACCACCGGTACGAGCGGCGCGCCGCCTGAATAGTCGCCTCATAGCATTTTTGCCTGAACGCGGTAAAGCCAAGCCCTCGCGCACGATTGCCACAACGGCACACGTCTGTGGGTGGCTGGGATGGAACGGACCTCTTCAGGTTTTCAATTCCTGCCCGCAGCACCAGTCACTCTGAAACGCATCCGGTGACAGCCGCAGCGATGCTCGCGCGTAGAGTTTACAATACCAACAGTCAAATTGGCGGAAAAGAGTGGGAGTCGAACCCACCAGGGACGTCTGACGCCCCTCACCGGATTTGAAGTCCGGGCGCCCCACCGGGATGCGTTTCTCTTCCGTCCGCGACCGAGGACTTCAGTATATCGCTCAGTCTTGCAACCACTTCGTGCGTATCGCCCACGCGCCGGGTGAGTCTGACGCGATCGAAATATTCGAGCACATCGATCGCGACCGTGCGTCCTATATTCGTGGCGTCGCGGAGTGCAGCGGCCGTGACGCGGCGATCTCTATCGCGCGACGCCAAGTCCTCAGTAATTGCAGCCAGCCGCCGGATCGCCTCAGGCACGAAGAAGCGGTTCGCGGTAACCCGAATGAGAAGCCCAAGGCGCGAGGCCCGAAGCAGGAACGATTCAATCTTCTTGGGGTTCTCGTGGATGGCCGCGGCAATCTCATTCATCGTTGGGGGGCGGAGAGGGTTTTGAGCGAGCAAGGGCGCAATCCGTTTCCACTGTGCGGTGTCGAGCGCTTCAAGCATCGGTAAGTGTGAAGCGAGACGAACACCTGACGCCTCTTTGACAATTGCGCGCTCGCGCAGCAGCTCGGCGGTTACAGCCAAAGCGACCTCCCGCGGCGCGCTGAGAAGGCGCTCTTCGGGGAAGGCGATCGCGCCAGGCTCACGGCGATGCAGCGTTTCGAGGTTTTCGAGCGCGGTCTGCCTAAGATGGCTCCAGTATGGAATCGAGTATGCTAACTGCTGCACGACGCGCATTTGCATACGGGCGAAGATTTGCTGAGCCTCCGCGTGAGTCAAGTTCCGATTCGCCGTGAACTGCTGTAAAGAGACTTCCCCGGCCGCTGCCTCCAGGAGGCATGTTAGTGCCTGCTTGTGATTGTCGCAGTCCATGGCGCGGAGACACGCGAGCCGGCCCGGTCTCGCACGGCCTCGCAATGGCGGGAAAACATCGATCACATATCCGCCGCCTATGGTGCACTGCGCGGACTGATCACGCAGGATCAAACCATCGCCGCGGACAGCGCCCAGCGGCCGATCGAGCACAAGCTGAACCAACGCTGAATCTCCCGGTGCGATACTTGAGCCGTCCAGAATCGCTACGCGGCCGATAACGTCCGCAGCCCCGAGATGAACATGGACCGGCGTCCCGTGGGCCAGCGGACGCCGCTCATGCCAGAGCACGCGAATGCGCGTGTCAAGCTTCCTCGCGGGCTCCGGAAGATTCCCTGTCACGACCCAGTCGCCGCGGCAGATAACCTCCTGCTTCAAGCCGGCCCCAGACAGATTCAGCGCGCACCGCTGGCCTGCTCTGCCGCGCTCCGCAGGTGAGTTTTGCGCGTGAATGGATCGGATTCGGGCAGAGAGTCCCGGTTGCAACACACGGATCTGTTCTCCGACTGCGACCGCACCGGAGAATACAGTCCCCGTCACGATCAGGCCCGTTCCCGACAAACTGAAGCACCGGTCGATCGCCAAGCGGAAGTTGCCTGAAGCGGGCCTTGGCGGACAGGCGTGTGCTTCTCGCAGCAGGTAGTCCTTCAGCGCGGCAATTCCTTCCCCAGTCACCGCCGACACTGGAAGAATTCGCGCGCCATCCAGCGTTGTTTCCGCGAGCAATGCGGCGCATTCGCCGCGAATTTCCGCCAGCCGCGAGGGCTCCACGCGATCAATCTTGGTGAGTGCCACCGCGCCTCTGCGGACGTTCAGTAGATCGAGGATCGCGAGGTGCTCGAGCGTCTGCGGCATAACGCCGTCGTCCGCAGCGAGGACGAACAATACGAAATCGATCCCGGCGACTC
>DASQJB010000233.1:0-12913 GCA_035631295.1 Bryobacteraceae bacterium | reverse complement strand
TGTCTACGGCCGCTCAGGCAGCGAATTTCGCAGTCGGGGACTACGTCGCGATCTACGAGTACACGAGCGGTGACGTATTACCGGCCCAGATGAGCCAGGTCACCGGCGTGGATGTCGCATCCGGCCAACTGACACTCGCCGATCCAGTCATCCGCCCCTTTGCCGCCCCCTCCATCGCCAAGGTCACCTCCCTCGCGGCTCACGATATCGCTATTAACGACGTCATCGTTCAGGGTGCTTTACCTCTGGCCGTCAGCGAAACCTTCAATTTTAGCGCCAGCAACGACCAGTTTCTTTCCGATACTTCGATCGGCGGCGGCAACGTCAACGAATTACTGTTGAATACAGTGGAGCACTTCACCTTCTCCGGAACACGATCGCGGCTATTAACGGTCCCTACATCCATCAGGAGCTTGGCCAGCGCGACAGTCAGAACGGAGTCTGGTCGGGAAACACTTTTCAAGACACTACGGTTGGTTTTGGAGAATACGCCGGGAACATCACAATGACGAACAACCACATTTACCTGTACCCAGATGGAACCGGGATCGGCGTATCCTTAAGCGGAATGAACGTCCTGTTCGACGGCACTGATGTACATACGATGGGCAATCAGACCGGCTCTTCCCCATGGGGCTTCGTCGTCGCCGACGTCTACGCCCCCGCTAGCTACTACGCCTACACGGGCAACATCCAGATCACCAACAACACGATTCAATGCGTCGCCGATGGGAATAATTGCCTGTTGTTGGTCGGCCACGGCACCGTCGCCTCCGGCAACACTATCACGGCCACGGGATCGGCCACGGGCATCAAGGCTGCGTACTCCTCGGCCAAAATTACCAATAACACGATCAACATCGGAAGCGGCACCGGTATATACATATTGCAACACACACTCGTCGATGCCGCGACGGTGACCAGCAACACGCTGTCCGGAACAGGGCATTTCAGCATTTATGCCCAGGCCCCTGCGCGCGCCGGCGCCGGCGACGACATCTACAACAACACGATCACAGGGTTCGCAACCCCACTCTACGCACCGGGTGCGGGACCTAGTCGTGGCCGTTAGGGCGTTTCTTTTTCGTACACGGAACATCTCGCCGCGGCGATTGCGATTGTTCGGACCCGCGTCCGCATTACCTCCCGCGGCGTCAAAGCGCAGCCGTTACAAAGACGTACTTCGAATACCAGAGCTTCGTGGCCCGCGCGCTGAGCATGGCGTCAAAGTCGGTCCCCTGAGAGGACATTTAGGATCGCCAGACCAGCATACGGAGGGTTCGAGTATTCAGACATCTGTAGTCGTATTGGGTACACCCGTCAAGAGGCATGATCTCCCGACGCGGTTCCCGCGTCGAAGCCGTTGGATCACCTGAAATAATCGGGCAAATTTGGCTTGGTATCGCGGAAAATTTCCGAAATATTGGCGCGGTCCTGCGAAGAAATCCGCGCATATTTTGGCGAGTTATCCTTTCCCGCCAGAACCTCGTACAAGCGGCGATAGACGCGGTCGCGGACAGCATCCGGCAGATTGTCGAAGATCGCGCTATAGATCATATAGGACAAAGGATAGCGAAACAGGCGCTTCTGGAGGTCAAAGTCCCTCAAAGAGCGGCCTTTTTTGTCTCGCGGAGCGCGTTTTGGAAAGGTCTCTGTAAACGTGGACACGCCCTTCACCGGCTGCTGGAGCGGCGCTTCGTCGGAGAACAGCATCGACGTGACGATTTCCTCCACGGCTTGATCCAGGCGGCGGCTTGCAGCGTTATCCAACTTCCCTTTTTCAATCAGCGAGCGGGCTTGCGCGCCGACGCTGGTGATCAGGTTGATCATCCGCGTCTGATGCTCCAGCGTCATAAGCGCCACGACGTCGCTGGTGGGGACGGGATATTTTGAGAGGTCGAATCGGCCGGCGAGGCTCAAGAGGTTTTGCGTTCCCTTAGTTTCAAGCTCGGTGGGATGTTCCGGATCGGGAGCGATGGCGTTTCCCATATGCGGCTCGCTTGTCCCGGTCACGTACCAGCCGCCCCACCGCTCGGTGATCGGGGTGCGATGATCGGTGACGTTGAAAAACGCGCCGGTGAAGAATGGACTCCCGTCCGCATTCGGAATCACGGACGTCACCATCAGACCGGGCACAAGCACGCTGATGGGATTGTGGCACTCCCCGCACACCGAGCCGCCGCGCTCGAAGCGTGGGCTTTGCGAGGGCCGCATGTCGAGGGTGTAAAACATGACGCCTCGCGTGGGATCGAGCGCGGAAATCTCAAAGACCCTGCCTCCGGGCACTGCGCCGATCGCGATGTCGTCGTTGAAATAGATAGCGCGCGGATTTTTGGGAGAGATCAGCGCCTGTTGAAAGCTGGTCTTGGAGAATACGAGAACTTGAGAGTCCGCATTGACGTCCAGACGTTTGAGCAGGCTGGGTAGATAGCCGAGCTTGATGTCGTAGGGGAGAGTCGCCTCGCTACGCCCGAGCTGGACATCCAAAAGAGAAACGGCGTCGTGGGACGCCGTTTCCTCGGTTTGATGTTGTTGGCTGACGGCGGGCGCGGTCGCGAAATAGAGAAGGGCGCCCGCGACGCCGCAGCAAAGAGTTAAGTGAAAGAGCCGTTTACGCACGCGACTCTATCTATTATCAATCGCTCGCGGGATGACAGCGACGATCAGAGTCCGCTGCCGGCGGGTTTGGGAGAGGCCGGAGCGCCTTGCAGCTTGATGGTGAGATTCGTGCCGCCGACATGAATCTCCTGGATCTTGGAATCCATGGATTCAAAGCTGGTGTAAGGGAATTTCTTCTCGCCCTTTTCCTCGACGGCGGCCGCCTGCGCGGTCTGCTTGTCGCCCTTGAACACCGCCATCTGGCCTTGCATCTCAACTTTGTATTCGCCGGGCTTCAGTTGCGTGTCGCCAACCCAGGCAGGATCGGTCAAAGTGAGTTTGTAAGATGCGGCGCTCATAATTCCGAGCGCGAGCGTTGCAAATCCAAGCGTTAAATTTGTAAGTTTCATCCTAGTAACGTCCTCTTTAATGATTTGAATATGATCGGCTCGGACTGTGAGCCCTTCGGAAGCCATTCAAAAAACTGCTCTTGAGCTTTAACTTCGCTTCCGGAAGAAGAGACGTCGAAGTGTGGGAAAAGGTAACGTCAGCCTGGGAAATTTAGGCCAAGCCTATGGAATATAACATATTTAACAGCGCCGAATTTGTCTATAAGCCAATCAGCCTATTGCTTTCCGGCCCGCGGAACCGGCGGCGGCAACGGCGCTGGATTGTCATATCCGCGGGTTCCGTCCTTACGGATCGGGCCAGGTCCGAAGCCAAGATGCTCGCGATCTACGTTGTTTTCACTACATGAATATTCGTGCAGCTCTTCGCCGGGCGAGCCGGCGATCCAGGTCCGCGAATAATTGAAAGGGCGGGTGTAGAACTTCGGATCTTCAATCAGCGTATCTACGTGAATGTGGCCTTCGTCCGGCCGCGTCCAGCGCTCCACCACATGCAAAGCGTCGCTGTGCGGGTTGGCGTTTTCGTCGATCCATACTTTCTCGTCCTTGAAGCCGGTGGAGTCGATCACCAGCGTATCGCCTTCCCAACGGCCGAGCTCGTCGCCGAAAAACGATGGGTCGGGATCTTCGCTATGCTTGCGCGATGAGTCGATGGGAATGAGGCGATAGTAGCTGTAGAAGTAAAGAAACGCGACTTTCTTCGACGTCTGCAAAACTTCAAAGGGGAGGCCGCTGCCGTTATGGCGCGGGATTCCACCGATGATGCACAAGCTCTCCGGATCGATGGTGGCGGTGAGGTTGTGCTGCAAGGCTGCTTCGCCGGCAGGAGTCAACGGCAGCTTGAATCCAGGGAGATCCTTGCCAAGATTGCCGACAGGCGTGGTTCCCGGCATGTTCTTCCAATAGCCGCTCAAGTCGGGATGTCCGTCCGCGCCGCGGGGCGCGGGTTTGGTGGAAGCGGCCGGCGGCGCCTTCTTGCTTCCCTGCGGCGCCGTCGATTGCGCCTGGAATGGAACCGCGCAAAAGAGCGCGGGCACGAACAGGGTCATGAACCGTTGCGTCACGGTGAGTCCTCCTTGACTCTCTCTTTTGCTAATCCTATTCTCGATCTATATGGCAGTCAACATGAAGCTCTCCCTTGGCATCGCTACGCTGGGTTTGGCCTGCACTATTCCGCTGGCGGCCCATCATTCCTTCGCCGCTGAGTTCGACGGCAACAAGGCTATTCGTCTGAAAGGCAAGCTGACCAAGATCGAGTGGACCAATCCCCACTCGTATTTCTACATGGAAGTGACGGGCGACGACGGGAGCGTGGCGAGTTGGAGCTGCGAAGCCGGCTCGCCGGGTGCGCTGTCTCGGCGCGGATTCAAGCGCGGCGACATCAAGCTGGGCGATACCTTGATCGTCGACGGGTATCTAGCCAAGGACGGCTCGCATCTGATCGACGCTCGGCGGGTCACGTTGCCCGACGGCCGCATCGTCTCGGGCGGTTCAGCCGGGGACGGTGGACCAGGCAGCGACCAGTAAGTTGAGGCGGCTCCGGGGCGAAAAAACGAACCGGATGTCCTGATTCAGATTCGCAACACCATCATTAAAAAGAAGTTATAAGTATTACGTTTTTCCCCATTGACAATCCCTTGCAATTGTCCCTATTCTCTATCTATGAAGTCGAGAATAGTGGTCTTTAATGTGAGCCTGGCCCTTGCCGCGTGGGGCCAATCGGAGGCGGGAATCTCAGGAACTGTCACGGATTCCACGGGCGCGGCGATTCCGAGCGCCTCTCTTGTGATTCGAAACGTGGAAACAGGCGCTTCGCGCGCGCTTACCGCGGACGGCGCAGGGAGGTATTCGGTTCCGTCTCTGCCCATTGGTGGATACGAAATCACCGCCGAGGCTTCTGGTTTTAGCCCGTTGGTGAAGACGGGCATCAGCCTGGTTGTCGGGCAGCAGGCGGAGGTGAACCTGGCGCTTCAGGTCGGCGAGTTGAAGCAGGCGGTCACCGTGGTGGAGAACGCGACTCCGGTGAATCTTTCAACCGAACAGATCAGCGGACTGGTGGGCGAACGGCAGGTAAAGGATCTTCCCCTGAACGGCCGCAGCTATGACGGTTTGATCACGCTGAATCCGGGGACGGTGAATTATTCGGCGGAGCGGTCCGGAGGAATCGGAACATCGAACTCGGCGGTAGGGAACATGTTCGCAGTTTCTGGGCGGCGACCACAAGAGAACTTGTTTCTGTTGAACGGGATAGAGTATACGGGCGCCTCAGAGATCAACGTGACGCCGGGAGGCGCCAGCGGCCAGCTTTTAGGCGTGGAGGCGGTGCGCGAATTCAGCGTGGTCAGCGACGTCTATGGGGCGCAGTACGGCAAGCGCCCGGGCGCGCAGATCAGCATCGTCACAGCGAGCGGCGCGAACGACGTGCACGGAACGGCATATGAATTTCTCCGCAATAGCGCCTTAGACGCTCGGAATTTTTTCGACGTCGGGAACATCCCGCAGTTCCAGCGAAATGAATTCGGAGGCGCGCTTGGAGGGCCCATTAAGAAAGACAAGACGTTTCTGTTCGGAAATTATGAGGGATTCCGACAACATCTGGGCTTGAGCGATGTGACTCTGGTTCCGGACAACAATGCAAGAAACGGCTTGATTCAGAACGCGAATGGAACGTTCACGAACGTTGGAATTACGCCGGGGGCGAAGCAACTGCTGGCGCTTTGGCCGGTGCAGAACGGGCCTTCGCTCGGAAGCGGAATCGGGCTGGCATACAGCCACCCGCTGCAGATCATTCGAGAGGATTTTGGAACGGCGCGGCTGGACCACGCCATCTCGAACAGCGATTCTCTGTCCGGCGTCTACACGATCGATGACAGCACAGACAATACACCCACCGGGAATCCGCTCAGCTCGATCTACGAATCGCTTCGCGAGCAGGTGGCGAGCTTGCAGGAAACGCATATCTTTTCGCCCACCATGCTGAACACCGCGCGGATCGGCTTTTCGCGCGGCGGTTACTATTTCACGGGATCGACGCCCGTGAACATTCCGGGTTGGGTGCAAGGCGCTCCCATCGGGGCCGTGGTGGTGGGCGGCGGCACGGCTTCTAATGCGGCTTCGCAGATCACAGCGGCGGGAACCAACGTGGGGAGTAACCTCACTTCGGCTCGCAACCTGTTCACCTACGAAGACCATATCAACCTCACCCGCGGGATTCACCGGATCGAAGCGGGCGTTTGGATTCAGCGCATTCAAAACAACGACAACATGGCGCAGAACCAGTACGGCCAAGCGTCCTTCAGCAGCCTGACAAGCTTTCTACAAGGAACGATCGCGACGTTCACCGTGGTGCCTCAGTCCACGCTTCTGGGCTGGCGATCGCTGGAGGCGGCCGAATACGTTCAAGACAATATCAAGGTCCGGCCGAACCTGGAGATCTCGTTGGGATTCCGTTTGGAGCACTCGAACGGAATGAGTGAAGTGAACGGCCGCGCGTCGAACTACTGGTTCGATCAAAACGGCGTCATCGAGACGCAGCCGCACGTGGGCAATAACGTATTCTCAACAAACAACGCCCGGTTTCTTCCCGAGCCTCGCATCGGAATCGCATGGGACCCGTTCGGCAAGCAGAAAACGGTGATTCACACGGGATTCGGGGTTTATCACGAGCAGCTCGATTCGTTGAGCTACCGGCTGGATCAGAACGGGCCGTATAATCCGACCGTTGCACTCAAAAACGTTCCGCTGGCGGGGCTGCTGATCGTTCCCGGCGCGGCGCTGCCTTCGGGAAGCAAAGCCACTCCCAGCGGGATTCAACCGGATGCCAAGATTCCCACGGTTCTTTCGTACAATTTCAACATCGAACAGCAGCTTGCGCGAAATCTGTCGGTGACGGTGGGCTATACCGGATCGCATGGCTATCACCAGATCATTTCTATCGACGCCAACCTGCCGTTTCCCACCATCTGCCCGACCTCTCCCTGCCCGGCGAGCCTGGCGGCGGGAACGATTTATTTTCCCTCGGGCGCGCCTCTGGGCAATCCGGCGGTTGGCAATACGACTACGTGGTGGTCGAGCGGCCTCAGTTTTTACAATGCGTTGCACGTGGACGTGAATCACCGCCTTCGCAATGGGCTTCAAATTCGCGCCGTGTATACATATTCCAAGAGCCTCGACGACGGCACCGCGTGGAACAGCAGCGTGGGCGCCAACGCTCCGGGATTCGTGATGTATCCGCTGAATCCGCGGATTGATTGGGGTCTTTCGACCTATGACGTGCGGAACGCGGCCGTGATTAATGGCACTTATGAATTGCCGATCGGCCGCGGCAAGTTCTTTGGGAGGAGCGCCAGCGGGACGCTCGACAAACTGATTGGTGGCTGGTCGGTGGGCGGGATCGGGACGTTTCAATCAGGCTTTCCCTTCACGCCGCAGCTCGGGTTCAATCCGGCGAACGACGGCGATAGCCGCAACCCCGTCCGGCCTTCATGGAATCCCGCATTTAGCGGACCTGTGATTCTGGGCAGCCCGAATCAGTATTTCAACCCCAACGCCTTCATCCTGCCGGCGGCGGGAACCTACGGCAACGTGGGCCGCGACACCTTGATCGGCCCGGGAATCGCGAGCGTAGATTTTTCCGCGTTGAAAAATACGCAGCTTTCGGAAAGGCTGCGGCTGCAATTCCGGGCGGAGTTTTTCAACATCCTGAACCACGCGAACTTCACGACGCCGAATACAGTGGTGTTCACATCGGCAACGTCTGGCGTTTCTCCGACGGCCGGCGTGATCACCGCAACGTCGACCACGTCGCGGCAGATTCAGTTTGGGATGAAACTGATCTGGTGAAGCTGAAGCCACGCGACCATTTGATTCGCAACTACGGATAAAGCAGACCTGGTGTATATTGTCACGGAGAGCCGCGAGAGTCGGCTATGCGGTCGGGACACTCGGGCTGGAATCGCTGATTGCCGTCCCCACCGGCTCCGAGATACGAGCTCGGCGGCATGCAGCCGGAGGAGGTGTCTAGGCCCCCTGGGCACGCTAGCGTCAAAGTGACAGCAACATACTATGAGTGGATTGCGAGCCGAAAGGAGCGATCAGAGCCGCTCGTCGATCCTTCAATCGGCGCGAGGAACGGGGTCCGCCGTTTGCGCCGAAGCTTTTATGGCTTTCTGGACAAGGTCCCGCGTGGATTGCTCAGACGGGCCGAAGTTCATTCAGGTAATTCTTTGCAGCCTCCAGGTAAGTTTTAGCGCCTGGTTTAGCACGTGCGTGACGCCCAACAACCGTTCGTGCGTTTAGGATTTGCCCTTTAGAAGCAGGGCCAGCCCGCCCAAAGCGAGCACGGCGCCGGCAACAGGGCCGTAGGGCACGTTGTGTGTTTTGTCCTGCGAGATATGAAGAGGCCCGGCGTCGACTATCTTCTCCCGCGTCTTGAATCCAAATGCGCCCCAGATCATGGTTCCGATGCCTACAGTGATTAGAATGATTGCCACTGCTTTCATGAAACTCACGCCTTCCGTCCCCCTGTAACAGCAGGTCCGGGGCCAAACTGCTTAAAGCGACATGCTCTTCTTCAACTCCGGCAACTCCCAGCACAGCTGGATGCCCGGCAACGCTTTTGGAGTCGAGAAGTAAGCCTCACGTGGTTGCATTCATAGGCGTCCATGAACGTCTTCATCTCGCGCCCCACATCCGCCTGATTAGAACGGAGGATGTCATGATCGGCTCACCCGCTCATGGCGGCGAGGAACTCGGCGTTACTGCGGGTCTTGGAGAGCTTGTCGATGAGCAACTCCATACTCTCCACCGGCGACAGCGGGTTCAAAACTTTGCGCAATACCCAGACGCGGTTGAGCTCGTCCTTGGGTAGGAGCAACTCTTCTTTGCGGGTGCCGGATTTGGAGATGTCGATGGCCGGGAAGACGCGCTTGTCCATCAGCTTTCTGTCGAGATGGATTTCCATGTTGCCGGTGCCTTTGAATTCTTCAAAGATCACGTCATCCATGCGGCTTCCGGTGTCGACCAGGGCCGAGGCGACGATGGTGAGCGAGCCGCCTTCTTCGATATTGCGCGCGGCTCCGAAGAAGCGCTTGGGGCGCTGCAAGGCGTTGGAGTCGACGCCGCCCGAAAGCACCTTGCCCGAAGGCGGCACTACGGTGTTGTAGGCGCGCGCGAGACGCGTAATGGAATCGAGCAGGATGACGACATCCTTCTTGTGCTCCACCAACCGCTTGGCTTTTTCGATTACCATTTCGGCAACCTGAACGTGGCGGGACGCCGGCTCGTCGAAGGTGGAGCTGATGACTTCGCCTTTAACCGAGCGCTGCATGTCGGTGACTTCCTCGGGGCGTTCGTCGATCAGCAGCACGATCAGCGTGACTTCGGGATGATTCGCGGTGATCGAATTGGCGATGGATTGCAGCAGCATGGTTTTGCCGGTGCGGGGCGCGGCGACAATCAGGCCGCGCTGGCCCTTGCCGATGGGCGTGAGCAGATCCATGACGCGGCCGGAGAAATTGTCTTTCAGAGTCTCTAATTTGAACCGCGATTGGGGATAAAGCGGAGTCAAATTATCGAAGAAGATTTTATTGCGCGCTTCCTCGGGCGGCTCGAAATTAATCGCGTCGACTTTGATGAGCGCGAAGTACCGCTCGCCTTCCTTGGGCGGCCGGATCTGGCCGCTGACGGTGTCGCCGGTACGGAGATCGAACCGGCGGATTTGCGAGGGTGAGACGTAGACGTCGTCGGGGCCGGGCAGATAGTTATATTCGGGCGCGCGCAGGAAGCCGAAACCGTCAGGCAGGCATTCGAGCACGCCTTCCGAAAAGATCAGTCCGCTCTTCTCGGCCTGGACTTGCAGGATTTTGAAGATCAACTCCTGTTTGCGGAAGCCGGCGAAGCCCTGTACGCCCAAATCTTTAGCGATCTGGTTGAGCTTCTGGATGTTCATGTCTTTAAGCTCCACCAAATCGAGCGCGGCTCCGTTCTTGGACTGGCCTTGTAGACGGCCTCCGCGCGGGGCGCCAAAAATGCGGCCCTGCGGCGCGCCGGTAGGAGGCGCCGCGACTGGGGACGGCCCATTCGCGGCAGGAGCGCCGGCATCGGGCGCGGTATTGCTTGCGGCGCCTCCGGCGCCGGACGCCGCCGCATTTGCATTCGCGGGCTCGGGCTCTTTCGTCTCGGGCTTGGTCTCTTTTACGTCCGCTTTCGCGTCTTTGGAATCGGCTTTCGCGTCTTTGGAATCGGCTTTCGCCTCGGCCGCAGGCTTGCTATCGGCTTCCGGCGGGGGCGCCGCGGCCGCTTTCGCCTCGGCTCGCTCGTGCCTATCGGCGGCCCTCGATGATCTCGATCTCGTCGGCGCAGGCGCGTCGGTCTTGGGCGCGGGCTCCGCCTGAGCCGCGCCATTCGTAACTTGCTCTTTGACAGTTTGTTCAGCCATTGCTTGGTCTTTGGGCAGCTGATCTTTTGGTTGTAGATCCTTTGCCGCCGATGGATCCTTTACGACTTCTGGATTTTCGAAATTGCTTGCCAAATTTCCCTCACTCCCCGGCCGGTCAGGCCTGAGCATTCCAGCAACTCTCCCGCGTATCCATCGCGGAGAGACGCCTGGCTCCGATGTTTTTCCCTTTGAGATTTGAGCTTATCGATCTTGGTGACGGCCACGACGAATGGCCGCCGGTGGGCTTCCAGCCACTTCCGTAATTCCACATCCATTTCCATCCAGCCCCGCCGGGCGTCTAGCAGTAGGATCGACAGGCGAAGCGCCTGTCGGTCCTGCAGATAGGCTTCAATCAGCCTTTTCCATTGCCGCGAGATTTCCGGGGGAACCTTGGCGAACCCATACCCTGGCAGGTCTACGAATCGGTAACCGCCGTCGACCTGGTAGAAATTGATCAACTGCGTACGGCCCGGCCGGGAGCTGGTGTCGGCGAGCCGTCCACCTACGTCTCCCGCGGCCTCCACTAGCGCGTTCAGCAAAGTGGATTTGCCGACGTTGCTCCGGCCCAAGAACGCTATCTCAGGCTCCGCCTCCCGCGGAAACTGTTCTGGCCGGGATGCACTTATTATAAACGACGACGCCATGAAGTCGTCAGTTATCAGTCGTCAGTCATCAGCTACGACGCCAGCTTTAGTGGCTGGCGACTGGCGACTGACAACCGGCGGCTGACGACTCCTTCAGTGAGTTACTTTCTCTTCCCGCGACCGCGCTACGATTTCCGCGGCCGTGAGCATTCCGGCGATGGGCGCCATTTCGAGTTCCTTCTCTAGCGCCAGCTTTAAAACCTCATCCATCGAAGAAACCAAGTGCAATTTCATTTCCTTTCGGATATTCTCCGGGACGTCTGGCAGATCCTTTTCATTCTCGGAGGGAAGCACCACTTCCAGGATGCCATGGCGGTGCGCGGCCATGAGTTTTTCTTTCAGTCCACCGATGGGAAGCACGCGCCCACGCACCGTGATTTCGCCGGTCATGGCGATGTCGGCTCGGACGGGGATGCTGGTAAGCGCGCTGGTGATGCTGGTGGCGATGGTAATGCCCGCCGACGGGCCGTCCTTTGGAATGGCCCCTTCCGGAACGTGTAAATGAATATCTAGATGGCGGTAGAAATCGCGGGGCAAGCCCATTTGATGGGCGCGGCTGCGGACAAAACTCATCGCCGCCTGAGCCGATTCTTGCATCACGTCGCCCAACTTGCCGGTGGTGGTGAGCCGGCCGCGGCCCTCCATGATGGCGGCTTCCGTGGTGAGAAGAGAACCCCCCATTTCCGTCCACGCCAGTCCGAACGTTGCTCCTACTTCATTCTTCTTATCGGCTAGTTGTTCGCGGAACTTTTGGGGACCCAACAGCTCGTTCACCCTGGTCGTGTCAATCACGCTCTTGTCGTTCTTTTTCGCAGTTTTGCCGGAACCAGCCGTAGACTTCTTGTCGCCATTGCCGCTGGCCGTAGCCGACTGCGCGTTCACTACCGACCGCGCGACCTTACGGCAGACATTGCCGATCTCCCGCTCGAGATTGCGCACGCCGGCTTCCCGCGTGTAGTGCTGGATCAATTCCTGAAGGCCGTCGTCGGGGAAAGCGATCTGATCTTCCGTCAAACCGCATTCCTTGCGTTGCTTGATCACCAGGAAGCGCTTGGCGATCTCCATTTTCTCGAGTTCGGTGTAGCCGGACAGCCGGATCACCTCCATGCGATCCTGCAAAGCCGGCGGAATAGTGTGCAGCACATTGGCCGTGGCGATGAAGAACACCTGGCTCAAATCGTACTCGACATCCAGGTAGTGATCCACGAACATGTAATTCTGTTCGGGATCGAGCACCTCCAACAGCGCGGCCGACGGATCGCCGCGGAAGTCGGTGGACATCTTGTCGACCTCGTCGAGCATAAACACCGGATTGCGAACCCCGGCTTTTTTCATCATCTGGATAATTTGGCCTGGAAGAGCGCCGATATACGTGCGCCGGTGGCCGCGGACTTCCGCCTCATCGCGCACTCCGCCGAGCGATAGCCGGACAAACTTGCGGCCGGTCGCCTTGGCGATCGACATTCCCAGAGAGGTCTTGCCCACGCCCGGCGGCCCTACAAAGCACAGAATCGAGCCCTTAGGATCTTTTACCAGCCTCCGGACGGCCAGGAATTCGAGAATCCGCTCCTTGATCTTTTCGAGGCCATAGTGATCGCCCTCCAAAACCCCCTGTGCATAAGGGAGATCGCGGATCTCCTTGGAACGTTTCTTCCATGGCACGGCAAGCAGCCAATCCAGATAGTTACGGGAGACGGTGGATTCGGCCGACATGGGGGGCATTTGCTCCAGGCGCTTCAGTTCGGCGACCGCCTTTTCATGCGCGTCCTTGGTCATGCCGGCGGCTTCGATCTTCTTTTTGAGCTCGTCGAACTCGCTTTTTTCGC
>DASQJB010000232.1:0-18360 GCA_035631295.1 Bryobacteraceae bacterium | reverse complement strand
TGGCGGCCGCCATCGCCGCAAGCGAAGACGAACGGCAGGCGTCGCGGATTGAAGGGCAACTTCTCCGCTTGTTCGGAGACTGGAACGAGAACGGCGAGACGGAGGGGTTCATTTTGCTGGGTAAGAGCGAGGCGGAGTTGTGCGCGCTGGCGAAAGAGCGCGGACGCGATGCCGGTTTGGTGCAACGCGTTTGCCGCGACGGCGCGATGGAGGGCGCCGCGCCTTTGTACGTGCATGGAAAGATCGCCGGCCTGATCGCGGTGAATCTTCCCAGCCAGACGCTAGCGGCTGTGGCTACGCTCGCTTCGGCCGCGCTCGAGAACGCCCGCGATATCGAGACTCTGCAAGTTCGGAACGCGCTGCTGGAGGAGCGCGTGGAAACCGGAATTCTCGGCCAGAGCCCGGCGATTCAAAGGCTGCTTCAGATGGTGGAAAGGCTCGCGCCGCTGGACACCACTGTGCTGGTGCTGGGCGAGAGTGGTACGGGTAAGGAACTGGTGGCCCGGGCGCTGCACTCTCGGAGCCGGCGCCGGGAGGCGCCGTTCGTGGCCATCAATTGCGCGGCGCTAACGCCGGCCCTGCTGGAAAGCGAGTTGTTCGGTCACGAAAAGGGCGCCTTTACCGACGCCGTAGCGCAGAAAAAGGGGAAGCTTGAAATCGCCGATGGCGGAACGGTTTTTCTGGATGAGGTCGGCGAGCTGGCGGCGGAGTTGCAGGCCAAGCTCCTGAGAGTCCTTCAGCAGCGCGAGTTTGAGCGCGTGGGCGGCATGAAGACGCTCACGCTCGACGTGCGGCTGATCGCGGCGACGAATCGGGATTTGGCGGCGGAGGTGCGCCGCGGCGCATTCCGCGAGGATCTGTTTCACCGGATTAACGTGGTGGCGGTGCGCACTCCTCCGCTGCGTGATCGTCGCGAGGACGTGCCGTTGCTGGTGCGCCATTTCGTGAGCCGGGCCGCGGCGAGGTGCAAGCGCCGCGTCCGGGGAGTTTCGCCGGAAGCCGAGCGGTGCCTGACCGCCTATTCCTGGCCCGGCAATGTCCGCGAGCTCGAAAACGCAATCGAGCGTGCGGTGGCGCTGGGAGAGTCGGATCAGATTCTGCCGGAGGACCTACCGGAATCGGTGGTCGACGCCGCGCCGACGCCGAGCCCGGCGGGCGCTTATCAGACCTCGGTCGGCGGAGCCAAGCGCGAATCGATTTTGCGCGCCTGGGCGGACGCGGGCGGCGATTACAAGGCTGCGGCGAAGCTGCTCGGGTTGCATCCGAATTCGCTGTTACGGCTGATCCGCAACCTGGGCCTGCGCGATATCCTAAAAGGCTGATAGCTGGTAGCTGGTATGCGAAGCGCTCTAGCTCTCGTCATTTTCGCCGCCGCGGCAGTGGCGCACGACATCCCTAACGATGTGACCGTCCAGGCATATTTCAAGCCCGAGGGCGGACACGCGCTGTTGCTGGTGCGGGTGCCGATGAAGGCCATGCGCGACGTGGAATTTCCCCAGCGCGGGCCGGGGTTCTTGGATTTCGACCGCGCCGACCGCTTTCTTCAAGACGCTGCCACGTTGTGGATTTCCGATGCGATCCGGCTCTATGAGGACGACGCGCTGCTACCCAAGCCGCATCTGGCGGCGGTGCGAGCCTCGCTTGAGTCCGACCGCTCGTTTTCCTCTTTTGAAGAAGCGCTCGCGCATATGAGCGCGCCGAAGCTGACCAACAATACGGCGGTGGTCTGGAGCCAGACGCTGCTCGATGTGCTGTTTGAATATCCGATTCGCTCGGAGCGATCGAACTTCGCCATTCATCCCGCACTCGACCGGCTGGGGGTGCGGGTCGTCACCGCGCTGCGCTTCGTGCCGCCATCGGCAAATGGGGCGGTGCGGGCCTTCGAGTTCACTGCAGATCCGGGCCTGGTGCGGCTGGATCCGCGCTGGTATCAGGCGGCGGCTCGGTTCGTGGAGGGAGGGTTCGAGCACATTCTTTCAGGGACCGACCACCTGCTGTTTCTGTGCGCCCTGGTGATTCCTTTCCGGCGCTTCCGCGCGCTGATTCCGATCGTGACGGCGTTCACCCTGGCGCATTCGATCACGCTGATCGCCTCCGCTTACAATCTGGCTCCCGACGCGTTGTGGTTTCCGCCGCTGATCGAGACGCTGATCGCCGCGTCCATCGTCTATATGGCGCTCGAGAACATCGTGGGCGCGGCCAATGTCCATCGGCGTTGGGTGATTGCTTTCGGATTCGGTCTCGTGCACGGGTTCGGATTTTCGTTCGCACTGAGAGAAACGCTGCAATTCGCCGGGTCGCACCTGCTGACGTCGCTGCTTTCGTTCAATCTCGGCGTGGAGCTGGGGCAGCTTCTAGTGCTGGCGCTGCTCGTGCCGCTTTTGGAACTGCTGTTTCGGTTTGGCCTGCAGGAGCGGATGGGCACGATCCTCCTCTCTGCGTTTGTCGCTCACACGGGATGGCACTGGATGCTGGATCGCGGAGACCGGCTGATGCAGTTCCGGTTTCAATGGCCGGAGTTCAACGCGGTCTTCCTGGTGAGCCTGTTGCACTGGCTGATGGCCATTGTGGCGCTGGCTGGCTTAGTGTGGCTTGTATCGGCGATGCTGAAGGGCCGCGAAGCGATCGCTTCGCGGAAGGCGTCCCTGCGTGATCAGCAGGCAGCCGCTTCAAAAGTCGATTGAGGTAAGAATTTCTGACGGTTTCTTGCCAAACGCGCGCGCGATGGCCAGAAAGCTTTCGATGCTGGGCAGGTTCGCGCCGCGCTCGATGGCGCTGATCTGCGAAACGCTCAGCCGTGTTTGCGTCGCGAGATCTTTCAGAGACCAGTCCCGCGCTACGCGGAGCATCTTGATGCTGTGGCCCAGGCGCTCCCGCAGGCGATCCTGCGGGGTCCTTCCGAGCCCGAAAGCGCCCACGGCGTTGTGCAGGACCTGCCGGAGCTGCGCGAGCGAAAACGGCTTCGCGATGTAGTCGAAGACCTTGAGCTTGAAAGTCGCCCGCATGTCTTCGAGCGACGGATAACCCGTGATCACGATCACGCACAGGCTCGGCCAACGGTTCAAGAGCTGTTCTAGGACGCGGTCCCCGGTGACGTCGCCCATTTTCATGTCGAGCAGGACTATGTCCGGTACGCGCTCCTCGCAGCCTGCGAATAGGTCCGCGGGGCGCGCGAAGGCTCGCGCGGTGTAGATTCCTTCGTCTTTGAGAAAGTCTTCGAGATAGTTGCGGAAGTCGGCGTCGTCGTCGAGGACGGCTATGTCCGCGAGGACCTCTTGCACGGTCTCGGCGGTTCCGGTTGGGTGGGAGTTGCTCACTACGATTTCCGCGGTAAATCGCTATGATACCCCTGCGAGCGCTCCTACCCGTCCGATAGTGGCTACACGCGGCCTACAGCGACCGTAGGAAATTCAGAATGTCCTGCTGGAGCCAGGGCTGAAGCTGGTTGAAGTTCTGGATCGCCAGGTTGGCCTCCGAGCCG
Organism: Bryobacteraceae bacterium; assembly: GCA_035631295.1. GTDB lineage: Bacteria > Acidobacteriota > Terriglobia > Bryobacterales > Bryobacteraceae > Palsa-187. The sequence continues at coordinate 14,879 of DASQJB010000232.1, read as the reverse complement.
TCGCTTCTGTGAGCTTGAATGGCCTCTATCAGGTCCTTGGTTCGGCCATCGTGCAGGAAAAAGATGCGCTGCCCGAGGCCCCATAACGGCGCGGAGCGGAACTCGTCGGGGCCTGCGTTCCCTTGCTGAATGCCGTCCGCCAAGCCGGTTCCCATATGATGCACCAGCAGGTCGGAAAACAGGTTGGCTTGCTGATGGGCCAGACCGGGGAGATCCGAATCGGACGTCATCAGTGACGGCGTGTGGCATAGCGCGCAGCCGATGGACGAGAATCCTTCGCGCCCCCTCGCGATGAAGGCGTATCCGGGGCAGGCTTGGGCGGAGCCAGCAAGCGCATGAATGTCGCGAAATTCTGCGTTCCGCTGGCCACTCCACCACTCGGGGAATTCGTGTCGAAATCCAGACGATCCTCCGGCTGCGTGTTGAAGTTGCAGCCGGAAGCCATGTTACGCTCCGTAGAAAACAGCTCATTCGTGACGCCCATCTCGACGTTATAAGCCTCGCCCGAAAACATCAGCAGCGACTTGTTCTGAGCCTTCCATCCGAACCTGGTGATGGTGCCGTCGTTCGGACTGCGGTTTTCGTGACCGCCGATGTTGAGATAGCGCCGCTCCAAATAGTGCGCGTTCTTGTTAGCCAAGATGGTCTCGTCCGAGATGTTGTCGATCAGGCCGGCTCCGAAAACCGGTGTGGGAATGCGAAAGATGACGTTGACGTTCGCCATTTCGTGGGCGAAATCCGGCTGGTTCAGGCTGCATCCAGGAGCGTCCGATCGGCCCTGGATCGTGAAAAGAGTGTGCACACCCCCGTCCGGACTACCGTCGGGATTGCGAACGAATCGCGCTTCGCGAATAGGGCCGTCGATTCTCAAAAATGGCGGTATTGCGTTCTGTGCCCCGTCCAAAGTGGCCATCTCAAACTGGGGATTGATCGCGGGGCTCGTGCCCCCTGTCGCCGGAGACTTGTGGCACGCGCCACATCCGTTGCCATTGAACCCAGGACCCAATCCGTTGCCGTCCTCACCTTCGATATTCCCTCCGATGGAATGAAGCTGCGTAAACTCGCCCGTGACGAAAGCGAACAAATCGGATTGATCGGAAGTGAGCCCTTGGATCGGACCACCTGCGGCGGGCGGGCCGCCACGAACTCCCGGATCCACCGCCTCCGATTGCGCGTTCAGATAAATTCCCGCGAGCGTAAAACCCGCTCCTCCCAGCACGAACAACCTAGCACGCCTTTGCAGAAAATTGTGTAACAATTCAAAACCCTCCTCATTTTGAAATCGTTCGAACCGGAATAAGACTTTACGGCGTGTCCCCTCCGATATCGGACTGAAGAGGTCCAGTTTACTCCGGAGCGAGGATCAGATGCAACCAGCTTGCATAAAAAGGTCGGGTTAAGTCACTAATCAACAGTATTGTCCCCCTTCTTTTGCAAGGTGGTTGCAGAATCGTGCTCAGCCAACCAATCCGGGCCTGACCCATCCAAGGGACACGCCCGTCATGAGCAAGCCAAGGCAGACGATAATGGCGGCGGAGAGCACGGGAACCAAGCGGAACGCCGGATGACGGCTGGCTTTGCCTGGGTCCGGCAGCCAAGTCTTAGCGTACAGCACCATCATTCCGATGGCCATGAGCACTCCCGCTAACCCAATGCTGAAGGCGATCAGTAGAATCAGTCCCGCGCCCACGTGGCCGAAAGAAATCGACGCCAATAGCAGCACCAGGGCGGAAGGGCAGGGGACTAGGCCGCCGCTAGCGCCGAGAGCGATCAGGCTGCCGAGCGTGATGTCGCCTTCGGGGACGTGGCTGTGGCCGTGGGCGCCGTGGTCGTGGTCATGATGATGGTGGTGGTCATGCGAGTGGGAATGGGCGTGGACATGATCGTGATCGTGCGCATGATCGTGATGATGATCATGGCGATGCGCGTGGTCGTGATCGTGATGGTGGTCATGACTGTGGGGGTGATGATGAACGTGCACGTGCGCCGCGCGGAGTTTGCGAAGCCGCTTGTAAAACAGCGACGCGCCTACGGCCACGATCGACAATCCCGATATTGCTCCCAGAACGGGGGTGATCTTTTCCGGCTTGACGACGTTCGACAAAAACAGCACTCCCAGGCCCAGCAGAAAGACGCTGATGGTATGGGTGAACGTCACCATCGCGCCCAAGAAAGCGGCGTGCCGCATATTGCCTCGCGATCCCACCAGGTATGCGGCGACGATGGTTTTTCCGTGGCCGGGCGTTAGCGCGTGCGCCGCGCCAAAGCCGAATGCGACTACCAGGCCCGCAAGGAGCCAGCCCAAGGGAATCGTCTTCATCGACACCAAGCGCGAAAGGTAGTCGCCCTTTACGATGGTTCCCGGAGATTGCGTCGTGGCAGGACTGGAAGATGGCGGAGGCGCCGCGGCCGCTGGCTGAACCGGAGGGGGCTGCGGGATCGGCGCGATGATGCGCTTGCTCTGCTGAGAAACAACCGGACGGTCTGCCATCTTCCAATCCAGCGACGCCCGCAAATCCTGCGGCGGCGCTGAAGTTGGATCCGCAGGATATTCGGTCAGCGCTTTACTCCGATCTTCCTCGCCCTGGCTCGCCTTCACAATAGGCGCTCCAGCGCCGGATCGAATCACGATCTCCTTCCACCCCGCACGCTCGGGATAGTTGTGATCCTCGAAGGTCAGCGGCGCTTTGACATCTTTCAGTTCGAACGTGGACGCGATTCGCGCCACGGCCAGCCCCCCGGCTCCATCGCTCAGCTTGATCTCCGCGCGGACGAATCTCGGCTCTACGTTCTTGCCTGCCGCCTGAAACTCGAGCCCTTTGGCCCATTCGCGAGCTTGCTCGGATGCCTTGGCTTCGAGCTCGGCCTGAGGAGCTTTCGCGTCCAGCTTCCAATCGCGAAGCAGCGTGTAAGTTGGGACTTCGGCGAGATCCAGAACGTAGGTGACTTCGACGCCGGCGCGCGACACCTCCAGTCTCGTGTAATGGCTGACGCTGAAGTTGCCCATCGGGTGCGCGGAAAGCCCAGCAGCGGCTGCAAACAGTAGAAAGGCTTTTCGAACGCGCATCCTGACTCCTATTACGTTCAAGGCGCCTTTTTGGATGTTTTGTCCGATTTCCCGGCGGACTTGGCGGCGGGCTTCGCGGCGGCGGGCTGGGGCTTGCGAATCTCCTCGAAATACTGCTGCACGAACGGCTGATACATCAGGGGAACCTCGTCGCGATGGATCTCGCTGCCCGCCTCGGCGTGGTTGGCCTGCTGCTGACTCCATTGGGTCTTGATCTGTTGCTTGCCGCTGGCGACCTCCATCATCACCTCGCCGGTGACGTTGGCCTGGCGCTTGCCGAGAATCTCCGTGATCTTGCCCATCGCCTGAAGCTGTTCCGCCTCGCGCATCGCCTTTTCGCCGTCCTGAGAGCCGACGCCGTTCTTGGCGTCCTGAGACGCGTTCTTAGGCGCGGACTTCTCGCCGTTTTGCGCGTCGGCGGAATTCTTTTCGCCCTCCTGGCTTTGGGTGTCGCCGTTGATATCGGTTTTCGCCTGATCGCTTTCCTTGGACTGCTCGCCCTTCTCAGCGTTCTGCTGCTTATCGCCCTGCGCTCCCTTTTGCGAGTTCTTGGCCTGCTGCTTGCCGCTGTCCGTGGTGGACTTCATCTTGTTCATCATGTTGGCGACCGCGTCGCGCAGCTTGTCCAGCAGGCTGGAATCCTTGCTGCCGCCGTTCTGGGAATCCTGCCCGTTCTTATCGGCGTTTTTCGGGTCGTTCTGCTGCTGCTGATTCTGATCGGGCTGGTTTTTGCCCTGGCCCGTTGGATCGCCCTGCGATGAATCCTGCTTGCCTTGATCGAGACTGTCGTCTGAAGGATTCGACGGATCCTTGCCTGCCTCTTTATCGTCGCTAGATTGCGCGTTGCCGTTCGGATTGTCGGGCGAGTTCAGGTCCTGGGGAGTTTCCGCGTCCATCAACTGGCTTCCATCGGGCGAATTACCTGTCTTAGGATCGAAGCGCGCCCGCGGAGGAAGGTTCTTGGCTTCGGCGGCCTTCGTTCCGAAGAACGATTCGTAGGCGATTTTGAGCAGTGACGGCTGGAGGCTCATCGTGCCGGTCACCAGATACCGCACGCCGAATAGCCCAAGGGCCGCCGCCGTCAGAATCAGAGCCGGGAGAATATAGCGCGGGCGGATGAAGGGAACCGCTTGCCGCGGATCGACCTCGCGCGCGACTTCATCCGCCTTGCCGCGCTGAAGATCGCAAATCGCTTGAAGATCGCGCCGGGGATGTTCGGAAAAATAGACCGCCGTAGATAAAGCGTCGGCGAGCTTCAGATGCCGGTCAATTTTCTGCGCCAGCGCGTACCGGCCCGACACGCTCCTGCGAAGCCGATAAACGGCTAGTCCCAGGCTCACCGCTACGAGCAGAACCAGCCAATACCAATTTAGAACCTGCGTGCCCGCGAGGAGGAGAAGAATCAGGCCGGCCGTCGCGATCGTCAAGGCCAGCGTAGTTTCGTTCGCCGCTATACGGCCAAACTCGCGCCTCCGAGCTTTGGAAAGCAGATCGTTTAAGGACAAACCGAACCTTCCGCCTCGATTATGACACGAAGGGAGTTATCCGCGACATCAAGTGGAAGCCAGTGGCCGCGCTCTGTATCAGGGCACGGCTTCAGCCGGGCCAAAAGACGCGCGCCGAAAAAAGTTTTTTGGGTCTTTCGGCCACATCCCCAGGGGCTGAAGCCCTGAATTTCCGCGATTCCCGCGGCACGTGTGCCGTGCCCTGTTACAACCCTCGGGAGGCGCCGCCAGGGTTACGCCACCTCCCTGATGGCTCGCGGCAGATGGCGCAATAAATCGGTCGCAACGACGCATTGTTCCGTCAATTCCTCGGCGCCCAGTTCTCCACTGCGGCCATGCAGCCAAACAGCAGCGCGCACCGCATCGCCGATGCGGCTGGGAAACTGCGCCACCATCCCGGCGATCATTCCGGTGAGAATGTCGCCTGAGCCACCTTTGGCCATCGCCGGGGTGCCGGACATATTGATGAAGACGTGGCCGGAAGGAAGCGCGATCAGCGTGCGATGGCCCTTGAGCACCAGGCACACGTTGCGGTCGTGCGCAAGCGCGCGCGCGTCCGCGAGGCGATCCTCCACCGCTCGTCCCTGCAGCCGCGCCATTTCACCGGGGTGAGGCGTGAGAATCGTTTCAAGCCCGCGCCCTTGAAAATCCGTGCCGGCGATGGAGTTCAAGCCGTCGGCATCGATCACCATGGGCACGGTGACTTCTTTCATGAGGCGTTCGAGCAAGGCGCGGTTGAGTCCGAGACCCGGCCCGGCCGCGATGACGGTCTTGCGCTCTAGCGTGAAATCGTCAAGCGACTCGGACATCAGCTCCGGCGCGAGGCTGGTGGCGAGCGGCGACGTCGATGTCACCAGTCCCGCGCCCATCTTTAGCGCCGCCAGAGAAGCCATCGCGCCCGCTCCCGTCTTACCCGGCGCGCCGCCGATCACCAAAACATGGCCGAAGTCGCCCTTATGAGCGTCCCGTTTGCGGCGCTGAAACAGCGGCGCGAAGTCGCGCGGGTCGGAGACTTCGAGCTGCGAGTTCACCAACTGCGGCGGAATGCCGATCTGCGTGACGATCAGCCGGCCGACATTCTCTTCCGCCCCCGGCGCAAGGTAATGCTCCACTTTCGGAGCCGTGAACGTTACGGTAATGTCCGCGCGCACGCACTCGCCGCCCCCGCCCAAACCGGAAGGCACGTCGATGGAGACTACCTTCGCTTCCGGAAACTCGCGGACGGCGCGGATCAGATCGAGGATGCGGCCTCGCGGCGCTCCCTTGGCGCCCGTTCCCAGCAGCGCGTCGATGACGATGGTGACTTCGCGGCGCTCGCGCAGCTTGGGGGGAATCTCGCGTGCCGGCGTGATGCGGCATTCCTCCACCAGGCGCTGGTAGTTGATTTTGGCGTCGCCGCTCAGCTCCTCCGGATCGCCTGCTAGCACCACGTAAAGCCGCGCGACTTTATCACTCAATAGCCGAGCCAGTGTGAGGCCATCGCCGCCATTGTTCCCCTTGCCGCACAAAACCGCGACAACTTGTTTTTGCAGAGGATCGAAATTTTGCGCCAGCGCCTCCTCCAGCCGGTGGGCCGCGTTTTCCATGAGAGCCAGGCTGGGAACGCCGTTCTCTTCGATCGTGATGCGATCCAGCTCGCGGCTCTGCTCCGCGGTGATGACGATCATGCTGTCTATGGTACAGGCGCGGCGGTGCTCGAAATCCGTGGCCCAGCCGTGACGTTTGTGCCCTTAATCCGTCCATTAACTTCGTCACACCCCGTCAACCGCAACCTGGCAGTCGCGGCCTGGCGGCGGCTAGTCTGCGTTGCGCGGCCCATGCTGAGCCGCGACCGCGAGGGAGCGGTTCCGATACGGACCCGTTACAGGCTTGTGCTCAGCTCACCGGCTGTCCCGGGGGACAGGCGGGGCTAGCTTACTTCAGAGGACGCCGATGAAGCGCTTCGTACTCACAGCAGCCTTTGTCCAGTTGATTGCCGCGCAGACTGCGCCGCCGGGCCCTGTGCGTAGCGACCCTGTCGTCGCCGTCGTGGACGGCAAAGAGGTGACGGCAGAGGATTTTCGCAGGATGGCGGAGACTTCCCCGCCGAGCTTCGCCCAGAGCTTCCAGAAGGACCCTGTCCAGGGCGTGGAGGCATACTTCCTCATGCGTTACCTGGCGGAAGAGGGGAAGAAGCTACGGCTTGATGAGGAGAGCCCGCTCAAGGAACAGCTTGAGGTGCTGCGAATGAACGTCCTCGCCGAGGCTTACTTTAATCATGAGCTGAACGCCTACACGCCCAGCGCCGAGGAAATCGAAGGTTATTACACCAAGAACCAAACGCGTTACCAGCAGGTCCGCATCAGCGGCATTAAGGTCTCTTTTCGAACAGACGCCAGTGTCGGCGTGAGCCCGGAGGCTGTTGCGGACGCAGCGCGCAGAGCCGTCCTGGAGGCGCATGGAGTCGGGAACCGTTTAGAGACCGAGGCGAGGGAACTCGCCGCCACTGTGGCCAAGCGGCTTCGCGATGGCGAGGGCCTCCGCGCTCTGGTCGATGGGTATTCGGACGATTCGGAGTCAAAGGCCAAGGGTGGAGACTTCGGCGTGGTCACCGCCGCAAGCAACTCTCCGGAGGATTGGAAGAAGTTTGTACTCTCGCTCAAAGCGGGGGATGTGAGCGACCCGATCCGGCAGCCGGGTGCGTTCTACATCGTCCGCGTGGAAGCCAAGTCGGTCCAGCCGGTCAATGAGGTGCGCGGGTCCATCTTCGAGGAACTTCGACAGGCTCACATCGGCGACCGCCTTAGTAGCCTGCGCCAGCGGTTTCGTCCCGAGGTGAAGGATCCCGCCTTCTTCGCGGGGCCCGGCGGCTCGGTTTCACCGTCCGTGCCCCCGGCTCTTCCCAAGCAGCCTCAGAAGCCCGCGTTCACGCCAGCTCGCGGCTCTGCTCCGCGGTGATGACGATCATGCCGTCTATGGTACAGGCGCGGGGGAAGGCGTCTGTGTATGCTGGTAGGGCTGTGATTGAAGTACGGGAGCTTTCGAAATCCTTCCCCGGCGCGAAGGGCGCAACCGTTCAAGCGGTGGAGAGCGTAAGCTTCAACGTAGGCTTCGGCGAGGTTTTCGGGCTGTTGGGGCCGAATGGAGCTGGAAAAACGACGACTCTACGGATGCTGGCGACGCTGCTGCGGCCTTCTTCCGGCACGGCCGGCGTGAACGGATTCGACATCGTCCGCGAGCCGGCCCGGGTGCGGGCGCAAATCGGATTCCTTTCGGGAGACATGGGTGTGTACGCGCGCTTGACGCCCCGCGAGATGCTCGATTTCTTCGGCCGGCTGTATGGGATGGAGCCGGCGCGTCTGGCGCAGCGCATGGCGCAACTGTTCGAGATGTTCGGTATGACCCCGTTCGCGGATGTCCGCGGCGACAAGCTCTCCACGGGCATGAAGCAAAAGGCCGCCATCGCGCGCAGCATGCTTCATGATCCTCCCGTGCTGATTCTGGACGAGCCGACTGCCGGCTTGGACGTGCCTACCGCGCGCGTGGTCGAGGCGGCCGTGCTGGAGGCGAAGCAAGCGGGCAAATGCGTGGTGTATTCAACGCACGTCATGGAGGAAGCCGAGTATCTGTGCGACCGCATCGGCGTGATCGGCGGCGGCAAGCTCCGCGCGCTGGGCACGATGGAGGAGCTGCGGGAGCGCACCGGCAAGCAACGGTTGCGGGAGATATTTCTGGACTTGCTGGGAATGGCGGATGGGAGGACAGCGTGCGCGTCTCAATGATAGCGGCCATCATGCGCAAGGAGCTACTCGATCTGCTCCGCGACCGGCGCTCGTTGATCAGCATGCTGGTTGTGCCTCTGCTGGTGTTCCCGCTGCTGATTTCCGGAATGACTCGCCTGATGCCCAGGCTCCAGCAGCGGGCCGAAGAGGATTTGCAAAGCATGGGCATCGCCGCGCGCGTCTCAAATCCTGCGGCGCGGGACGCCATTGAGAAGCTCGGCTTGAAGATCGTCGAAGCGGACGATTTCAAGGCTGCGGTACAAAAGAAGACCGTTGCTGCGGCGGTTGAGGAAGTGGAGGGAACGCCGCCGCGGTTTCTCATTTACGTGGATGAATCGGCGCCCGTCTCCGGCACCGGCGGCGAGCGGATCCGCGAGGCGCTTACAGCATTTCGCGATGCGAAAGTCCGCGAAAGTCTTCGCCGCTCCGGGATCGATGGCGGCGTACTCACGCCATTCGCGATCACTCGGACCAATGTCGCGGGTGAGCGCAAAATGGCGGGCGCGGTCTGGGGATCGATGCTCGGCTATTTGCTGCTGCTGCTCATGTTCACCGGGGGCATGTACCCGATCATGGATATGACCGCGGGCGAAAAAGAGCGCAAAACGATGGAGGCGCTGCTAGTGGCGCCGGCGGAGCGGCGCGAGATCGTTCTCGGCAAAACGCTCACCGCCATTGTTTCCATTCTGCTGACCTCCGCCCTTACCCTAATGAGCCTGGTGATTTCGTTCAAGAGCGGCCCCGGGGGGCGCTCGCAGCGGGCGCAGGAGATCCAGAGAACCATGGGAACCATTCCTCTGGATGGGACAGTGGTTGCGCTGCTGGCGCTGACGCTTCTGCCCATGGCGGTGCTGGCGGCTTCGGTAATGTTCGCCATCGCCCTCAAGGCCCGGAGCTTTAAGGAGGCGAGCACATACTTGACGCCGTTGATGTTCCTGGTGATCTTTCCCGCACTCCTCGGCGGCCTGCCAGGCTTCAAGATTACGCCTGCTCTCTGCCTGATTCCGATCTTCAATGTGAGCCAGATCATTCGCGGAATCCTCCTCGGCGAAGTGTCAATGGTGAATTTCGGCGTGACGCTGGCGGCGAACCTCGTATACGCCGCCATTGCTTTCGTGCTGGCCACGCGCACGTACGAAAACGAAAGCGTGCTGTTCCGCACTTAGCATCAAGTGGGGCGTGGCCTTTAGCCTGCCGCCGGGCCTTGCTCGGCGTTCGGCGTTGCGGCTCTGCTGCGCTGTGGGGCGCGCAATCTTGCTAGGCAAGAGTGCCTGCGCCACGACGAAGGCCCAAATGTGGCGCAAACACTCGTGTTGGCGCCTGGTCGGCAGAAGAAACACTTCTCCTTCAGAATGTTTGGCCTAGCCGCCGGTCTATCGTCAAAACTAAATGACATTACGCAATCTTGCCCGCGGCTGCCTGTCTAGGCGGCTCAAACGGTGGACTGCGCGAGTCGCAAAGCCAGCGGCCAGGATTGGCCGCTCGCGCGGGTATAATGCCGGATTGACGGAAGCGCCGCAACAACAAATGCAGTGCATGGAAGTGTGGGGAGGCAGCCGCCTCACCGCGCAAGGCGTGGAATTCGGCGGCCTGGAAGCCTGGGTGTATAGCAAGCCCTTCGGCGAGGCGCACAGCGGCGGCGATGTGTATTACGCTTCAAGCTGCGCCACGGGCCGCATCAGCCGCCTTCTGCTGGCGGATGTCGCCGGTCACGGAAAATCGGCCGCCTCCGCCGCCGCGGATCTGCGCACGCTCATGCGGCGCTTCGTAAACCGGCTGGACCAGGCGGAATTCGTGCGCCTCATGAACGGGCAGTTCGCGGCGCTCTCGCGCGCCGGCGTCTTCGCCACCGCCGTCGTCACCACCTTCTTCGCTCCTACGCGGAGGCTTATGGTGTGCAACGCAGGGCATCCGCGGCCTTTGTTATATCGCGCCTCGCGCGAGAGCTGGGATTTCCTGGGGGATTCCGCGTTCTCCAACATCCCTTTGGGCATCCTCAGGGTGGCCGAGTACCAGCAGTTCGACGTCGAGCTGGAGCCGGGCGATTGCCTGCTCAGCTACACCGACGCGCTGATTGAATCCTGCGACGCCGATGGCGAGATGCTGGGCGAGGATGGCTTGTTGCGGATCGCGCGCTTGTTAGGAGATATAGAACCCTCAAAACTCATAGAGACGTTGCTGGGCGAGATCGCGGAGCGCTATCCGCAAAATCTCTCCGAAGACGACGTGACGGTCTTTGTCGCTCGGGCCAGCGGCCGCGAGCCACGCTACCCCTTCCTCGACAAAGCCGAGGCGTTCGTTCGATTTGCCGGCTCGCTGCTTCGTGCGATCAATCCGCGTGCGGAGCGCCCGCCGCTGCCGGACTTGAATCTAGCCAACATAGGCGGCGCGATCATTCCGGCGCTCGCTCGGCGGTGGAGATCGCGGCCGAGCCCTTGAGTCTGCTTTTTGGGAGCAATTACTAAGGGGAAACAACTTAGTCCCGCAGATCGGAACGGCCGCCGCACCTGGAAGCCGTATCTCATTGAAAAATGTGCTGGTCATGTGCAACGTGAGTGGCCCTCAAGTTGCGCCGGGAGGCCCTGTCGGAGCAACACAGTCGGAGTCGATAGACAGTCGGAGCCTGTCAAAATGTGCAGAAACTATTGTTCCCCCTCTTGCGGGAGCTTTGCTTTTTGTCGATCGCGCCTTCCGCGCGCGCGGACTACCAGCCGATCGACTTGTCCAATTACCTGAACCTCGGCTTTACGAATGCCTGGTTCAATAACGGGAACGAATTCAGCTCAATCATCGGAACCACGAACGGAAACCAGGACAGCCCAGTGCCTTTTCAGGTGGCCAACGCACTCGACACATCGGGGCAGGGCGGAAATAACAACTTCTGGTTCGGTCTTTGGGGCCTGGGAATCAGCTCTTCGGCTCGCCGCTGAGCGTCACGATACCCATCAACCTCGCGGGCGTCCCTACGGTTTATACGCTCGCTGACAACACGTACGGGTGCCCCGGTTGTGAGGAGTTCGACATCACGTTCACTCCGGCACGGGGCACGCCTATCACCTACGGGTATTTCGGAGACGGTGAAACCAAGGACTACAAACTGAATTGCGGAACCACTGGCTGCGATACCACTACCAACGCCTCTTACTGGTTCATCGACGGAAACCGCTCTTACCCCGGCGACGGGCAGTGGCTGCAACTGGTGGGCTGGAGTCTGCCATCGAACTTTGAGACGCTCGACTCCATCACCTTTACGCAAGTGAACGGCGTCGACGGAGCAATTCTCGCTGGCGTCACCGTGCAGACCACGCCGGAGCAGGCGAGCGTCCTCTTGCTCGGCGCTTGCTTAGCCGCCGTGGCATTTCTGATGCGCCGCCGTCTCGTGCGGTAAGACACGCCCGCCGTAATCCGTCCGTACGCAATTCGCTGCAGAGCCGATTTTCAGCCCGCCCGTCAGGGCGGGGTGAGCCACCGGCGCATCACACGCGCACAGTCGCGACTCAGAGCCGCGACCATAGGGAGCGTTTTAACCGAAGTTCTTTAGCTTCCGGCCCTCTTCGCCGCCGCGCCCGAAAGCGCGTCGCGGGCCGCAACATCCACCACTCGCGCGGCAAACCAGTTGGGATAGATCGGGGTGGGCGTGGTGAGTTGATCGAGTTCCGCCAGCTCATCGCCTCCGAGCCGCAAATCCGCCGCGGCGAGATTGTCTTCCAGTTGAGAAGTCTTGTTGGCGCCCACCAGGACCGAGGAAACATAGGACTTCGACAATAGCCAAGCCAGCGCCACTTGTGCGACCGACGTCCCGCGCGCCGCGCCGATGGCGCGCAGACGGTCGACCACGCCGTAGCTTTTCTCGCGGTCGTGCGGAAGCATGTCGAAGCCGGTAAGGCGTCCGCCGTCGCCCTCGGGCTTTTCGCGCGTGTACTTGCCGGTGAGGAAGCCACCCGCAAGAGGACTCCACGCCAGAATGCCGATGCCCGCCTCCTGGACAAAGGGGACGATTTCGTGTTCAAGATCGCGCCCGATCAGCGAATAATACATTTCCGCGGCGCGGAATCGAGCCCAGCCGTTCTGATTCTGAAGACCTACAGCTTTGGCGGCGCGCCAGGCATTCCAGTTGGAGAACCCGGCATAGCGCACCTTTCCGGTTCTAGCGAGGGTATCCAGCGCTTCCAAGGTCTCCTCGATGGGCGTGAACGGGTCCGGCTTATGGACTAAATAGACGTCGATGTAATCCGTTCCGAGGCGGCGCAGGCTCTCCTCCGCCGATTCGAGGATGTGATGGCGCGACAAGCCCTGATGAAGCAGCGCCGGACCGCTGCGAAAACCGACCTTGGTGGATATGACAACATCCCTGCGCCGCGCGCCGAGCGCCTTGCCGAGCATCTGCTCCGACTTCCCCTCCGTATAGACATCGGCGGTGTTGAAGTGATTGATGCCCGCATCCAGCGCTTTGCCCACAAGCTCATTGGCGAGGTCCTGGCTGCCGACCTTGGAAATGGGTTTGAACAAGCCCTCGGAACTTCCAAACGTCATCGCGCCGAGGGCAAAGCGCGATACGATCAACCCGGTCTCTCCCAGCCGGTTATATTGCACGCGTGTCTCTCCTAGGTGTCGCCCGCGAGACCGGTCTCGCGGGTAGCTGACTCGCTCGGTTGGGGCGACCGGCCGCCCTTGCGGGATTAGTTAGATGCAGTTTTGCGTGCCTGCTGAACTTTTGGCGCGGAAACGTAGCCGATGATCAGATCTTTGCGCACTTCGTTGACCACCAGCTCATAAGGCTGCGCGGCCCGGGACAAGTAGAATTGCAGCGGCTCGTTGGTGGACCGGTCTTTCTTCTCGATGGTTTTGTCGTCGGCGATCAAGTCGATCGAATACCGATTCTTTTTCGCATCAGCGCTCTTCAAGCGGATCATCACGTCGCCAACCTTAGTCGGGTTCTTCTCCTTGGCCAGCTTGAATTCGGTGTAGTTGCGCTCGCCGAGCGCCTTCAGAGCGGCCAGTTCTCTCCCGTTCGTGGCGACCAAGCCGCTCGTCACGCCCAGATCGCCAGTGGTGCGCTTCAGATCGGCGATCGTCTTTTCCAATTCTTGTCGAGTGGAAGCCTGCTCGGTTTTAAGAGTATCGACCTGGCCGGAGACTTCGCCCACTCTACCCTGAGTGGCCGAGGCTTGGTCCTTCACCTGCGATAAGTCGGCGGTGACGGCGGTGACCTGCTTCGCCTGCTGCTCTTGAGCTTGCGAAAGCCTCGATGCGATCTCATCGGCGTGCTTAGTGGCGTCGACTTTCGCCTGCCCCGCCAACTGGCTTGCCTGCGCGCGGGCTCCGTCCAGCTCTTTCTTTAGGTTGTCGACGTAGCGGCGACTGGTTTGCGACGAGACATTGGAGGCCTCCTGCGCCTGCGCGATCTTCTGGTCGAGCGAATCCAACCGGTCGTTCATCTGGGAACGGAACTCCCCCAACTGCGAGTTGAAGTAATAAAATTCCCCGCCGGCAACCGCTAAGAGGACGGCCACGGCAGAGATGAGCGGCGTCTTCCATCCAGAGCTAGACGGCGCTGGATAGGCCGCGGGCGGATAAGCGGACGGTGGATAAGCCGACGGTGGATAGGCCGGCGGCGTTTGATAAGCCGGAGGGGTTTGGGACGGAGCCGGCTGTGGCTGAGTGCCGCCCGTGAACGGTCCGCCGATGATGGAACCCATAAATGCTATCTCCTTAACTTGGCCAAAACCGATGGTAACACCATTGGCTTTTAGGCGCTTAGAAAGCAATGCGCTTACAAAGCCTCGATGTTTTAGATGGGCGCGAACGGCCGAGGGTTTCGTGTCTGATCCTCCGCGCACGCTTCGCAGCAGGCCATGACCCAAAAAGGCTTGCCTAGCCGTCTCCGATATGGGAGAATTTACTGATCTCAGAAGACCGGAATTTGATTCCCTAGTTCTTGAGCGTGCAGGAAAGGGACAAATAATGCGGCGAGTGAGCGGGAGGAATCATGTCACCACTCAATCGGAAGCGCCCGCGCCCCGCGTGGCGCGCGACGGCCGGCCCATTCGCGGCGGCTAATTTATACAAATTCGCCTCGCTTATTTGTCTCGGAATGTCATTTCTTGTGTCACAGGCGCGCGCCGCGAATGCCTTGACGTTCTTCAAGAATTACTTTGTCGCCGGCGATTACGCCACAGGCGGGGTCGGTTTGCGCGGCCAAGGCGTGGTGAACGCAGGCGTCGCGGAAATGGTCGGGGGCGGCAACAAGTACTACGCCACGGGCGCGATCAATATGAGCGGCGTGCCCCAAAACGCCGATCTCATGGCCGCGTTCCTGTATTGGGAAACCGCGGAGAGCTCGAGCACGCCTTCCGCCGCGGGCGGCGTGTTCCGGGGCGCGGCGATTGTGGGAACCCAGGTCGCACCCGCCGGCGTCTCCTCGTGCGCGGGCCCTTCCGCGCCGAATCTTCGCGTGTATCGCGCGGATGTGCTCCGCTTTTTGCCGGTTCCCACGGATCCAACGGGTAAGCCGATCCAGCAGCGTCTGGTCAACGACGCGGATCT
>DASQJB010000231.1:0-5929 GCA_035631295.1 Bryobacteraceae bacterium | reverse complement strand
AGCAAATTCCCCGCGGCCACCGAAGCGAAGCCGCACTGCGGGCTGAGCGCGAGGTTTTCGAGCGGCACAGAGCGCGACGCTTCGTCGATGCGTCGCGCTAATTTTTCCGTCGATTCGAGTTCGGCTTCCTTTGTAGTGATCAACCCCAGCACCACGGTTTTTCCACGCGGAACCATCCGGAGCGCCTCGAAGCCTCCGCTTCGCTCGGTGTCGTATTCCAACAGAAACGCATCCACATCCAGAATTCCGAATAGCTTCTCGGCGATCGCGTCGTAGCCGCCTTCGGTGAACCAGCGGCTGCGGCTATTGCCGCGGCAGACGTGGAGCGCCACGGTGACGTGATCGCGCGGGATGTCTTGAAGTGCGGCGTTGTCGCCGGCAATACCCGCTTCAAATTCGCGGTCTGCGTCTCGCCCCGCGCTCCGCAACTTCTCCCGCTGCCGCGGATCGAGGTAGAAGGAGTAGTAAGGCGCGTCGAGCTGAACGTATTCGACGCCTTCGGAAACCAGCCACTGAATCTCATCGCGCACGATTTCCACGAGGTCCGGAAGCAGATCGGCGTGCGTGGGATAAAAACGATCCGTCAGCCCCGGCTTGTAGCTGGGAACCAGGAAATTCGAGGGCGCGGGCAAGGTAATCTTGAACGGCCCCGTCGCGTAGCGCTTCAGAAACGGTAACTCGCGCGCGGCGAGCTTTCTCGTCTTGCAAAGCTTCGCGCCGACGGCGTTTGCCGTGCTGCCTTCCAGCCCACCGCCCGGACCTTTCCACTCGATCTCCACTTTTTGCGGAACGAACCCAGTTACAGCTTCCGCCATATCGGTCAGCCACGAACCACGCCGCATTTCGCCATCGGACAAAACATCGATGCCGATAGAGCGCTGCTTTTCGAGCGCGGCCAGAATCGCTTCGTCCTCCGCTGCCTGGATCTCATCCAGCGCTATTCGGCCCTGCCCATACGCGGCGCGGGCCTCCAGAAGCTCCGGCGGACGGAGGAGGCTTCCCACTTGTTCGGCTCGATAACGTTTGGCCATGGCGATATCGTGTATGATTCTCTCACGGAGGTGACCATGGGGATGTTAGTTTGGGCGGCAGCCGGCGCGCTTTTGGGGATGGTTGCGCGCGGCAATGACTTCGATGGCAAGCAAATCGCCGCCGCCATGCAGCGCAAGAACATTCCGCCGGCGCCGCGTTTGCCCGACGGCCATCCCGACCTGGGCAATTCAAAAGGCTCGTGGGAGCCTCCCGGAGTCGGCGACATGGCTGGCAGGCACGGCGGTTTTGCCGGATCGGCGCAACCGGAACATGCCGTCGACGTTGCTTTCCTGCCTTGGGCCAAAGCCGCCTACGATCAGCGCAACGCCACCTTCACGAAAGACGACCCCGAGGGCTTCTGCCTTCCTCCGGGGATCCCGCGCATGTATGCGACCTCTTTCCCGTTCCAGATCTACCAGCTTCCCGGCCGCATCCTCTTTGTCTTCGAGGGCGGAGCGCACATGTGGCGAGTGGTCTACATGGACGGGCGCAAGCACACGCCGCCGGACAAGCTGAATCCCACATATTTGGGCGAAGGCATCGGCCATTGGGAGGCCGACACGCTCGTGGTCGACGTAACGGGATTAAACGACAGGAGCTGGATCGACGCAGCCGGGCATCCTCATACCGAGCAGCTTCATGTTGTGGAGCGATTCACGCGCGTGAACGAACTGATCATGCATTACGAAGCGACGATCGAAGATCCGGGGGCGTATTCCAAGCCTTGGACCACAAGCTGGAACATCCTCTTTCACCCTGGCATGGAGCCACTCGAATACATCTGCCAGGAGAACAACGCCGACTTAAAACACTTAGTCGGAAAGTGATCGACGCCCCGACACTAACGACTAACGACCCACGACTAACAACTCAGACCTTCAACCCCGGCATCAGCCGAAGCGCATTATCACGCTCGATGGCTCGCAAGTCCTTGGCCGGGATTTTATGCGCAGCCAAGCCCTCGACGACCTCGGCGCCGGTGCGGAACGGGAAATCGGTGCCGAACACGACCTGCGAGGCCGGGACCAGCCGCATGAGGGCGTCCAGCGCTCCGGGATGGTTTGCCTGCGCCGTGTCGTAATAGAACTTCTTCAATTCATAAAGCAGCCCATTGGGCATCCGCTCGCGCCCCTGCTTCATCGTCTTCTCCTCGTATAGGAACCGGCTCAGCAGGAACGGCGTTGTGCCGCCGCCATGCGAGAAGATCCAACGGATATCGGGGTAGCGCGCGGCCGTTCCGCTAAACAGAACGCTGGCGATGGTGCGCGTGGTGTCGGTGGCCCATTCAATATCAGTGGCGGGAATCCCCACATTGAGATTGACGCAGCAATCGGGCGAATGCGGATGAGTGTAAACGAGCGCTTTGCGCCGGTTCAGCTCCGCCCATACCGGCGCGAAAGAAGCGTCACCGAGCCATTTATTGCCATAGCTGGTCATCAATCCGAAGCCTTCGGCTTTCAAAGTGTCTAGCGCGTATTCAAGCTCGCTCAAACTGGCGTCCACATCGGCGAGCGGAAGCACGGCGAACAGTCCGAATCGGCCAGGGTAGTCGCGGACCATCTTGGCGCCGTATTCGTTGACTTCACGCGCCAGCCTCCGGTTTAGTTGCGAGTCCGGGAAAATCACATTCGGCGCGGAGAGCGAGACCAGAGAAAGCGCGATCCCGCTCTTGTCCATTTCTTCGATGGATCTTGCGGGCGTCCACGCGGGCGAGGGAGCTTGCCCCTGCGCCACGATCGCGGACGAGTAGCTCAGAGGGAACAAGTGGTGATGAATGTCGATGCCGTACGGCTTGGCGGCTGACTTCTGCGCCTTGGCGATCGCGCCGGCTCCCAGCGCTGCCATCGCCCCAAAGAAATCGCGGCGGCCGAAAGCACACTTAGTGACTGGCATGGCGAGAGCCAGTCTATCGCAGCACAAGCGGAACTGGTAGGGAGGAATCCTTGGTTTCTCTGCGAGCTTTGCGCCTTTGCGAGAGATAAGCCTTTCATGATCGTCTTCTCACCAGCCCTGCTTCCTGCGATATACTCGGTTGCCATTGGAGGTTCTCGTGAAGACGGATCGAAAGTTCTCGCTCATGTTGATTCCCTTTGCCTTGGCCGCACTCGTGCAGGCGCAAGTGCCACCGGAGATCGCCAAACAGCTCGTCGAGATCGGGCGTGGAGTTTGCGTGCCAGAGACAGCGAAAGTCTACCGGCCGTTGCATCCTAATCCACCATATAAAGGCGTCACGTTCACACGCGATATTTCCTTCGGGCCCGATCCCAAAGACGTGCTCGACGTTGCAGTTGGAGAAAAAGGCGGCAATTCGCGGCCCGTTCTGATTTATATTTCGGGCGGGGCAGGAAACAAACAGCAAGGCGGCGAAAACGGCGATGTCTTCTACGACAACGTCATGTTGTGGGCGGTGAAGAACGGCATGACCGGAGTGAACATGCAGCGCCATCCGGGGCAGGCTTGGGATGATCCGGCCAAAGCCGTGGGCATGGCTGTGCAATGGGTGCAGGGCAACATTTCGAAGTACAAGGGCAATCCGGATCGCGTGTTTGCGTGGTCGCAGTCGGCGGGCAACGTGCCGCTGAGCACTTATGTGGGGCATTCGGAATTGTGGGGCGCAAAAGGCGTGGGGTTGAAGGGCGTGGTTTTCATGTCGCCGCCGGCGTTCGACATTCTTCCGGCGACTCCCAAGCCTGTGCCGGGCGGATTCGGTCCATGCGGCGGAGCCGCGGGCGCCGCGGCTGCCGCTGCGGCCAAGGGTGGCGATGGAAAAGGCTTCGCAGCCAAGGGCGGCGGCAAGGGCAAGGCGGAGCCGGTGGATCCGGCCACGCAGTTGGCGCGCTCGAATCTTCCCGGGCTAGTCAGTTCGAAATTACCAATCTTCTTGTCGGTGGCCGAACTTGATCCGCCGAATATCATTGCCTTCGCCGAGACCCTCCGGGACGAACTCTGCAAGGCTGGCCGCTGTGCGACGTACACGGTATTCAAGGACCACAGCCACATCTCCGAAGTGATGTCGCCAGACACGGCGGACACCAGCGTCACCGGTCCGATTTTGAAATGGATCAAGAGCGCGAAGTGAGGCGCTAGCGCTTCTCTCTCACAAACCGCCCGGTCGTGCTGTTGACCGACGTGATCGCGGCGGAGCCAATGAACGCCAAAGGAGCGCCCGGAGCGAAGCAGCCGCGTTGCCTGCTTCCGTCGACGAGTGTGACGATCACTTCGGGAGAAGCGCCGCATGTGGATTCGTAGGGAGGCTTTCGCGGCGTCATCACGATCCTTTCGATCTTCGAGATCTCGACAGAGGAAGCCGTGCCGTCGAATTGATCGATAAATGGGATTGAGCCGCCCGGCGAGAAGCGCCCTTGCGTGATTTTGTTGCCGTGCGAGGGAGTGAAACTGAAGGTGGGATCCGAGCTTTTCGTCTGCCCGATCGCAAAGCTAGCGATGAGCAGCGCAGCTAGAGCGAATCGGGCCATCAGGGCGAGCTCCGGGCGCCGGTTACTTGGCTGGAGCCGCGTCCCGGCCCCCCTGACCCGGCGGCGAGAGCACTGCGGTAGAAATCAGTCAGGGACTTCTTCAACGTATCGAGGCATGGCTTGGAAGTGTAGAGCATGTGCCCAGCGTCGCAATATGCGAATCGCACGTTCTGCTGCAAGGACGGGCTCAGGCCCAAGTGGTTGAACGTGTATTCGGCGGAGAAAAACGGAGTCGCAAGGTCGTAGTAACCGGCGACCACCAATGTTTGAAGAGTCGGCGTCTGCGACATCGCCTGGCGAAGCATCTCTGCGGTGTCGACGTAGCGATTCTGATATCTCTCGTAATTCCAGGGTTGCACCTTATTGGTGAGAGCTTCATAAGTGAGATCGCTATCCCACTTGAGATCATCACGAATGTAATGGTTGAAGGTCGCGGTGAAGGCTCCCTGGACGCTCGCGTAACTCGGATCGTATTCGGGGCGCTCGCCCGCGGAATCGGCGTCGGAGCCTTCCAGACGGCTGTCGTAGCGGCCGAGCGTCTTTCCTTCCGCGCGTAGAAGCTCCTTCCGGAAACGGGTGGGCGATATGCGGAGGTTGCTTTCCTCCACGTATTCTTTGGAAAGGCCGGTGAAGCGGGCCGTCTGCGCGGCAACTTTGGCGCGATCCGCTCCCGTAAGCTTTGCGCCTTTCATCAACGCGAGCGTATAGTCGCCCGACGCGAAATCGCGCGCGGCTTGAACTGCTTGCTCCAGCGTTTTGGCCTGAAGGTCGGCTGGGAGTTTCTTGTGATACCAGGCCGTGGCGGTGTAAGTGGGCAGGAACAGAATATAGGGCAGCTCGTTGCCGGGATTGAAGCTGATGGTTTCGAAATTTAGAACGGAGGAAATGAAAGTGATCCCATTGAGGTTGATCCCTTGTTCTTGAAGCGTCTGGGAGAGGCCCGCGGCGCGAGTGGTTCCGTAGCTCTCGCCGATTAGAAACTTGGGCGAGCTCCAACGGTTGAACTTGCCTGTGTATTGATAGATGAAGCTGGCGACCGAATTCAAATCACCTTCCAAGCCGTGGAACTGTTTGGGATCCTCGCCGGGCACGTTGCGGCTGTAGCCGGTGGAGACGGGATCAATGAAGACCAGGTCGGTAACGTCGATAAGGAAATCTTCGTTGTCCACGAGGCGGTACGGCGGAGGGGGTTGTTCGCCGTTGGGTCCAAGCACGACACGCTTGGGTCCCAACGCGCCCATGTGCAGCCAGATGGAGGCCGAGCCGGGGCCGCCGTTGAAGGCGAAGGTCAGAGGGCGTTGCGACTTGTCCTGAATGTCGTCGCGCGTGTAGGCGACAAAGAACATGCTGGCGATGGGTTTGGCGTCGTCTTTTCTCAGAACTAACGTGCCGGCTGTGGCGGTGTAGTTGATCGCGCGCCC
>DASQJB010000230.1:0-3812 GCA_035631295.1 Bryobacteraceae bacterium | reverse complement strand
AAGGGCTCACTCTTACGTTTGGGCTTGGCGGCGGTAATCGCCTCGGTCTCACGCTCCACCGCCCGTACGATCAGGTCTTTCATGCTGGAACCTTGTAGCGCTGCAAGCGCCTTAGCTTTGCGGAACAGGGCATCGGGAATTTCGACCGTGGTTCGCATAAAAACACATTAGCATAAAAGCATAGAAAGGCGCCTCAAGATAGTATGTACAACGGCATGAGGTTTGGGTGCGCGACCGCGCTGCTGGTCTTGCTTTCGACAGCGGAAGCCGGGCAGGCGCCCGACGAAGACTTCCACGTCTACACTGACCCGCCGCGCCTTCTTCTGACCAAGCAGCGCCTGAGGCTCCTCCTGCGCGAGCGCGAGCGGAACTCCGCCCGGGCGGAAACCTTGGAAGGTTTTATGGCGAACGGCGCGCCCATGCCGGAGCCCGGCTTCGCGTCGGCGCTCTATTACCAGGTCGCCCGTAACGCTCCCGCGGGACAAAAGGCTATCGAATGGGCGCTGAGCAACCAAGCCGACGCTGTTTCGGATCTAAGGCAACTCGCGCTCGTGTTCGATTGGTGCGGCTCCATGATGACGGAGGCGCAAGCCGGCCGCCTGGGAGACAAAATCGAGCGTGGAATCGCCGCCTCGGCGGCGGGTAACACGGATATCGCCCGTCAAAGCGCCCGTGTGCTAGCCGCCATCGCGATCGCCGACCGGCTGAAGGATCACGGCGAGTCGATCTTGCGCGCCATCGTCGAGGATTGGTGGCGCGGCGCTTGGGTCAAACGCGCGGAATCCGGCCGACCGCTTGTGCCGAGCGAGCACATCTATCCATTCCTCGAGATGCTGCATGCTCTTCGCGACAATCTCACTATTGACCTCCGCGAGTCCGCGCCTGCATACTTCCAGCAGCTTTCCTTGGACCGGTTGGCGGGCCATTACCCGGCCCCCTTCCCCGGGCCGGATAACGATTTCTTTGTGCCCGTGTACTCACGAGATGGCGAACCGGATTTGAAAGAAGCTGCGCTTTCGCGAGCCGCGGCCCTGGCAATGGTGGCCTACGACACCAACGCCGTCGAGTCACAATACTTGCAGGGCTGGCTCATGCAGGATCGGTTCACCATGCGCGGCGACTTCGGCGCGCTTTATGAGTTCCTGTGGGCGAATCCTTACCAGCCTGGCTTAAGCTATTCGCAGTTGCCTTTGGTGTTTCATAGTTCCGCGAATGGCCACGTGTTCGCACGCACCAGTTGGGAGGAGGACGCGACCTGGCTCGGCTATTTCGAAGGCCATCTCCAAGTCTTTCAGGATGGCAAACTGCAATCGTTGCGGCCCGGAGCGGCCGCCAAGCCCATTCGCGCAGGCGGCGCGGTGCTGATGAACGCTCCGGCGCCCGATCCGAAAGACAATATGCAGCGCTTCCAGGCCTCAACCGAAGCGACCTTCATCCTCGGCCTTGCGCCGCACTCGGTCTACGACGTCGAAATCGACGACGAAGAATTGGCCGAACAAGAAACCGATGTGGGCGGAACGTTGGTGATCGCTCTGCCGCCGGATGTGCAGGCGGGGGTCCGAATCCGCGGGAAGCGCTGACAAGCGGCTACCGATTTTGCAGCCGCGCTCGGGCGGCTTCGTTCTTGGGGTCCAGCGACAGGGCGCGGGCGTACTGATTTGCCGCCTCGGAGCGTTTTCCTTCCTTCAGAAGCGCGTCGCCGTAGCGCACCAGCATATCGGCGAAGCGCTGTTTGGCGAGGCCGTCATTGGGATACGCCCCGAGCACGCGATTGTATTCGCTCATCGCCTCCTGCCAGCGCGCCGACCGCGTGAGCGCATTGGCAAGGTTGAAACGGGCGTTGACGAATTCCGGGCGTAGCGCGACCGCCTGCTGAAATTGCGCGATCGCCTCCGGCGTCCGGCCCACTGCGGTTAAAGCAGAGCCCAGCAGATTGTGAGCTTCCGCATCCTTGGGCTGGATCCGCACGGCAGCTTCGGCCATGGACGTGGCCGCGCCGCCATCTGCACGAGCCAGCAGGAGCGCGCCCAGAATCATGTGCGCGCGGAAATCGCTCGGATACTTTTCCAGGCGATGGCGCATCAGCGCCTCGTCCAGCTCCAGCCGCCGGTCCCCCGCGCTCCTCGGCAGCACCTGAAGCCACAGGTGCCCCATTTCGTCCGTGGCCCGGTTGCCGGCCTCTACGCGCTTAGGCGGCTGGTTTGGGTTGCGCACGTTCGCCGCGGAGTTGTCGTAATGAAAGCGCATCGAAATCGTCGTGCCTTTCGGAAGAAACACCGGCTCGCGATAGCGATACACCGTCTGCCAGTTCTGGTCCCAATCCGCAATGCGCACGAGCCATTTGCGGGTTCCATCAGGCAAAGTCGCGAAGCCTTCCAGGCGCTTGCCCAAGTAATGCGCGTGAGGATAAACGGCCAGCACATCCGCGTCGAGCGGAAGCTTGAAGTCATCTGAGATCAGGAAATCGCGGGCGCCGGCGGGGATGTTCAGCGCTCCGTCGTGCTCCAGTTGCACGAGCATCGGAAACTTCGTCTGCGGCTTGTCTGTGAAATACAACCCGATCGACGGCCGCACTTGTTCGGGTCTGCCGGAAGGCCGCAAGTGCGTATTGAGCACCAGATCGTCGCCAGGCTGGAGCCGCCACGCGAGGCCGTCCGGCTCGATATAAGGCGCGCCGCCGGGCTTCCAGAACAGAAAATGACCGTCGTCTGGATCGAAGACGCTACGACGATTGGCCAGCTCCATCCCAGCAAAGCCCGCGCCAGGCGATGCCTCTTGCTCGCGTCCCCAATGGGAGCGATCCACAACCACCGCGGCGTGATGCACCAGCCGCTTGTCACCGGGCCGGACCTCGACTGCGCGAACATAGCGCGTTTTGTCCACGCTCGCCGGAATCACGAAATTCCAATACACGTCGGAGCCGGAAGCCGGAAGCGCGAAGGCTTGCTTGGCTTCTACCACCAAATCCGGCGGGCCAAGCTGCCAACCCGAGGTGAAATGCGGCTGCGGCGGCAGATCGGCGGGATTCCCAAAACGCGCGCCCTGCGCGACCCAGTCCGATATCGCTAGAATCTGCGGATCCGTGAGCCGGTTCGCGTCCGCGAAATTCCCGTAGCCTTGTTCGGGCAGCCACGGCGGCATAAATCGGCTCTGTGTGACCTTGACGATCTGTGGAGCCCGCTTCTTGACATCTTCGTAGGTCAAAAGCGAAAACGGAGCCGTCTCGCCCGGCCGATGACAGGTTGCGCAATGTTGATAGACGATGGGAGCAATGTCGCGGGCGAAGGTGAGGTCTTGCGCGAAAGCCGAGGCGGGAAAAAGCAGCGCGGCCAGCCAATACCGCGCCGCAATCATGTTTTCAGCGTAACAGAGGCCGTCCGTCCCCACAGGCGCGCCGAAGCGATATCCGCGCCCTGCCGTATGGCCTTCAGCTTCAGCCACACGCCGGGCTCGATCACCCATTCGCGATTCGTGAACGTTCCGAAACCACAATCGGCGCTGGCAATCACTCGCTCGCGATCTCCCACGGCCGCAACCGCTTCCTGAAGCCGCCGCGCGACGACCTCCGGATGCTCGATGATGTTGGTGGTAGTATCGACCACTCCGGGCAGGAGCGCCATGTGCGCGGGCAGCGGATGGCGGCGCAGCGCTTCGTATTCGTGCTGATGCCGGGGATTGGCGAATTCGATGCTCAGCGCGCCAACATCGGCCTGATAAAGAACCGGCAGGATCAATTCAAGCGGAACGTCGTAAATGTGCGGCCCGTCCCAATTCCCCCAGCAGACGTGCAACCGCACGCGGTCTCGCGGAAT
>DASQJB010000229.1:0-2756 GCA_035631295.1 Bryobacteraceae bacterium | reverse complement strand
GCTTTTGGACGGTCCGCGGCGGCGACCAGGGCCGCGGCGGCGCCGGTGCTGGCGCCAAAATAACCGAGCTTCAAATTCTTTAAATCCGGCTGAGAGTGAATCCATCCAGTAATCGCTCCAAGGCGGCGTCCTAGCATCGGTATGTCGAAACGCAACTCGGCTGTTTCGAGATCGACAGTTTCTTCCGCTTCGGTCAACAGGTCGACCAAAATGGCGCCAATGCCGCCACGATTGAGCGCGCCGGCCACCTGGCGGTTTCGAGGGCTGTGGCGGCTGCTGCCGCTGCCATGGGCAAACAGAACAACGCCATCGGCGCGGTCGGGAACGGAAATGTCCGCGGCAAGCTCAATGTTTCCGAGCGGTATGAGTGTGGCGGTCTCTGGCATGGGCTGGCTCTCTCACCCGTTCAACTGGCAATTGAAGCGCCATCCGCCGCTCCAGGCTCGCCGGCACCATGCTCGCTCAGCCAAGGATTTGGTTTTCCTGTGGCCCCATCGAGGTGGCTGGCTCGGCAGGTTACCACTTATGTGCATGGTGAGGAAGACTGTGTGACGATCGCGGTCGCCGAACGCTTGCGGGTTGACCGAATTCCACCGTGGATGAGCGGGATTTCAGGATCGTCCGCTCGTCGCTGACGTTCCAGTTCCTTCCTGGCCGCTGATCGCTGCCCGATCATCCGTAGTCAGCGGCTCCACCACTGCAGCTAGAGCCGCCCCCAGCGTCAAGTGCTGATCGCGATCCAGGTGAACGCCATCGACCCTGCTGGAGGAAGTCACCGACCCGGCATCGAAGAAATAGCAACACAAGGAATTGGCGACCTCGGAGTAAGCCTCCGCGAGTCCCACGCATCTCCGCTCGGCCCCGGCGAACTTCGCCGCCATAACCCCCCGTGGCGATTGAATTGGCGGCGGGCAGACGATCAGGATCGCGGGAACAGGCATCTCCGGCTCAATCGGCGCTTGCCGTATCTCGTGGACCAGGGCGGACAGTCCCTGAGCAGACGACCAGGCATTGTTGTAGGGATGTGAAAACTGAAAGTCGTTCGTGCCCAGCATCAGGATAACCAGACACAGCGGCGAATGGATTTCGATCCGCTGCGCCAAACCTTTCATCCCATTGCGGCCAGGCTTGAAGGGATCTTCCCAGACCGTGCGTCTGCCGTTTAGACAATCCTCGATGATCCGCACCGGCCGACCCAGTTCGCGCAGCCTGTTTTCGAGCACGCCCGGCCATCGTTCATCGAAGTCTAGTCTCTTGCGCGTGTTCGGGATGATGCCCCATGTCAGCGAGTCTGCGTAAACCAGGATGTGGCGCACTCAGCTTCCTCCTACCGATAGATATCGTCCCGCGTCGCCGGCGCTGCCCCCGCGCCGCGCTTGGCGAACAGCACCTGGTGCAAACCCATGCCGCCCTCTTCAAACGCCAGCGAGCAGCCGGCTAAATACAGCCGCCAGGTCCTCCAGGTCTCCTCCAGCGCCGCTTCCAGGCATTCTTCCCGATTCGCGGTCAGCCGCTCCACCCACATTCGGGCAGTTCGAGCGTAGTGCTTGTACAGGTTCTCCACATCGAGCACTTCGAAGCCCACGCCTTCCGCGGTGTGAATCACCTGATCAAGCTGAACAAGTTGACTGCCCGGAAAAACCTTGCGTGCGATAAACATGCTCTGCGAATCGGCGCGGACCGATGCCGGACGCGTGATGCCGTGGTTGAGAAACAGCCCGTTCGGCGCCAGCAGTTCGTACGCTTTGCGGAAGTAGGTCCTGAGCTGAGCGAGCCCGACGTGCTCGAACATGCCCACCGAGGCGATCTTGTCGAACTGCCCATCTACGTCGCGATAATCCGCCTCGCGGATCGAAACGTTGCTCGCGCCCTCGATGCGAACACGCTCCGTGGCGTATTCGTACTGCCGGGTGCTCAGCGTGCATCCCGTCGCTGCCGCGCCGAAACGGCGCGCGGCGTGAAGAATGAGCGCTCCCCAACCGCAGCCGATGTCCAGAAAGCGATCTCCCCGCTGCAAACGAAGCTTGCGGCAAATATGATCGAGCTTGTTGATTTGCGCCTGATCGAGCGTATCGTCTTCACGTCGGAAATATGCGCAGGAATAGACCAATTGCGAGTCAAGAAACAGGCGATAGAAGTCGTTAGAGCGGTCGTAGTGGAACCGAATATTGCGTGCGGCCGCGGCCCGGCCCGGCCGGCCTTGAAGCAGCCGCCACGGCGTCCACCGGCACACGGCGTCCACCAGCCGCGTTTGCCAGCCGCGCTTCGCGCTGGCAAGATGATGGCGAACCGCTTCGATGAGATCGCCTTGCACATCGATCGCTCCTTTAACATAAGCGATGGCCAGCGAGTAGGCATTGGCCCGGGACAGCCATCGCGCGGCATCGGGATGACGCGGGATTACCTCGAAAGTTGTGGCCGTATGCGCTGTTGAAGGCGGCATGGAAATCCCCGGCTTTCAAATATCCTACATTCGCGCCCTGCCTCGGGCAACCGTCCCATGCCGGCCCTACAATGAAACTTGCCGCGATGCTGGAACAACTGCTGACCGAGCAGCCCTACGCGCCCTCGAGCGAACTCCACAGACTCACAACGACGCAATGTCTGGAGCTGATGAACCGCGCCGATTCCGACGTTCCGGCCGCCGTGGCGAAGGAAATCCCCGCTATCGCTCGGGTGGTGGACGCGATTTCGTCAGCGCTCCAGAGCGGTGGGAGACTCTTCTATATAGGCTCGGGAACCAGCGGACGACTGGG
>DASQJB010000228.1:0-28626 GCA_035631295.1 Bryobacteraceae bacterium | reverse complement strand
CGACCTGCCCCGCGCCTTGGTCACCCGACGGGCGGATGGAGGCGACCTCAAATTCCGGCTTGGCTTGGCTGAAAGCAGCGGCGGCGGCGAGCAGCGTTAGGGACAAGCTGCGTAATGGCTTCATGCCAGCTAATACTCATTTGCGCTGAAAAGGTTCCGTGAACCTTAGCTGCGGACGCGACAGCGGCTGAAGCCGGATTTCATCAGCACGGCTGCGCGGCACGACTAAAGTCGTGCCCTGATACAAGGCCAGACACGACTGAAGCCGGCTAGAGTGGCTATTTCCCGACAGTTACTGTTACGTCGCGGGAGGTGAAGAGTTGGCCGTCGCTGGCGGTGGCGCGCAATACATAGACGCCGGGGGCGCTGAAGCCAGCTTTCGTGGTTAGAGTGATAGGCTCTCCATGGATTACGGGGCTGGAATCGGGCTCGAAGGTCACCTTGCCCGGCCCGCGGTACTGAATCCACTTGATCTGAACACCGCGCGGGCGCCTGGGTTGCGAATCGCGATCCGGATTGGACGGCGCGCGGCGGTATGGCTTCGGAAGGCCGTCATCGGTCGCGGTGGCCATCAGAGTAGCGCTTTCCGAAAGCGTCACGGTGATCGTAGGGGTGGTCGCTAGCTCCGGCGGCTTGTTGTCGGGATCGGGAACGCCGCCGCCCATGTTCTCGACGATGACGTCCTGGCTTAATTCCCACTCCGGCTGGAGCCAGCCCTTAGCCTGATCGGTCTTGCCGCGCGACGTCAGCGTCCAGACGACCTTTTGCGACTTGTCGAAGTTGGCGGGCACCACTACGCGGAACAAGAAGCGCTGGCGGCGCGGGTAGAAATGAGTCGGCTGGCCGCGATCGCCGTAGGTTTCTCCGCCGATGGAGATGCTGTTGGCGGTACCGACTGGAATATCGACTGCTTCCTCGTAGTTCCGGTTGAGATAGCCGAAGACCATGTTGTAAGAGCCGTCGGCGTTGCGCTCCCATCCCTCGAAGACGGGAGCGACATTTTGACCGCTCGCGTATTGTACTTGCGCGTTTATGCCGCTCGCTGCGGCCAGCAACAGCGCCGCGCCGATCCTAAGGCTGCGCACGATCTACTCCGATTTAGGCGCGCTCTTGGCCTTGCGCGCCGCCACCTGCTGATTGAACTCTTCTTCCGAGAGGTAGTAATAACTGATCCAAGCGCCGCCCATTTCGTCGATGGTCCGTTGGCCGTAGGTGATGAGATTGTCCGGGTCGGGATTGAATTTGTTTCCGGGCGAATTGTCGTACCAGGAGATCATATGCAGAATCGTTCCGGCCGGGAGGAGAGGCTGCTCGTCTTCCGCGTAGAGATACACGAGATGCCAGGCGAACTGGTACCGGCTGACGCAGCTCAGAGTTTCCACTTTGTGCCCACCGGGATAGATGGCTTCCATGCAGGACGCCTTGCCGCGATTATGCAGATGAGGCTGGAAGGAGAGCATCCGCGCGGGCTTGGCCAAGGTCTGATACGCGTCGAAGCGGACGTTATCGGTGTTGGGGGGAATGTCTAAGTCTTTCGGATCGCCCACTTTTTCTGTCGTCTCGATGTACTTTGGCGTGTAGCCTTTCGGATATAGCTTGAGGCCGAGCGCCACGTTCGTCAGCGTGTCATCTCCGATGGCGTGGAGATGAAGATTGAAATTGATCTTCGTTCCGGCCTTGATCAAGCGGCCGGCGCCTTCCGGGAAGACGTCGGCATTCTTGCCGAGAGCATATTCGTTCAAGAACGTGCCTTGGACGTTGTCACCATCGTCAGGATCGTCTTCATGTTTCATCGACGTGGTCACGTGGTGAACCGCGCGGAAGCCTTTCACAGGCTTTACCTCGATCGCTTGAATGTACCTGTCTTCCTTGAGACCCGACTCCGCGAGTACGTCCACCCAGCGGTCGGCCGCCTGCGCCTTCACCAGGATGTCTTTGGGAAGCGTGACGATGAGGTCGGGCTGTCCCATACGCCACTGCGAGTCGTCGCCGAAATTGAGCGGCGGAGGCATGTTGGCGGGGTCGCCCTTGGGCGCGCCCGCATCCACCCAATTCACGATGGTCGCGATTTCGGCATCGGATAGCGATGCGTCATTCTTGAAATGGCGCACGCCGATGTTCTTGTCGATGTACCAAGGCGGCATTTCCCGCGCGAGCACCTTCAGCCGGATCGATTTCGCCCACGGCCGGACCTCTTCATACGTCAGCAGGGACATGGGAGCGAAGGTGTTGGGCCGGTGACAGACCTGGCAATGCTCCTGGAGAATGGGCGCCACATCTTTGGTGAATGTGACTTGGCCCTGAGCGGAAGCGGCGGCGAGGGCAACCGAGGTTAAAAGGACGACTCGCATAGTCTCCTCCTAGGTTTTGATGCTAGACCCGGGGGCTGAGGCTGTCAAGGCGCATGGGGCGCCTCGCAAGAACGGAGAGCCGCCTGGAAAGGCAGCTGCGGGCAAGATTGCCCGCCCCACGTTAGCCATAGACGATGCTACGGGCTTCGCTGAGGCGCTGTTGGCGTTCGAGTTGGCGCTTAATCTCCGACCTCGAAAAAACGAAGCCAAGGGGCCGGGACTCGGGCGGAAAATCCATCGAAGGGTCGTAGTTGCGACCTTCGGCTTCCTCGGCCTCGGCGAGCTGGACCAGCAGACGGGCTTCGTGTTCGGCCTTTTCGATGGCGGCTTTGCGGTCGGCTTGGAGGGCCTTGAGCTCGGCCAAGTTTTTTTCGACGGAGCGGCGGAAGCGCTGCTCGTAGGTGGTGAGGAGTTGGAGGTTCTTGGCCTGTTGGACCCACGTGCGGCCTAGGGCGAGGGCGGCGTCTTCCTCGGGGTCGGGGGTGTCCTCGGGGTAGGAATTCTTCCGATGGCCTTGGGTGGAAACGGCGTTTTCGAGGGCGCGGGCGCGGTTGAGTCGCCATTTGTCCTCGGCGATGGCTTGCGCGAGATCGAACTCCAAGGCGCCGACGGGGGCGAGGGCTCCGCGGATGGCTTCACAGTGTTTTTGGAAGGCGGCTGGGTATGGATGACGATTTGGCTGGTGAGTCCGTGGCGGAAGGCGTTCAAGGAAGAGGGCCTTTTGCCTTCTTCGGTGCGCGGGCCAGTGGAAAGTTGCGCGTTGGCGCGGTTGGCGATGAGTTGAGCTTCGGTCATATTCGGGGAATCTCCTTCGTGCGCACGGTAACAGGAGAGGGGAGGATTAGGGGTGGAGTTGAAGCGCCAAGCATTAGAAAGGGGCGAAGGAAAAAAACTGAGAAAACGGCTATTGGGTTTTCTGTAAGGGCCAGAACTTGAAGAATTCGGCGTACAGCACCAGTAGGGGGAATGTGACGGCCAGCAGAGCCGAAGCGAGCCATCGCTCGAAATCGTAGCCGGGAGGGCCGGCCGCGAGTTGGCCCGTGAGGACTGGAGCCAACGCGCCGTAGCCGAACGACAATGCCGAGCCGAGGATCGCCGCTGTCGCGGCGCTCAGCAGACCCTTGAGCGGCTGAGTGAACTTCTCGAACAGCGACGCCTGCAACATGTTCAACACCACGATGGTCCCGAAGATGAACGCCACGGGCACGCGGATCATGAACGCCACCACATCCATCCCCGCGACATCGACGCTCAGGTAAAACAGGAGCCCGCCGAGCGACAGGGCGATCAGTGTCCACACGGCGCCGAGCGTTGGCTGTTTCATGAGTGCGGCGTTTCTGGTCAGGGGCCACAGATCGAAGTGCAGCATCAGGAACATAATTCCGAGCGCTGCCATCTGGAAGACCAGCACGCTCCAGGCGTTGAATATTCCATGCGGGTCGAGGGAGGCGACATAAACGGGAGCACCCCGCATAAATTCGTAGTTGAACAAAGCCCGGAAAAGAATGTAGTTCACGGCGTAACACGCGGTCACAAGCGCCACCCCCGCGAGCAGCGTGTTCTTGATGAACGCCGTGAACGGCCAGCCGCCCCACATGATGGCCATCCAAAAGGCGACAATCACGGAAACGATTGTGCACATCGCTAGCATCGGCGTGGGTGGGGTAATGGCGCCGCCCGCCGTGTAGAAATAAATCGCGCCGAAGACCGCCGCCGCGACGGGCAGAATTAGGGCCAGCAGGATGCCCTTCACCGGCTGGCTCCGCTTGGCCGCGAAGGCTGGGTATTTGCATTCCCAAGTCACGCCAATGACGATTTCCATGGGGATGAGGCAAATTAAACCGAAAGTGACCCATCCGGAAAACGTTGGGAAATCGAAGAGGGAGATGAAGCCGAGGGAGATGGCAATGATGACAGCGGTGGCTACGAGGCCGGCGGAGGGTTGTTTCATGTCCCAGATATCCTACAACAGGAAACTGCGCGTCTCTTTGGTCGGTGTGAATCCGGGAAAGCGCGCCAAGGTTCGCGAAAGAAGCTCGCTTCTCTTGTGAGAGGGACAATCCGCCCGTGCCGGCGGCTGCCTGTTGCGATTAGACGGGACACGCTCCGATCTCCGATCACGTCCTCGCCGGCGTAATGGCCTGAATCGGCGATACTCTTACGTAATGCGACCCCTTCGGTATTCCATCAACGTCACACTCGACGGGTGCTGCGATCATCGTGTAATATTCCCGGACGAAGAGTTGCATCGTCACGCGGTCGAGAACCTCGACCAGGCCGATGCCCTCCTCTTTGGCCGGCTGACTTACGAAATGATGGAGGCAGCGTTTCGGCCGCCGGCGCGGACGGGAGCAAGGCCTGATTGGATGGAACCCTTCGCCCGGACGATCGACGCGGCAAAGAAGTACGTCGTGTCGAGCACCCTGGACCGAGTCGATTGGAACGTGGAGCTCGTGCGCGGGGATCTAGGGAAGGCCGTTCAGCAGCTCAAGCGGGAGTCGGGTAAGGGACTGTTCGTGGGAGGCGTGAAGCTCCCGCTGGCGTTGGCGGAGCTGGGATTGATCGATGAGTACGAGTTCGTGGCACATCCCAGGCTAGCGGGCCACGGGCCGACGTTGTTCGCGGGGCTATCGAAGTGTGTCGACTTGAGGCTCGTGAGCCGGCTGGAGTTCGGCTCGGGGGCGGTGGCGATGCGGTATGAGCCGAGAAGGTAGCCATTGGGCTTGTTAAGCCCGAGTCGGCCGCATCATGGAGCAACTCGGGCCGGGCCTAACTATGGCTTGTGCGCACAGCAGGTACAGCATATGATGCGCATGCCATCGACTCGACTCGCGTTGACGCCTGAGCAACGGGTATTGCGATGAGACAGAACGTCCAAGACGCGCCCGGTCATGGCATCCATCTTCTGCTCACTCTCCCGATTGCAGGCGTCTTGGCCCTGGGAGTGTTCGTTTTCCTTACGCCAGCCCTGTACCGCCGACTTTTCTATACCTCGCGGGAGCTGACGTGGTCCTCGTCAAAGTCCAGTAACCCGTATTTCGTCGACAACCCGCGTCGGCTTAACTTCCGGATGGCCGACGACGAGGGAGCTGTGTGTAAACGTTGCGGCGTTTATTGCGAGCTCCTACCGCTCGCGCACGTCGGCGCATGGTTTCCCGAGGCATCACTTTGGAGGGAGAGGCACATTGAGCGGCGGGTTGTTTTTCGAGTAAGCCAATTCCAGAAGATTGTTCTGCGGCTTCTTGGGGGGTTTGGGAAAGTAAAGGTATCCGGCGATGGCCTTGCCAGTTTTGCCTTGTGGCAGCGCCTTCGCCTGAAGCTTATCTTGGAGAACGCGGGGGTCCGGGCCGCGCGAGGCGGGAGGCAGCGGATTGGGCTGAGGATTGCCTACAGCCACGCCGATCCCTTCATAGGTTCCCGCACGGGTTGAGCGGCGTCCTGTCACAGGATCTTTTTGCGTAGTTACAATTACGCCCGTCTCACTCGTGACTTCGACCGGGCCCTTTATTCCCGGCCTTTCACGCAAAGGGACGGAGGCTTCCTCTGGCGTGTCGGGACGAGTCTCCTGCTGTCCCGCAAATCGCAGGGCGAAGTCGAACCACTGCACATCGATGATCGCTCCGTTTTGAGGATAGACGGCCACCTCGATCACCATGTAGTCCCGGTCAATCTCGGAAGAGAAGGTTTTTGCCACCCGATCAGGCTTTAAGCGTTCCGCGGCGATCTCACCGTCCGGCATGCTTCGGTGAACAGCATAATCGGCAGCCGATGGGCGCGGGGGGAGACCGGTATCCGCGAGACAAACCCCAACCGTAGCAAAGAGAACCAACCGCCGATTTTGTGTCATACCGCCTCCAGCCTCGCGTTAACGATGCTCGCGTTGTACAGACGCCCTGCCTTTCCTTGCGGTTTCGTGAGTGCCGGGCCCACGCGGGCGCTTGGCAGATCCGCGATCGACATGTCCGAGGGAAGGGACAACTTGGAGAGAACCTCCTTCCGGGTGCACCCTCTATCCCTGGAGCTTACCGCATTGCCTCGCCTGCCGGAAGCGCCAGCGGCGATAGCAGCGGAGGCAGACGGCCGCGTGCGTCTGTAGTCGCGCAACGAAAGCGATTCCCGGTTCGTGGCTTTGCGAGATGACAAAGCAGCAGATGTGAGGCGGGAATAACTGCTGTTGGACCACCGACCGGGGCTTTCCACGGGGAGCGGTTCCGGAGTTGTCGCATGAACTTTGCGCGGCGCTATCAAAGTGCTGCGGAGTTTCACATGCGCTCGACCGACACACTCTGACTCCGTAGCCTAGGCGATAGGATCGGAAAGGGTTCCGAAGACGCATCGAGCTTCAATACTGCACCGCCAGATTCGGCATGACGGGTACACGGATCGAATGATAGTGGTTCGTTTCCTCGAAGGCGCTTCAAGCAGTAGAATGCGTTCATCATCAAACACATCAGAAACGCTCCAAAGCGAAGCCGGCGAAGCGATCTTACGATTCTGCGAAGCGAGTACTTCAGGGAGAAGGCCTCGCGCCACAGCGCTCGGTGCGCTTTCAGCAACCGTTCAGGCGACATGTGTCGAGGCTGGAAGGATACGTTGTACCCGTTGTAGAATTCCCAGCCTCGGCCAGACAGAATCCTTCCCTCTTCCGCCAGTCTGGTGTAGGCGGGAGTACCCGGATACGGCGTCAATACGCTCAAAAACGGAACATCAACACCGGCTTGGTAGAGTTGCTCCGCCATCGCAGCGATGCTCTCTGGAGTGTCGCTATCGAAGCCTGCGATGAATCCCGCCATGACACAGATTCCTCGATCGTGCAGCTTACGGATTCGCGTTCTGTAGGTGCTGATTTTGTTTTGAGGCTTGTGTGCGTCTCGCAGAGAGTCGGCGCCGAACGACTCGATTCCGAAGAAGATGCCGATGCAGCCGGACTCCTCCATTAGATCCAGGAGAGCGTCGTCATTTCCGATGTCCATGCTCGCCTGCGTTAACCACCATTTCCTGAGCGGAATCATGGCAGTAAGCAGCTCCCGGATGTAGGAGCGCCTCGCTGTCAGGTTATCGTCCCAGAACCAGACCACTCTCCGCTGCCACCAATGCGGGAACCGGTCATACTTGATGTCCTTGATCACATCTTCGACGGGGCGTGTCCGGTAACCGGGGTTGATCGTTGGAACGGTGCAAAACGAGCAAGTGAACGGGCAGCCGCGCGTTGCTTGGATCACGCGCCGGATGAAGAACGAGCCGGGCAGCAGGTCAAAACGAGGGGTTGGCAATGCAGTAAGCGGCTGGGCTTTGCCGATGTATCGAGCGCGTAGACTCTCTGTGGAGGCGTCCGCCAGAACTTCACCCCAGACCGACTCGGCCTCACCAATCACCACGCTGTCACAGTGCTCAAGCGCCTCATCTGCATTGAATGTGACGTGCGGTCCGCCGGCCACAACACGCTTCCCCCGCTTTCTGAACTCGTGAGCGAGGCGGTAGGCCTCTGTCGCGAATCCAGTGAAGAAGGAGAGCGCAATGAGATCGGCGTCGGTTTCGAAGTCGACCGGTTCAACCTGTTGATGAATGACCCGAACCTGATATGCGGGTGGGGTTATCGCCGCCAGATGAATGCCCGTGATAGGCGGGACGAAATCAGCTTCGTGCCCGAACCGATACCGGGGATGGTAGACCACCACGATATCGACGGAGAACATGTTCTTGCCGGCGGAGCGGTGTGTCGCGATCAGTTCGGGTTGACCGTCGTCGTTTGTATTCATTATACAGAGAACTTTACTACACAAAGTCATGCGAGTCAATGGGTCAATAGCTCTCGAATCACAGCGAATCTTTCGCCTGATTCAAGCTATACCGGGGAGAGTTCCACCAAGGATCGATCGGTTAGCTGCGCGCATCCTAGGCGAATCACGCGCTATCCGGAATGCGTAATTCATCTGCGCGAGCCATGGTCAATGGGCGTTATGTGGGGGGATTACAAGAGAAGTGCCGCCTGGGGCTTCTTGCGCTGCGCGCTCGTCGGCCGCGCCCCATCGGCAGCTCTAGACTGAGCCCCCGGGGGGTTCCTGGCCAGCCCCATAATGACCAGAAACTGATGAAACTGGCGAGCCCTTTAAGCAATCCCCTAATGGGGATGGGTGAGTCGGCGTTGAAGCCGGCTATGAATTCCACCTCGCGTGGGCCGGGTAGCGGCGATGAGGCTTTCTGAAAACTCGTCCCTAATCAATCGCAATCGGCTCGCGGCTCTTTCTGCCGTCATCTTGCTTGGTTTGGCTCAGCCAGTGTGCGGTTACTCGGTGCTGACCCATGAAGCTATCATCGACACGCTGTGGATCGACACGATTCAACCGGTTCTGCTGATGCGCTTTCCCAATGCCAATGAAGAGCAACTCAGAGAAGCCCATGCATACGCCTATGGCGGTTGCCTCATTCAGGACCTTGGTTATTATCCCTTCGGAAGCCATTTCTTCACCGATCTCACTCACTATGTGCGAAGCGCAGATTTTGTAATTGCTTTACTCGATGAGTCACGGGATTTAAACGAGTATGCGTTCGCGCTCGGCGCGGTGGCCCACTATGGCGCGGATGTCGACGGGCATTCGATAGCCGTCAACCGAGCGGTGCCTCTGCTCTATCCCAAGCTGCGAAGGCAATTTGGAAACGAAGTTACGTACGCGGACAACCCACGGGCTCATTTGAGAACCGAGTTCGGTTTCGACGTCTTGCAGGTGGCCCGCGGCCACTACGCACCGACGGCCTATCACGATTTTGTCGGATTTCAGGTCTCCAAGGACCTCTTGGACCGTGCATTTCAGAAGACCTATGGTCTGACCTTAAAAGACCTTTTTGGAACGTTGGATCTTGCCCTTGGAACGTATCGTTTTTCCGTCAGCACCCTTCTTCCTAGAGTGACCAAAACAGCCTGGGCCATCAAGAGGAAGGAAATCATGAATGAGCAGCCCGCGATGTCCCGGGATCTGTTTATCTACAACATTAAGCGCGCGAGCTTTGAGAAGGAATGGGGAAAAGATTATGAACAACATCCTGGCTTTGGCACGCACCTGCTCGTATTGGTTTTTCGCCTGATTCCGAAGTTCGGGCCGTTCAGGGGCCTGGCGTTCCGCGTTCCGACGCCAGATATTGAGAAAATGTTTGAAGACAGTTTCGACGCGGCGGTCACACGAAATCGCCGCTCCTTTGCGCAAGCGAAGGCCGGCGGCCTCAAAATTTCGAATCGTGACCTGGACACCGGAAGACCCGTAAGTTCAGGCGAATACTTGCTTACAGACCTAACCTATGACAAACTGCTGAAGCAATTGGCGAAGAGAAAATTTGAAGGAGTAACGCCCGAATTGCGCGAAAACATTCTGAACTTTTATGCCCGAATGAAAATCCCCGATCAGCACGGGATCGGCCCACAGTTGACCGCTCTAAAGAGTTTCGCGAAACCAGGAAACTGACTCGGAAATCTCACCGGGAGGCTCCGAAGCCGGAAGCGCAGCAGTCTTTGCTGTGCCCTTTTTTGTGATCCTAGCCGCGGTAATCCTGGCATTCTGCATC
Source organism: Bryobacteraceae bacterium (assembly GCA_035631295.1). GTDB lineage: Bacteria > Acidobacteriota > Terriglobia > Bryobacterales > Bryobacteraceae > Palsa-187. Next base: position 18,718 of record DASQJB010000228.1, on the reverse strand, counting down.
CGAGCTCTAGCGCTTGCCCTGTGGGGGCGGTTTCGCACGGGCGACGATCGCTTCACACAGACGCGCGGACTAGCTCCGCAAGGTGTAGTGAATCCGTTGGAGGTCCCAGGTCCACGCGTGCAATTTTTATGGAGGGTGTCTGCGAGCCGTTAGTGCTTCCGTATCTCCGGATTCGGGGCTGAGAGCGCAGACCAATTTTGCTCAGAAATCCAATTCGAGGCGCGCGAGGATCGAGTTACCGGATTCAACGAAGCCTGTCGCTGGCGACGTGCCCCTTTAAACTTGTTCAACGGAAGAAGCCGGCTGGAAAGCCGGCCGCGGCCAGGATTGGCCGCTCCACAACGCAGCGGAGCTGCGGCCGAACCGTAGCGCAAGATTTGTGTCGAGGCCTCGGTCTGGCGCGCCCAGGCGTCGAGACGAGTCTCGACGCGGCAGCCAGGAGCGCCTGCGCCCCGAATGCAGCCGATCTAGTAGTACAAATGGGGCTGCTATTCTTCGGGTTCTTCGCCCTCTTGCTTGCCTTGCTGCATGGCTTTGAGGCGTTCTTCGCGGCGCTTGGCGCGCTCGGCGGCGCGCTTGACCAACTCGCTGCCGACTAGCTCCACCATGGCCTGCTCGGCTCCGTCGCCCCTGCGCCAGCCCAATCGAACCACGCGGGTGTAGCCGCCGTTGCGCTGGCCGAAGCGAGTGCCGAGCTTGTCGAATAGCTTTTTCACCGCAGCGGGGGTTTCGAGAAATGCCGCTGCCTGACGCCGCGCGTGGAGATTGTCACGCTTGGCCAGTGTGATCATCTTTTCCACCAGCGGCTTGATGGCCTTGGCTTTAGGAACGGTGGTGACCACGCGCTCCTGCTCGATAACGCTGGTCACCAGGCCTTTGAGCAAAGCCCGGCGGGCTCCTATGTCGCGTTTGAGCTTGTAACCGCCTCTTCGGTGCCTCATGCCACCACCTCGCCCGTGTCTTCTTCGCCTTCGTCTTCGTCCATCTCCTCGGGCTCCGATTCTCCCCCGAACGAAGACTCGGCAGCGGCGCCGCTCGGAGCGCCCACGGGCGAAACCAGCCGTCCCTGCGCATCGAACTTCATCCCGAAGGAAAGACCCAAGCCGCTCAGGATTTCCTTGATCTCGTTGAGCGATTTGCGGCCGAAGTTCTTGGTGCGCAGCATCTCGGCTTCGGTCTTCTGCACGAGGTCGCCGATGGTTTGGATATTGGCGTTCTTCAGGCAGTTGTAGGAGCGCACGCTCAACTCCAACTCCTCGACGGATCGGTTGAGGACTTCGTTCATCTGCGAAAGGGCGCGCTCGGCCGGCTCCTCGGCGGCTTCCGGCAGCTCTTCGAAATTGATAAAGATGGCCATGTGGTCTTTGAGGAGCTTGGCGGCCTGGCCAATTGAGTCAGCAGGTGAAATCGCGCCATTGGTCCAGACTTCGATGGTCAGCTTGTCGTAGTCGGTCATCTGGCCCAGCCGCGCGGCCTCGACACTGAAATTCACCTTGCGGACGGGGGAGTGAACGGAATCGATCGGAATGTAGCCGACCGGGAGATCCTCGTCGTTGTTGCGGTCCGCGGATACATAGCCACGGCCCGACTTCAGCCGCATCTCGATGTTCAGCTTGCCGCCTTCGCCCACCGTAGCGATGTGCATGTTGCGGTCGAGCACTTCGATGTCGGGGTCCGTCTCGATCTGCCCGCTGACGACCTCGCCCGCTCCGTTGGAGCGCAAACGCACCGTGCGGATGCCCTCGCCGATCATCTTGAACGGGATCTGTTTCAGGTTCAGGATGATGTCGGTGGCGTCCTCGACTACGCCGGGAATCGGGCTAAATTCGTGCGCGACGCCATCGATGCGCACCGCCGTGATGGCCGCGCCTTCAATCGAGCTGAGCAGCACGCGGCGCAGTCCGGTCCCGATGGTGGACCCGAATCCACGCTCGAAAGGCTGCGCCGTGAACATGCCGTAGCGGTCGTTGAGCGTTTCCGTGTTGGCGACCAGCCGCTTGGGTTTCTGGAATCCTTTGAACATAGTTTCCTCTCGTCTCGCCTACTTCGAATACAATTCGACGATCAATTGCTCGTTCAACTGAATCTGGACCAGGTCTTCACGCTTGGGCTGGCCCAGCACACGCGCGCGCAGGTTTTCGCGGTCCACCTCCAGCCAGTTGGGGCTGGGGGCGTGCGCCGTGGCATCCCGCGCGTGCAGGATGGTCGGGTTCTGCTTGCTTCCTTCGCGCACCTCGATCACGTCGTCCGGCTTCACGGTGTAGGAGGGGATGTCCACGCGGCGGCCATTGACGTTGATGTGGCCGTGCCGCACCAGTTGCCGACATTGCGCCCGGGAAGTGCCGAAGCCCATCCGGTAGAGGACGCTGTCGAGCCGGCGTTCCAGCATGTTCAAAAGGTTTTCGCCGGTGATGCCCTTCATGGCGCTGGCCTTTTCGAACAGGTTCCGGAACTGGCCTTCCAGCAATTGGTAGTAGCGCCTTCCTTTTTGCTTTTCGCGGAGTTGCAAGCCAAAGCCTACGATTTTCGGCTTGCGGTCCTTGCCATGCTGCCCTGGAGGGAAGTTGCGTTTTTCAATGGCGCACTTCTCGCTGTAGCAGCGTTCTCCCTTTAGGAATAGTTTCATGCCCTCGCGCCGGCAGAGCCGGCAAACCGGGCCAATGTATCGAGCCAAATCAAACCTCCCTTGTTTCGGTCAGGTGCAGTTTACGGCGAGATCGCCTTCATCCTGCTTCCGGTGGACCAGGCTTCAGCCCGCCACGGGTGCCTTAGCGCCCGAGCGGAGGCTGAAGCCTCCGTTGCAGGCTAAAGCCCGCTCCACCTCAAACTCTCCTCTTCTTCGGCGGGCGGCAGCCGTTGTGCGGAATCGGCGTCCGGTCCTTGATTGACCGGACTTCCAGGCCCGCGGTGGCCAGCGCGCGCACCGCCGACTCCCTCCCGGCGCCCGGACCGGCGACGTAGACATCCACGCTGCGCAGGCCCGCCTCCTTGGACTTATTCGCGGCCGTGAGGGATGCCTGCTGCGCCGCGAACGGGGTTCCCTTGCGCGACCCACGGAAGCCCAGCGAGCCGGAGCTCGACCACGCGATCACGTTCCCCATGGGATCCGTGACGGTGATGATGGTGTTGTTGAACGACGCCTGCACGTGGACCAGGCCCACGGGCACGGACTTCTTTTCCTTCTTCTTGAAAGTCTTCTTTTTGCCGGTCTTCGCTGGAGCTTTTGCCATTTCGTAAAATCCTTAGGTCTTAGCCGTCGCCTTCTTCTTACCCGCGACGGTAGCACGCCGCGGACCTTTGCGAGTTCGCGCGTTGGTGTGCGTCCGCTGGCCCCGCACCGGCAGCCCGCGGCGGTGACGCAGCCCGCGATACGCGCCCATTTCGATGAGCCGCTTCACGTTCATCGAGAGTTCCTTGCGCAGGTCGCCCTCGACCGCCCCTTCCGCCTCCAGAATCTGGCGGATACGATTCACCTCGTCTTCGCTCAGATCCGCGACTTTCTTGTCGGGGTTCACGCCCGCCCGGTGGCACAAAGACTTGCTGCGGGTGCGGCCGATGCCGTAAATGTAGGTGAGACCGATCTCGGTCCGCTTCTTCGCGGGTAAATCTACGCCTGCTAAACGCGCCATAATTTCACTCCCTTTTGCGGCGCTAAAGCGCCGCGCGGGCTGAAGCCCGCCTTCCTAACCCTGTCTCTGTTTGTGCTTGGGGTTCACGCAGATCACGCGGACCACGCCGCGGCGGTGAACCAGCTTGCATTTATCGCACAGTTTCTTAACGGACGCTCTTACCTTCATAAAAGTCTCCTTACGGTCTGGTCAATACCCATGGGCCATTGGCCGTGATGGCCACCGTATGCTCGAAATGAGCCGAATACTTTCCGTCTTCCGTCACCGCGGTCCACTTGTCAGGCTTCACGCGGCTACCCGCACTTCCGGCGTTCACCATCGGCTCGATGGCGAGCACCATGCCTTCTTTCAACCGCGGATTCTCGCCGCGGCGGTCCACGTAGTTGGGAATCTGCGGCTCCTCGTGCATGTGAGTGCCGATGCCATGACCCACGAACTCGCGGACAATGGAAAAGCCGCTCGCGGTCACGTGGCGCTCCACGGCGCCGCAAATATCAAAAAGCCGGTTGCCCGGCCTGGCCTTGTCGATGGCCAACTCCAGCGACTCCCGGGTGACGTCCATCAGCCGGCGGGCCTCTTCGGAGATCCCGCCCACGCCGACGGTCACGGCGGAATCGCCGTAATACCCGTTCAACTGGACTCCCGTGTCGATGGAGACGATGTCGCCGGTCTTCAAAACTCTCTTCTGCGATGGCATGCCGTGCACAATTTCGTCGTTCACGGAAGTGCAGAGCACAAAGGGAAACTTGGTGTCGGCGTTGGCGGTCTGGTAGCCCTTAAAAGCCGGCCGCGCGCCCGCCTGCGCCATCATCTTCGCGGCGGTGACTTCCAAATCGTACGTGGAGACTCCCTCAGCCACCATGCTCTTCAGCTCTTCCAGAATCTTCCAAACCAAAAGGCCGGCCGCGCGCATTTTTTCCAGCTCAGCCATACTTTTACGCACGATCATCCGTGATTTCCCGCACTCGCTTCTCAATCTTTCCCGCAATCGCTTGCGGCGATCCGCCGGCGCCATCCACTTCGACCACGGGATAGCCCAACTGTTTCAAACAATCCAATACTGGCGCGGTTTGCGCGTCATAAGCCCGCAATCTCTCGCGCACCACTTCGGGACGGTCGTCGTCGCGGATCTGCAACTTCGAGCCGTCGTAATCGCACACTTCCGAATCCGTGGGAGCGTTGGATCTTACGCTAGTCAGCGCGCCGCAAGTGGGGCATTGCCGGCGTCCGGCAATCCGGCCAATAACAACATTATAATCCACATTCAAATGAACTACCACCGGGCTTATGGGTTTCGCGGCCAGCACCCCTCCAAGCAGCCGGGCCTGATTCACCGTCCTGGGGAATCCATCCAGGATGAATCCTTTTTCGCAGTCTGCCGCCTCAATCCGCCGCTCGACCATTTTGTTCACGGTTTCGTCGGGAACCAACCCGCCGGACTGCATGATGGAGCTGACTTCCCTGCCCAACTCATCCCCGGCGGCGAGGTGCGCGCGCAGCATGTCCCCGGTCGAGATATGCGCCAACCCTAACGACTGGCTCAAGATCTTGGCCTGCGTTCCTTTGCCCGAGCCGGGCGGTCCGAAAAGAATGAGGCAAGTCTTTGCGCTCTGAGGAAGCGGCGCGCCCACCGTCATGTCCACGCGGACGGAATCAGAACGTGCTGCGGCGGCCCCGGATGCGGCCCGCCCTCGGCGTGAAGCCTTCATAATGGCGCATAATCAGTTGCGCTTCGATTTGATTGACGGTGTCCATCGCCACGCCCACAACAATCAGCAGCGACGTGCCGCCGAAATAAAAGTTCACTCCCAGGCCGTCCAACAGCCAGCGCGGGAAGTGAGCGTCAATAAAATTGCCCACCAGCGGCAACCGTTGAAGCGCGATGCCGCCGATCATGATCTGAGGAATCAGCGACAGGATCGAAAGATACAGGCCGCCCACCACGGTGATCTTGGTCAGGATCTTGTTCATGTATTCGGCGGTGTTTTTGCCCGGCCGGATGCCCGGAATGAACCCGCCGTATTTGCGCATATTGTCGGCGGCCTCGTTGGGATTGAAAATGATCGAGACGTAAAAGAAACAGAAGAAAATGATCAGAACCACGTACATCAGGTAGTACAGCGGCTGGCGGGATCCTAAGGCGCCCAACAGGTTCGACAGGAAAGCCGAGTTCTTCACGAAATCGATGTTCAAGAAGGTTTGCGGGAACGCGAGGAGCGAGCTGGCGAAGATTACCGGGATGACGCCGCCGGCGTTGACCTTCAACGGGAGGTGCGTTTGCTGTCCGCCCATCATGCGCCGGCCGATGACGCGCTTGGCGTATTGGACCGGGATGCGGCGCTCGCCGCGCTCCACCAAAACGATGAAAGCGACCACCGCGATCATCATCGTCAGAATGACGATGATGTGCGCCACGCCCCAGTCGCCGTTCTGAAGCTTCATGACGATCTCTTCGATCGCGCGCGGCAAGCCGACCACAATGCCGGTAAAGATGATCAGCGACATGCCGTTGCCGATTCCGCGCTCGGTGATTTGCTCGCCCAGCCACATGATGAACGCCGTGCCGGTGGTGAGACTGATCATGGTCAAGATGATGAAGCCGAAACCGGGATTGGTGACGAAGCCCTGCCCCGAGTTCTGGAGCAGCGTGGCGATGCCGAAGCTCTGCATGCCGGCGAGAATCACGGTGAGGTAGCGGGTCCATTGCGTGATCTTGCGGCGGCCGAGCTCGCCTTCCTTCTGCAGTTTTTCGAGCGTCGGCACGACTACCGTCAGCAATTGAAGAATGATCGAGGCCGTGATGTACGGCATGATGCCCAACGCGAAAATGGTGAACCGGCGGAACGTTCCGCCGCTGAACAGGTCGATGAAGCCGAATAGGGTTCCCGAGTTCTGCTGGAAGAATTCATTCAGGCGGACAGTGTCCACGCCCGGCGTGGGAATGAATGCGCCCAACCGGTACACTGCCAGCAGGCCCAGCGTGAACAGCAGCCGCTTGCGCAGATCCGGAACCCGAAATACATTCGCTAGGGCTTCTAAGAACTTCATAAGTGCCTCTTAACTACTTGTCCGCTCCCTCACGGTCGCGGCTCGGTTGCGCGATCACTTCGACGGTTCCTCCGGCGGCCTCAATCTTCTTTTTCGCCGATTCGGAAAACACGTGCGCCTTGACGGCGATCTTCCGCGTCAGCTCGCCGGTTCCGAGAATCTTAAGCCCGTCTTTCAGTTTGCGGATCGCGCCCAGCTCCACAAGCTGGGACGGCTCGAAGCTGTCGCCTTCCAGTTTTTCGAGCCTGGCGATATTCAAAATCGCATACTCCTTGCGGAAGATGTTGGTGAATCCGCGCTTGGGCAGACGGCGGTGCAGAGGCATCTGGCCGCCTTCAAAGCCGCGCATCCGCGAATAGCCCGAGATGGACTTGGCTCCCTTGGCTCCGCGGCCGGAATACTTCCCGCGGCCGCTTCCCATGCCCTGACCGATGCGCTGCTTTTTGTGTTTCTGCCCGGCGGGCGGCTTCAATTGACTGAGATTCATCGTGGAGTCCCCTTCACCCGTACGTCCCCTTCGGCCAACTCCAAAAGGTGCGGGATCTTCTTCACCATACCGCGGAACGCCGGGGTGTCGGGGCGCTCGACTACCTGATTGATTTTCTTAAGCCCCAACGCGCGCACAATCACCTTGTGCTTTTCCGGCGTGCAGATCGGACTCCGCACCAGTTTGATTTTAATCGTTCCGGCCATGGCTATCCCACCTTCTCCGTGGCCAAGCCGCGCAGGTCGGCGATTTCGGCTTTATCGCGCAATTGCTCCAGCGCGTCGATGGTGGCCTTCACCACGTTGTGCGGATTGTGCGAGCCGATCGATTTGGTGAGCACGTTGGGAATGCCCACCGACTGAATCACCGCGCGCACCGGGCCGCCCGCGATCACGCCGGTGCCTTCCGGAGCAGGCTTGAGCAACACGCGCCCGCTGCCGAATGTCCCCAGCACCGGATGCTGAATGGTGGTGGCCAACACGTGGACCTTGCGCAGATTCTTTTTGGCCGCTTCGATTCCCTTTTTGATAGCGGCCGGCACTTCCTTGGCCTTGCCGGTCCCGTAGCCGACGATCTTGGCGCCCGGATCGCCTACGACGACGAGCGCCGAAAAGCTCAGATTCTTTCCGCCCTTCACCACTTTGGTGACGCGGTTGATGGAAACCACCTGCTCTTTCAGGTTCAGATTTCCTGCTTCGATGCGTTTTGCAGCCATCAAAACTCCAATCCCGCTTCGCGGGCGGCGTCGGCTAAAGCTTTCACGCGCCCGTGATACAGATAGCCGCCGCGGTCGAAGACGACGGACTTAATGCCCTTTTCCTTGGCGCGCTCGGCCACCAGTTTTCCGATGGACTTCGCTCCCGCCACATTGCCGCCGCTCGCGCCATTCTTTTCGAGTGACGAGGCCGAAACCAGCGTGTGGCCTTGGTCGTCGTCGATGACCTGCGCATAGATATGATTCAGGCTGCGAAACACCGCGAGCCTGGGCCGCTCGGGCGTTCCCTGCACGCGGCTGCGCAGCCGCTTGTGAATCCGCTGCCGCTTGTGGTCCTTCGATTCGTGCGCCATATTACTTACTGCCTCCCGAGGCGCCCGTCTTGCCCACCTTCTTCCGCAAGACTTCTTTGGCGTAGCGAATGCCCTTGTTCTTGTAGGGATCGGGTGGGCGCAGCGCGCGCATGTTCGCCGCGACCTGGCCGAGTAACTGGCGGTCAGGGCCGGTGAGAATCAACGGCGTCAGCGGCGGATTTCCGACAGGCTTCTCCACTTTCAGGTCGACTCCATCGGGCAAGTAAAACTCGATCGGATGGGAATAACCGAGAGCAAACGTGGCGATACGGCCTTTCACTTCGCAGCGGTAGCCGATGCCGAGGATCTGCAATTCCCGCGTGAAGCCGCCCGAGACGCCCTGCACCGCATTCGCCGCCAGCGCGCGGGTCAGGCCATGCAGCCCCGCCTTGTCGTCGCCATCGCGAAGCACCTCGAGCGTCGAATCCTGCTGCCGCAGAGTGACGCCCTCGGGAATCGGCACAGTTTGCTTGCCCTTGGGGCCTTCCACCAAAAGCTCGCCGCCAATGGTGACTTTCACTCCCTTGGGCAGCGGAATCGGCTTTCTTCCTACTCGTGACATAGTTTCAATCCACCAGGCTCTCGCCTGTCTTCTTTACCAGACGTGACACAAAACTTCTCCGCCCACGCCTTCCTTGCGCGCCGTCGTGCCGGTCATTACTCCACGCGGCGTCGTCAAAATATTGATTCCCAGTCCGCCCAGCACGCGCGGCACTTGCTTCGCGCCGGTATAGACGCGGCAGCCGGGACGCGAGACTCGCTCGATGCGCGAAATCACCGGCATGTTGCCAGGCGTGTATTTGAGATAAATGCGGATGGATTTCTTCGAACCGTCCTCGGTGAGCTTGAAGTTGGCGATGTAGCCTTCGTCTTTCAGAATCTTGGCGATGTCGGTCTTCAAGCGCGACGCCGGAACGTCCACCTTGGGATGGCGCGCCGCCAGCGCATTGCGGATGCGCGTCAGCATGTCGGCGATGGGATCGGATGTGGTCATTCTTTCAGCTCGTCTCCTTCACCAGCTCGCTTTGATAACCCCTGGAATCTCGCCGGCGAGCGCCAGCTTCCGGAAGCAGATCCGGCACAATTTGAATTTCCGCAGAAACCCGCGCGGCCGCCCGCACCGGAAGCAGCGGTTGCGATGCCGGCAGGCGAGCTTCGTCTTCTTCGCGGCTCTGGCGAGCGCCAGCCGTTCGTCTCGGGCGATCTTGGCGGTAGTAGCCATCGTTGTGTTCCTTCTTTATGCCCGGAAAGGCATGCCGAGATGCTTCAACAACGCCAGACCCTCGGCGTCGGTCTTGGCGGTGGTGGTGATGCAAATATTCATTCCTTTGACTTTCTCGACTTTGTTGTAGTCGATCTCCGGAAAAATCAGTTGGTCTTTAATTCCCAGCGTGTAGTTGCCGCGGCCGTCGAAGCTCTTGCTGGATACGCCGCGGAAGTCGCGGACGCGCGGCAGGGCCACGTTCACCAGGCGGTCGAAAAACTCATACATGCGGTCGCCGCGCAGCGTCACCGCGCAGCCGATGGACATGTTCTCGCGCAGCTTGAAGGCGGCGATGGACTTGCGCGCCTTGGTGACCACCGGCTTCTGCCCGGCGATCAAGGCCATTTCGTTCACCGCGCCATCCATCAGCTTCGGATTCTGCGTCGCCTCGCCCAAGCCGATATTCACCGAGATCTTTTCAATCTTCGGCACCGCCATCACATTCTTGTAGGAGAATTCCTTGGTAAGAGCCGGAATGACCTTTTTCTGATAATGTTCCTTCAGCCGCGCCGCCATACCTATCCCTTCTTATCCAGAATCTCGCCGCCCTTTCGCGCGACTCGCACGCGGCGCGAAACCGCGCCAGCGGCCTCCATACGGTAGCCGATACGCGTCGCGACGCCACCCGAGGTCACGATCATGACGTTGGAGACGCTAATGGGGCTTTCCCGCTCCGCGATGCCGCCCTTGATCTGCCGCGATGGATTCGGCCTCGTGTGCCGCTTCACCAGACTTACGCCCTCCACCAGCACCTTTCCCGTTTCCCGGTCCACGTGCAGGACACGTCCGGTTTTGCCCTTGTCGCGTCCGGCGATCACTTTGACGGTGTCGTCCTTCTTGATCTTTACCTTCAGCCTCACGCGCGGCTTATTCTGATGCCGCGCCGGAATTTTGCTCATGCTCCGCGCCATATGCTAGATAACCTCCGGCGCGAGCGAAACGATCTTCATGAATCGCTTATCGCGCAGCTCGCGCGCCACCGGGCCGAAGACGCGCGTTCCCACCGGCTCGCCGATTTCGTTGATCAGGACGGCGGCGTTCGAGTCGAAGCGGATGTAGGTGCCGTCCCGGCGGCGCGTTTCCTTCCTCATCCGCACGATTACGCATCGCACCACTTTGCCCTTTTTGATGGCGGAGTCGGGCGCGGCTTCTTTCACGCTGGCCGTAATCACGTCGCCGAGCCCGGCCCGCAGACCCAGGTCGCCGCCGCGCGGGAGAATGCACGCCAGCTTGCGCGCGCCGCTATTGTCGGCGACTTCGAGTATCGTCCGCATCCCGATCATAGTTGTTCTCCTCGGCCAGATGGAGCAGGCTTTAGCCTACAATCGGCGCTTATAGCACCCGAACCCGAGCGGAGGCTAAAGCCTCCGTTGCAGGCTAAAGCCTGCTCCACCGGAATCACTTTTTCTTCTCCGCTCTCCTCGCCGGCGCGGCCTCGATGCCGATCGAGCTCAAATCCGAAGTTACTTGCACGGCCTTGCGCAGGATCTCCTTCAACTGCCAGCGCTTCAGCTTGCTCAACGGCCGGCACTCCACGATGCGCACCACATCGCCGACCTTGGCCTGTTGTTGCTCGTCGTGAGCGTAAAATTTCTTGCGCTTACTCACGATCCGCTTGTACACCGGATGCGAAACACGCCGCGTTACCTCGACGACGATCGTCTTGGCCATCTTGGCCGAAACCACATTGCCGACCTTTTCGTTTTTGTGGGCTTGGCTCTTTTCCGCCGCTTGGGTCATGCCTTCTTCTCCAGCTCGCGCTCCCGCAGAACGGTGAGCATCCGCGCGCGCTCCTTCTTGAGCGTCCGAAGCTTCTTCAAGCCTTCCATCTGCCCCATGCCCATCTGGAACTTGAGCCGGAACATCTGTTCTTCGGATTCGCGCAACTCTTTGTTCAGCTCCGCCGCGTCGAGACTTCGCGCCCTGTCTGCGTTTTCTTTCATATTCCTACTCCGCCTGAAGCCGCGCGACCAATTTCGTCGGCAAGGGGAGCTTGGCGGCCGCCAGCTTCATCGCCTCTTCGGCGACGTCGCGCCCCACTCCCTCCATCTCAAAGAGAATCTTGCCAGGGCGGATCACCGCCACCCACTGCTCGGGCGCTCCCTTGCCCTTTCCCATGCGGGTTTCGGCGGGCTTCTTGGTGATCGGTTTATCCGGAAACAGGCGGATCCACACCTTGCCCCCGCGCTTGATCGACCGCGTCATGGCCACGCGCGCGGCTTCGATCTGCCGATCCGTGATCCAGCCGCATTCGAGCGCTTTCAAACCGTAGTCGCCAAACGCGAGCGACGAGCCACGCCACGCCTTACCCTTCATGCGTCCGCGCTGCTGCTTGCGATACTTTACTTTCTTCGGCATCAACATGGCGCGTTAGTCCTTGTTCTCGCTTTCGGGCGACCCGGCGGCCTCGGGCTTTGTCTCTTGAGCCTCGGGCTTCCACGCCGGCTGTTGAGGCGGCGCCATAGGCGGCAAGATGGGCGCGGGCCCACGCCCCTCGCCCGAAAAATGGGGCGGCGGCGCCTGCACCACGCCCGGAGCTTCCTGCGGAGCTTGCCCGCGCGGCGGGCGCTCTCTGCGCTCCCGCGCCGGACCACGACGCGGCTCCGGTTCGCGGCCTAATCCTCGCCGCTGCCCGCCGGGCAAAATCTCACCCTTGTAGACCCAGCACTTGATTCCGATCACGCCGTAGGTCGTGTAGGCTTCGCTGGTCCCGTAGTCCACGTCGGCGCGCAGCGTGTGCAGTGGAAGCTGCCCTTGCAGATACCATTCCGTGCGGGCGATTTCGGCTCCGTTGAGCCGCCCCGAGACTCGCACCTTGATCCCCTTGCAACCGAACCGCAGCGCCGAATCCACGGCTTTTCTCATCGCCCGGCGGAAGGCGACGCGCTTTTCCAGTTGCAGCGCGATCGATTCGCTTACAAGCTGCGCGTCGAGCTCCGGCTTGTGAACCTCTTGAATGTCGATGAACACTTCGCGTTTGGTGCGCTTTGCCAAGTCCTGCTTTAGCTTCTCGATCTCCGCGCCTTTGCGCCCGATGATGATGCCGGGACGCGAGGTATGAATGGTGATGCGCAGCTTGTTGCCTGGCCGGTCGACTTCCACGGCGCTCACGCCCGCCGCTTTCAGGCGCCCGCGCAGCGACTCCTTCAATTCCAGGTCTTCGCGCAGAAGCTTGGCGTAATCCTGCTTGGCGAACCACCGCGACCGCCACGTCTTGGTGACGCCCAGCCGGAATCCGTACGGATGTACTTTCTGACCCATGCTATGCCTCTTGCTCCGAGCGTCCCGATGAGTTGGGACGCGGCAGGCTAAGAGCCTGCGCCACAAGCTGAATCCTTAGCATCATTCCTTCTCCCTATCCCCGACCTTCACCACGATGTGAGCCATGCGCCGCTGATAGCGGTAGGCGCGGCCCATCGGCGCCGGCCGCACCCGCTTCATGCGTGGCCCTTCGTTCACGTAGGCCTCTGTGACGAACAGCTTGTCTACGTCCACGTCGCTATGGCGGCTCTCCGCATTGGCGATGGCCGAGCGGAGCACCTTTTCCACCGAAGGCGCGATGCGCTTGTTGGTCCCGCGCAAGATATGGATCGCTTCGCCCGCCTTTTGGCCGCGGATCAGGTCCACCACCAGCCGCGCCTTCTGCGGCGACGTCCTGAGATATCGTGCTTCTGCTTTGGCTTGCATGATCGATCCTTATGCCGGCTTAGCGGTTTTCTCGGCCGCCGCCTTGGCCGCGTGCCCTTTGAAGATCCGCGTGGGCGAAAACTCACCCAGCTTGTGCCCCACCATATTCTCGGTGATGTAGACCGGAATGAACTTCTTGCCGTTGTGCACGGCCAGGGTATGGCCGATGAATTCCGGCACGATGGTCGACCGCCGCGACCACGTCCGGACAACTTTCTTTTCGTTCTTGTCGTTGAGGTCGGCCACCTTTTTCATCAGGTGGTCGTCGACGAACGGCCCTTTATGTAGCGAGCGTCCCATTACCGTTTTTTCGCTTTCCGCGTCACAATCCACTTGTCGGTGCGCTTGTTATTGCGGGTTTTGAAACCGCGTGTCGGCTGTCCCCACGGGGTCACTGGATGCCTTCCGCCGCTGGTTTTACCCTCGCCTCCTCCGTGCGGATGATCCACAGGGTTCATCGAGACGCCGCGATTGTGCGGCCTTTTCCCCATCCAGCGCTTACGTCCGGCCTTGCCCAGACTGACGTTTTCGTGCTCCACGTTGCCTACCTGCCCGATCGTAGCCGCGCAATCGACAGGCACGCGCCTCACTTCACCCGATGGAAGCTTCAGCAGCGCTATATCGCCTTCTTTCGAAACCAACTGCGCCTGTGCGCCGGCCGAGCGCGCCATCTGCCCGCCCTTGCCCGGACGCAGCTCGATGTTGTGCACTACCGTGCCGGCCGGAATATTTTTGAGCGGCAGCGAATTGCCGGCCAGAATATCCGCATTCGGACCCGACATCACCTTGCGCCCCTGCTCCAACCCGACTGGCGCGAGGATATAGCGCTTTTCGCCATCCACATAATGCAACAGCGCGATGCGCGCGCTGCGATTGGGATCGTATTCGATGGCCGCCACCACCGCCGCGACGCCGTGCTTATCGCGCTTGAAATCGATCGCACGATAAGCCTTCTTATGGCCGCCGCCGCGGAAACGCGAAGAGATTCTCCCCGTGCTGGAGCGCCCGCCCGTCCGCTTCTTACCCACCACCAGGCTTTTTTCGGGGTGCTGCTTGGTGATGTCCTCCCGCGAAACAACGGTCTGGAATCGCCGCGTCGGCGTCGTTGGCCGATATGACTTTACAGGCATCTTATATCTCCGCGTACTCCGGGACTTTTTGCCCGGGCCTCAGCTTGATGTACGCCTTCTTCCAATCCGAGCGATAGCCCGAAAACTTTCCACGCCGGCGCAGCTTGCCCGCCGTAGTCGAAGTCCGCACGGCGGCCACCTTCACCTTGAACAGCGTTTGCACGGCGTTGCGGATTTCGGTCTTGTTGGCGTCGGCCGCAACCTCGAAACACAGCGTACGCTCCGCGTCCTTCTTCGCCACGCCTTTTTCAGTGACGATCGGCTTCTTGATGATTTCGTAAAGATTCGCCATTACGACAGGCCCTCCGAAAGCTTCCGCGCCGCCGCCTCGCTCAGAAGGACCTGTTCGTGGCCGAGCAGATCGTAAACATTCACTTCGCGGCTGGAAACCAATTTCACGCCTTCGAGATTGCGGCTGGAAAGCGTCAGATTCCGGTTGTCTGAAGCGTCCACCAAAAGCACTGTCTTCTTGGCCTCGATCGAATCCAGGGCCTTGCGCATGAGTTTGGTCTTGGGTTCATCGAGCACGAACTCGCGAATCACGCGCAACTCGCCGTCGCGCAACTTGGCCGAAAGCGCGCTGCGCAGCGCGCCCAACTGCATCTTACGCGGCAGATGATAAGCGTAGCTGCGAGGCTGCGGGCCGTGAACCGTTCCGCCGTGCCGCCACAGAGGACTCCGAATGGAGCCCATGCGCGCCCGTCCCGTCCCTTTCTGCCGCCACAGTTTCTTTCCCGAGCCGGAAACTTCGTGCCGGGTCTTGGTTTTCGCCGTTCCACGGCGGACCGACGCCAGATGATGCCGCACCGCCTCATAAAGCAGCGCCTCGTTCACCGGCGCCGAAAAAACCGCATCGGAGAGGTCCAGCGTCCCCACTCTCTGATTGTTGAGATCGATCACATCGACGGAAGGCATGGCTACTTCTTCGACCTCCGCACCACGACGTAGCCGCCGTTAGGCCCCGGCACCGCGCCCTTCACCAGCAACGTGTTGTCTTCGGCGTCGACTTCCACGACTTCCAGGTTCCGCACCGTCACCCGCGCCGCGCCCATGTGACCCGACATGCGCATGCCAGGAAATACGCGCGAGGGGAAACTGGACGCGCCAATTGATCCCGGAGCCCGGTGGAACATCGAACCGTGGGTGTCGTCGCCGCCGCGAAAATGATGCCGCTTCACCAGCCCCGCATAGCCGCGGCCCTTGCTGACGCCGATGACGTCCACCTTTTCCTTCGGCTTGAACTGGTCCACCAGCACGCGGTCGCCGGGCTTGAAATCCGAGTTGTCAGCGCCGTTTTCCAGCCGGAACTCGCGTTGGAACCTCACGCCTTCCGCCCCGGACTTCTTCAAATGTCCGGCTTGAGGCTTGTTGACGCTAGTCTTCTTAACGAATTCCATCAGGCCCAACTGCACCGCGTCGTATCCGTCGCGCGCGGGCGTTTTGCGCTGCACGACCACGCACGGGCCGGCCTTCAGCACCGTCACCGGCACCACCTGCCCGTCCGGCCGGAACACCTGCGTCATCCCGATCTTCTTGCCTAGAATTCCTGGACTCATCTCGAACTCCTGGTGGAGCAGGCTTTAGCCTGCAACCGGGGCTTCAGTCCCGGTCGCTCAATGCGAAGGCTAAAGCCTGCTCCACTTTACTTACTCTTTCCAAACGCCTTGATTTCCACATCCACGCCCGCCGGCAAATCCAGCTTCATCAGCGCGTCCACTGTGTCCTGCGTCGGCTCGAGAATGTCCAGCAGCCGCTTGTGCGTGCGGATCTCGAACTGTTCCCGGCTCTTTTTGTCTACGTGCGGCGAGCGCAACACGGTATACAGATTCTTCACCGTGGGCAGCGGGATGGGGCCCGCCACGGTTGCGCCGGTCCGCTTGGCCGTATCTACGATTTCGGTCGTGGACTGATCCAGGATCCGGTGGTCGTAGGCCTTCAGGCGAATGCGAATTCGATCTCTCAAGCTGCTGGTGGCCATGGTCTATTCCAAGATCTCATCCACGGTGCCCGCGCCCACCGTGCGGCCGCCCTCGCGGATCGCAAACCGCAGCCCTTTGTCCATGGCCACCGGCGTGATCAACTCCACGTTCAGCGTCACGTTGTCGCCCGGCATCACCATTTCCATTCCTTCGGGCAACGTGGCCACTCCCGTCACGTCCGTGGTGCGGAAATAAAACTGCGGCCGGTAGCCTTTGAAGAACGGCGTGTGCCGCCCACCCTCGTCCTTGCTCAACACGTACACTGCGCCCTTAAATTTCTTGTGCGGCGTAATCGACCCCGGTTTCGCGATCACTTGCCCTCGCTCTACGTCGTCTTTCTCAACGCCGCGCAGCAGCAACCCCACGTTGTCGCCCGCTTCTCCCTGGTCCAGGAGCTTTTTGAACATCTCCACACCCGTGATCACCGTCTTGCGCGTTTCCCGGAATCCGACAATCTCCATTTCCTCCTGCACCTTGCACACGCCCTTCTCGATTCGGCCCGTCACCACCGTGCCGCGCCCCTGGATCGAGAAGATGTCTTCAATCGGCATCAGGAACGGCTTGTCCTTCTCCCGCGCCGGCTGCGGAATGTACGTGTCCACCGCCTCCATCAATTCTTCGACGGTCTTTTCCCACTTCTCTTCTTTGTTAAGTGCGCCGAGTGCGCTCACCTTGATCACCGGCAGATCATTGCCCGGGAAGCCGTAGCTGGTCAGCAACTCGCGCACTTCCAGCTCGACCAATTCGAGCAATTCGGGATCGTCCACCGCATCCACCTTGTTCAGCGCGACGACGATGTAAGGCACGCCGACCTGCCGCGCCAGCAGGATATGCTCGCGCGTCTGCGGCATCGGACCGTCGGTGGCCGCCACCACCAGAATCGCCCCGTCCATCTGCGCCGCTCCGGTGATCATGTTCTTGATGTAGTCGGCGTGACCGGGGCAGTCCACGTGGGCGTAGTGGCGCGCCTTGGTTTCATATTCGACGTGCGCCACGGCGATGGTGATGCCTCGCGCTTTTTCTTCCGGCGCGTTGTCGATAGAGTCGAAGCTCCGGAACTTCACCTTGGGATTGTTCTTGGCCAACGTCTGGGTGATGGCCGCCGTCAAGGTGGTCTTGCCGTGATCGATATGCCCGATGGTGCCGACGTTGACGTGCGGCTTGCTGCGATCGAATTTTTCCTTCGCCATGTTCTGTTGTCTCCTCGTCCACCGCTCCCTCACGGTCGCGGCTCGGTTTAATGCGGCTCCGTTTACGTGCTGACTTTTCCTTGCGCCCTGCTGGTGATTTCTTCAGCGATATTCTTGGGCACTTCTTCGTATTGCCCGAAATGCATGGTGAACGCGCCGCGGCCCTGCGTCCGGCTGCGCAACTCCGTGGCGTATCCGAACATTTCCGACAGCGGAACCATGGCCTTGATGATTTGCGTGGACCCGAGGATCTCGGTTCCTTCCAACCTCCCCCGCCGCGAAATCAGATCCCCATTCACGGGCCCCATATATTCGTCCGGCACCACCACTTCAATCCTCATCACCGGCTCGAGCAGCACCGGCTTGGCTTTCCGCGCCGCTTCCTTAAAGCAAATGGAACCGCAAATCTTGAACGCCATCTCGGACGAGTCCACGTCGTGATAGGCGCCGTCGAACACCGTCACCTTCACGTTCGAAATCGGATACCCGGCTAGAACGCCGTGCTCCATCGCCTCGGCGACGCCTTTCTGGACCGCGGGAATGAACTCCTTCGGAATCGAACCGCCCACGATGTCGTTCACGAACTCGAACTCGTGCTCGCCGTCCGGCTCCACGCGCAGCTTGCACCGCGCATACTGGCCCGCGCCGCCGGTCTGTTTCTTGTGCGTGTAATCGTACTCCGCAGTGGTTCGCAAGGTCTCGCGATAGGCCACCTGCGGCTTGCCGACGTTGGCCCCGACGTTGAACTCGCGCTGCATGCGGTCCACGATGATTTCCAGATGCAACTCGCCCATGCCGGCGAGAATGGTCTGGCCGGTATCGGGGTCCGTAGACACTTTCAGGGTGGGATCTTCCTGGACCAGCTTGGCGATCGCCATGCCCAGTTTTTCCTGGTCTGCCTTGGTCTTCGGCTCGACCGCCAACTGGATCACCGGCGCCGGAAAGTCGATCGACTCCAGAATCACCGGCGCCTTCTCGTCGCAAATCGTGTCACCCGTGGAAACCGACTTCAATCCGACGGCCGCGCAGATGTCGCCGGCAAGCACTTCGGTGATCTCCTCGCGCTTGTTGGCGTGCATCTTCACCAGCCGCCCAATGCGCTCCCTCCGGCTCTTGGCGACGTTATAGATCGTGTCGCCGGCGCCCAAGCGGCCCGAATAGACCCGAATAAACGCGAGCTGTCCCACAAACGGGTCGGTCATGATCTTGAACACCAGCGCGGCGAAAGGCTCGTCG
>DASQJB010000227.1:0-2997 GCA_035631295.1 Bryobacteraceae bacterium | reverse complement strand
CGCTTCGCCTTGACGACATGAACCCGCATTTCTGGCGGACCCATGATGGCGGCAAGACCTGGACCGAAATCGACAAAGGGATTGCCCCCGGCGCTCCCGCGAATTCGATTCGCGAAGATCCGCGCAAGAGGGGTCTTCTCTACGCCGCCACGGAGACGCAGGTCTGGGTGTCGATCGATGACGGGGACAATTGGAGTTCCCTACGGCTCGACATGCCGGCGATCTCCGTGCGCGACATCGAAGTCAAGGATGACGCTTCATGCCTATGTTCCGACCTGGTCGCCGGCACGCATGGGCGCGGATTTTGGATCCTTGACGACGTGACTCCGCTGCGCCAGGCCGCGGAGGCGGCATCCGCATCGGGAGCGTATCTCTTCAAACCTGAGATTGGCGTGAGGATTCGATTCGGAACCAACGATCCGACGCCTTGGCCGCCTGAACTGCTCGCGGGCGAGAATCCGCCGCCTGGCGCGATTATCGATTATTACCTGCCATCCGCCGCGTCTGGCGAATTCAAACTGGAGTTCTTGAACCGTGAAGGCAAGGTCATCCGCACCTATTCGAGCGCCGATCAGGCGCGATCTCCCGACCCGGCAACCGACCCCATCGCTTACAACAAGCTCTGCCAGCAGACGCCAAATGCTCCGGATTGCGGTCTGCCGCTATACTGGCCCGCGCCTCCCCAGGTGCTGAGAACCTCAGCCGGCATGCACCGCTTCACGTGGGATATGCACTACGATCCTCTTCCTGGAAATGGAGGTGGACGGGGCGGCGGCGCGGTGGGAGCCGTTCCGCATCGAACCTATCCAACCGTCAACTCCCCTTGGGTCGCGCCCGGAGCTTATATCGTGCGGCTTACTTCCAACGGCAAGACTCAAACCCAGCCGATCACGATCAGAATGGACCCGCGCGTCAAGATCACTCCCGAGGTGCAGCAGATCTTCACGCTCACGACGCGTTTGGAGAATGACGCGAAAAACGCGCTCAGCGTGCGCACCGAGGCGCTTGCTCTAATCGAGATGCTGAAAGCACAACCACAATCGGCTAACAAGGAGGCGCTCCTTATGAAGCTCGAAGAGCTTGCGCCATCTGAAGCTCCGTCCGGCCCCGGAGCGGGCCGAGACGGCGGTTCGGACGGAAACGGAAGCGCCGGGCGAGGAGGGCGCGGGGGCGGCGCGGTATCCGGCGAACCAAATCTGAGCAATATAAGCGCCCAGTTGGCAGCCGCCGTCATGGCCATGCAAGGATCGGAAATGCCGCCCAGTGCCTCGCAACTCGAAGCCTGCGCGACTAGCGAGGCCGCCTATATCCGACTGATGACGAAGTGGTCTGCGCTAAAGACGAGCGTAAGCCGTCCAGCGCCCGCGAAGACCGCTGTGCGGGCTTCCGCTAAGCGAGCGAGAACGTCTTCATCCGCAGAACAATGATCGCGGTTCCCGCCTCACGGCGTCGCCCCTGTCACGTCCCGGCCGCGATCCGACATTCCATCCTCCCAGTTGCTCCAGCCTGAGTTCATCCCATAAGGAACCCGCTCCATGATCGCTTCGATCTGGCGGATCTTCCCTTTCTCGATGCGGAACAACTCCGCGAGTTCCCAGGTCCACGGTTGCTGCGGGCCCGCAGTCACGGTCCTTCCATCCGGCGTCTGGAACTTGCGCGTGGCGCCGGCGGCGTGATCGAAGAAGATAAAACTGAACACGAGCCCTCGTTCGGGATCGACGGCCACAAAGCGCCGATCGCGAATCCGCGTAACGAAGTGCAGCAGGCCGGATTGGAACTGCTCCAGGCAACTCCATTGGCCGGAGTAGTTGGTCGCGTTCTTCGGATCTGGGCGCGTCTGTCCCGCCGGCGTGGGAGCGTTTGTGCTGAAAACTCCATTTTCAATGCGATTGCAATCGTCGGCGAACGGGTATACTCCCTTGCCGTCGTTCTTCTGCATCCCCGAAAAGTACATGTTCGCGGTCTTGACGAGGTCGTCGCGCGAAAGGCGCTCAGACGGAGGAATCGGTTCGGTCCAGGTCCAGCCGATTTTCTCAAAACCTTGCGCAGACCGGTCGCTGCGCTGGATGAAGGTCTCGGCTTCGGCAATTTGCTCGTTCCGCACCCTCAGGCGCAGAGAGATCATCGCGGGTGTCCCGGCTTCTTGGATACTTCCTAGAAACGCGATCTGCCCGGCTTCGACATCCGCGACAAAAAGGCGGTAAGCGCCCTTACCCGTCATGGTGTTCCAGAGGCCGTCACCGAATTCGAGTCTCTGACCGTTCTCCGTGTACTTAGCGCCTTTTGCGAGCGGCGCTTTGGCGGGATCGTGGGCCGCCACTGCGTCCAGATATCGGTCCACGAACGTTTCCAGACACCCGCGATCGCAGCCCGGCCCAACTTTGGGTTGGGCAGCCAGCATGCCCGCAACCGCAGCAATCGTCAATAGATTCCCTTTCATAGCTTTCCCCCGGGTTGGACACCGATTCTATCAAAGAAGCTTCTTCTTGCCCGTCGAGTGAGAATGATGGAGCGCTTTGGACACTAATTCTATATGCCCCCTCTTGCGACCAAAAGACAATTGGCTGGTCCGGCAGCTTTGATCCGGCGCCGGATTCTCACCATTCGAGGCCAGAACGTAATGCTCGACTGCGATTTGGCGGAACTGTACGGCGTTGGCGCGACCGCCCTCCGGCAGCAGGTCAAGCGGAACAAGGCGCGCTTCCCTTCCGACTTCATATTCCAGCTCACTAGGAAGGAGGCAAATATTTGGTGTCACAAAATGTGATACCAACGCGGAGAAGCCTTAACGTGTCGCTGCCGTATGCTTTCACGCAAGAGGGCGTGGCAATGCTCTCTTCCGTTCTAGCGAGCGCTCGCACGGCCCAAGTGAACATCGCAATCATGCGAGCCTTCGTCGCTCTAAAGCGCCTCGCTGAGAGTCACGAAGATCTCCTGCGCCCAGCCGTGCGCTCGAGGAGAAGTAGGCGCAGCACGACGGCTACATTCGAGAAATCT
>DASQJB010000226.1:0-2220 GCA_035631295.1 Bryobacteraceae bacterium | reverse complement strand
GGGATGCGGAATCCCAGCATGAAGGCGTCATAGATCAGTCCCGCGCCGAACAGTCGCGCCATAACGCTTTCGCGCAGTAAACCGGTGATGCGGCTGGTGAAGACCGAAAGCGAAACTACGCCAGCCGACCGGACCAGGCGCTCGGTCTGCGCGGTGGGGTTTGTGGGAGGAAGCGCGTTCGCTACGTCACTGTCCGTATTGTTCAAAGAAGTGGGCAATCGTCATGATCCCCGAGTAATAGTTGGCAATCTTGTATTTCTCGTTAGGCGAATGTAATCCATCGTCAGGAAGGCCGAAGCCCATGAGGATTGTGGGAATGCCCAAGTGCGTGGCGAAGTCGCCGACGATGGGGATAGATCCGCCGCTGCGGATAAATACCGTTTCGCGGCCCAGAATATCGGAGAAAGCCTTCGCGGCGACGCGGATCGCGGGATGATCCGGGTTCACTCCGATCGCCGGTCCCGCGCTCAGAATGCGAACCTCGGTCTGGATTCCGGCGGGCGTGTTCTCTTGGACGAATTTCTTGAAAGCCGCGACAACTTTGTCCGGCTTTTGATCCGGAACCAGCCGCATGCTGACCTTCGCAGTGGCCTTCGCGGGAATTACGGTCTTCGCGCCCGGCGCGGTATAGCCCCCGGCGATGCCATGCACTTCCAGAGTGGGCCGCGCCCAGGTTCGCTCGAAGACCGAATATCCCTGCTCTCCTGTTAAGCGCGACGATCCGACTTCGTTTTTCAAGAATTCCCGCTCGTCGAACGGAAGAATCGACCAACTGTGCTTTTCCGCGGGCGACGGCGGCCGCACGTCATCATACATGCCAGGTATCAGGATCTGGCCATTAGCGTCTTTCATTGTGGCGAGCAGTTCGATCAGTCCGAAGATCGCGTTCGGCGCCGCGCCGCCGTACATGCCTGAGTGCAAATCGCGCGCCGGACCTCGCGCCTCGATTTCGGTGTAGACCAATCCGCGAAGACCGATGCACAGCGTGGGGATGCCTTCTGCGTACAGTTCGGTGTCGGAAACTAGCGCTACGTCGGCCTTCAGCTTCGCCGGGTTTTCCACGACGTACTTGGCGATGGATTCGCCGCCCGTCTCTTCTTCCCCTTCGATCAGGAATTTGAGATTCACCGGCGGCTTCCCGTTGACGGCGTGCAGCGCCTCCACGGCTTTGATCTGCGAATAGACCTGGCCTTTATCGTCCGCCGATCCGCGCGCGTAGAGATTGCCGTTGCGGACGGTAGGCTCAAACGGCGGCGAAATCCATTCATCCAGCGGATCGGGCGGTTGGACGTCGTAGTGGCCGTAGCACAGCACCGTCGGTTTTCCGGGCGCGTGGAGCCAATCGCCGTAAACGAGGGGGTGGCCCGCTGTTGGGATAATCTCAACGTTTTCCAGCCCCGCCGACCGCAGGCTGGCGGCCACGAACTCGGCCGCGCGCCTCACATCGGCCGCATGCGCTGGCTGTGCGCTAATGCTCGGAATACGCAGAAATTCCTTCAATTCGTCAAGGAGGCGGTCCTGGTGCTGTTCAACGAAAGCGCTGGTAGAGGCGGACACGTACCCATTATAGGGGCGAAGGTTCCTACGCAATTTCGGCTCCTGTGCCTTATGGATGCACTCTGCGTGATGATGTGCGGTTCGCCGATGAGCAGCGGAAAGACGGGCGGCGGCGCCACGAAGTAATAAAGCAGTGCTCTTGACACAATAGTCTAGATAGCGGAGGTCGTCTCATGCCTGCTGGCGTCTTAGGCGGTGAGCCGGTTGCCCCTGTTTCTCGCCCTCCGGCAGAGTATGTCTGCCCGATGCATCCGCAAGTTGTCCGCTCCGAGCCTGGAAACTGCCCGATTTGCGGGATGGCTCTAGAGCCTCGAATCGCTGGGGCAGAGGCAGAAGAGGAAAATCACGAGCTTAAGGACATGACGCGCCGATTTTGGGCATGCGTCGTGTTGACGCTTCTCGTGGTTATCCCCGCGATGTCGGAGTATCTGCCCGGCCGCCCGCTAGAGCACCTCGCGCGGCCGCAGACCTGGACGTGGATCGAGCTGCTTCTGACCACTCCCGTGGTGCTGTGGGGCGGATGGCCGGTTTTTGTCCGCCTTTGGAAGTCCGTCCTGAACCGGAGTCCGAACATGTTCACGCTGATCGGATTGGGCGTGGGCGTGGCCTACGCCTACAGCGTGGTTGCGGCGTTGTTTCCAGGCATCTTTCCGGCTTCGTTCC
>DASQJB010000225.1:0-10841 GCA_035631295.1 Bryobacteraceae bacterium | reverse complement strand
CCGGGTTTCCGTGCTGTCACCCTTACACTCGGTAGCGGTCGATTCTGCGCCGCAAATTCTGCCGTTCACGTCCGCACCCCGATCGATCAGCAGCTTGATGAACTCCAGTTGATCCATATCGGCCGGGCGCACCGGATAGTCGCCGCCTTCGATGTTGCGGTTATCTACTGCCAAATAGAGAGGCGACCACCCGCCTTTGTTTTTCACGTTCGGGTCGGCCTTGCGATCCAACAGGTATTTCGCCAGTTGATAATGCCGGTTCTGGACGGCGGTGAGCAACGCGGTCCATCCATGCCGGGTGGTCTGGTTCACGTCCGCCCCCGCCTCCACCAAGATTCGCGCGCATTCGAAGCAGTCTTCGCGGGCCGCGAACACCAGCGGCGTCAGGCCACCCCCGTCGGTGTTCTGCCGATTTCGGCCGAAAGCGGCTTCCGCCGCGGCGGCGTCCAGCGCGGCCAAATCGTCCGGACTAGGCGCCGCGGCCGCGCCTGTCCCGCGTCCGGCGCCGTTCGGACGGACGCCAAAGAAGCGATCCTGCGATGCCCGCTGTTGCACGCTCGGCGCAAGATACGCAGTTCCGCCTTTGTTATCCGGATTCGTGATGGCCGTCGTTTTGGCCCCGCGCTCTACCAGCAGCCGCACGGCCTCCACGTGCCGCTGCTCCACCGCCCACATGAGCGCCGTTGTGCCGCGCAAATTCTCTATAGCGTTCACGTCTGCCTGATGATTCAGCAGGACTTTCATCGCGTCCAAATTGCCGTTGCGCGACGCGAACATCAGGGGCGTTTCGCCCCGCGGTGACCGCTCGTTGGGATCCGCCCCGGCCGCCAGCAGCTTCTCGATCATGGCTGCGTTTCCGTGGATCGATGCCAGTTGCAACGCCGTGGCTCCATCGCGGTTGGCGGTCTTGACATTCGCGCCCGCCGCGATCAGCACGGCCGCCGTCCCCAGGTCGTTCTTGTACGCCGCCCATTGAATGGCCGTCGCGCCATCGGGTTGAGGCGCGTTCACGTCGGCTTTCTGCCTCAGCAGCGCCGCGACCGCGGCGGTGTCGCCCCGCATCGCTGCGTCCGCAACCGGGCTGGCGGGCCCGCCCGCCAGACTCGCGCCCAGAACCAAGGCGCAACCGAACACGATCTCTACAGCTCGCATCACTATTTAGCTTACAAAAACGCGCGCCCGAATGGGCCGATGGCGGAGCCTATCAGTGACCATGATGGCGCCGAACAACTATAATGAAGCAATGCCGGAGCCGTCAGGGGTGAATTCCAACACCGCCGCGCCCTTCACCTTCGAAGCGGGTCTCGAGCAACTCGAAGCCATCGTCAAGGAAATGGAGTCCGGCGATCTGCCTCTGGAGCGCGCCTTGGAGCTTTTCGAGCGCGGGGCCAAGCTCAGCGAGGCCTGCCGCAAGCAGCTCGAGGAAGCCGAAACGCGCATCGAGATCCTTACCCGCCGCGCCGGTGAGATGCAACCGCAGCCTTTTCCCAACCATAAGTGACGCTCGACCAATACATCGCCAACCAACAGCAGCGCGTCGAGGCTGCTCTGGACCGGGTGGTTCCTCCGGAATCCCAAGAGCCTTCCATCATCCATCGCGCCATGCGGTACAGCCTCTTCGCGGGAGGCAAGCGCATCCGGCCTCTGCTGGCGATCGCCTCCGCCGAAGCCGTCTCCGAATCGATCGCGGGCATCGAAACCGCTGCTTGTTCCCTCGAGTTGATCCACACTTATTCTTTGATCCACGACGATCTCCCCGCGCTGGATAACGACGATCTGCGCCGCGGCCGCCCCACTTGCCACAAAGTCTTCGGCGACGCCATGGCGATTCTCGCCGGCGACGCCCTGCTCACCCTGGCTTTCCAGGTCCTGCCGCAACTCGACGTGGACGCGGAACGGCGCGTGCGCTTGGTCCGCGAATTGGCCACAGCTTCCGGCACGGTGAATGGCATGATCGGCGGTCAGGTGAACGATCTTGAGGGCGAAGGCAAGCCGCCCACGCCCCAGTTGCTCGAGTCCATCCATCGCGCCAAGACCGGAGCCCTACTTCGCGCCAGCGTCCGAATGGGCGCGATCTACGCCGGCGCAACGTGTGAGCAACTCAAAGCCCTGAGCGAATTCGGCGGGCACATCGGCCTCGCGTTTCAGATCGTCGACGATGTGCTGGACGTAGAGCAACCCTCGGAAGCGCTCGGCAAGACAGCCGGCAAAGACGCCAAGCAACAGAAGATCACGTTTCCAGCCGTCTACGGATTGGAGCGCTCGCGAGCCATGGCCGAGCAGGAGCGCCTCGCTGCACATGCCGCGCTCGCCGGTTTCGAGGCGCGCGCGCAACGTTTGAAAGGCCTTGCGGATCTGATCGTGCGGCGTCATGCATGAAGGCGCGGCTGGATCAGATCCTGACGGAGCGTGGTCTGGCTGACTCCCGTGAAAAGGCGCGCGCGATGATCCTGGCCGGCAGCGTAACGGTGGATGGCCAGAAAGCCGAAAAGCCTGGCCATTCTTATCCCATCGATTGCCGCATCGAAGTGGCCGCGCTCCCGCCCTTCGTCAGCCGCGGCGGCATAAAGCTCGCTGCGGCGCTCGATCATTTTCAGATTTCCGTTCAAGACTTCGTCTGCCTCGATGTCGGCTCCTCTACCGGCGGGTTTACCGATTGCCTCTTGCAGCGCGGCGCCGCGTGCGTGTGGGCCGTGGACGTCGGGCGGGGCCAGCTCGACTGGAAATTGAGAAACGATCCCCGTGTCGTGGTTCGCGAGGGCGTCAACGCGCGCTATCTTAGTTCTGAGGATTTCCCCCAGCCCTTCGACCTCGCCGTCTGCGACGCCAGCTTTATTTCGGCCACGCTTTTGCTGCCCTCCATGAGCGCCTTGCTGAAGGAACATGGTGAAATGGTGATCCTGGTGAAGCCTCAATTCGAAGTGGGCCGAGAGCAGGTGGGCAAGGGAGGCATTGTGCGCAATCCAAAATTACACGCCCAAGCCTGTGAACGCGTTCGCGCCGCGGTGGAAGCGCTCGGATTCCAGGCCGAGATTATGGATAGCCCTATTCTGGGCGCGGAAGGCAATAAAGAGTTCCTGCTGCATGCCCGCCGTTAAGAGGGTCGCCATCGTTTCCAAGCCGCGCAGCCGGCAAGCCGCGCTCATGGTTCCGGAGTTGGTCGCCTGGCTCGGCCATCACGGCGTTACATCGCGGCTCGACTCGGAGAGCGCCGAATATGCAGATTCCGACGACGGCCTCCCGCGCCCGGAAGCCGTTTGCGATGCCGGATTGGTAATCGTGCTCGGAGGCGATGGCACTCTGCTGTCCGCGGCTCGCGCCATCGCCGGCCGCGACACCCCCATCTTCGCGGTGAATCTCGGCGGCCTTGGCTTTCTCACAGCCATCAAGATCGAAGAGCTCTATCCGCAACTGGAGCGCGCGCTGTGCGGCGATCTCCACATCGAGCGCCGCCGCATGCTCCGCAGCGAGCTCTGGCGCGGCGCGGACAAAATCTGCGAATACGACGGCCTGAACGACATGGTCCTCGCCAAGGCCGAAATCGCCCGGATGATCGACCTCGAGGTTCACGTGGACGACGCGTTTGTGTGCGTCTACAAAGCCGACGGCCTGATCGTCTCCACGCCCACCGGTTCGACTGCGTATTCGCTCTCCGCCGGCGGCCCTATCGTTCTGCCCTCCGTGCAGGCCTGGGCCATCACGCCGGTTTGCCCGCACATGCTGAGCATGCGGCCCGTAATCGTCCCCGATGGCAGCGTGATCCGGATCGACGTGCTCGCCAGCGACCACGCCACCTACTTGACGATCGATGGTCAAATAGGCGAACTTTTGAATCAGGGCGACCGTGTCGTCTGCCGAAGATCGGAACACTCCGTCAGCCTCATTCGGCCTCCGAACCTGCTGTTCTTCGACGTGCTCCGGGAAAAACTAAAGTGGGGTGGCACATGAGGCGGATTTCACTCACAGCCTGGATTCTCATCGGACTCTTCGCCGGAATCGCATTCGGCGCTGCATTCCCGAAAGCGGCCGTGCAACTGGGCCTGCTCGGGGCCGTTTTTCTTCGCCTGATCAAATCGATCATTGCGCCGCTGCTGTTCGGAACGCTGGTCTGCGGCATCGCCGGGACCGGCAATGTGAAAACCATGGGCCGTATTGGCGGCAAGGCGATTCTGTATTTCGAAATCGTCACCACGGTTGCTTTGTTCGTCGGCTTGGGCGCCGTGAATCTGATCCAGCCCGGCGTGGGAGTGGCGCTCCAAAAGGGCGCCCAGACCGGACTCCAACAGACCGCCTCCACAGGCCTCGCCCAAATCCTCGAGCATACGTTTCCCGTCAGCATTATCGACTCGATGGCGCGCGGCGAAGTGCTCCAGATCGTCGTCTTCTCGTTCATCTTCGGAGCGGCTTGCGCGGCCATCGGCCAAAAAGCGCGTGCCGTGGTCGAGTTTTGCGAATCGCTCTCGGAGGTGATGTTCCGCTACACCAATTACGTGATGCTGTTCGCTCCCCTCGGAGTATTCGGAGCGATGGCCGCCACCATCGGCGAGCACGGCCTTCGCGTTTTGGTGAATCTCGGAAAGCTGGTGGCCACGCTTTACGGCGCGGAGATCTTCTTCGTTATAGTGGTCCTCGGCGCGGTGACGGCTATCGCGCGCATCCCGCTCCGCCGCTTCATCGCTCATGTCAAGTCGCCGTTTCTTTTGGCCTACTCCACGGCATCGAGCGAAGCCGCCCTACCGCTGGCCCTCGAAAACATGGAGCGTTTCGGCGTTCCCAAACACATCGTCGCCTTTGTGCTCCCCACCGGCTATAGCTTCAATCTGGACGGATCGACGCTGTATCTCTCGCTGGCGGCGATGTTCGTCGCGCAAGCCGCCGGCGTTCACGTTCCTTTCGGCACCCAAGTGATCATGATGCTGACGCTCATGCTCACCAGCAAGGGTGTGGCTGGCGTCCCCCGAGCGTCGCTCGTGATCCTGGCAGGCACGCTCGCCACCTTCAACCTCCCGGTCGAAGGAATCGCCGTCATCCTCGGCGTCGACACGCTCATGGACATGTGCCGCACCTCGGTCAACCTGCTCGGCAACTGCCTGGCGACCGCGGTGGTCGCGCGATGGGAAGGCGTGGATTTGCGCGCCGCCCAACCGGACGCCGTACGCGAAACAGCAGCGGCCCGGGGGTGAAACCTGCGCTATGATTTCGGCATGAGCATCGAAGCCCGCTTCGCGGACGGAGTTTTCAAGCCGCTTGGAGACGTACCGGACGCAGTACCCGGCAAGGTCTATAAGGTGTTCTCGGACGAGGAAATCCGCGGCCTCACGGAGGACCTGGCCTGGTTAAAAGCCGCCGAGGCGAGCTTCGCTTTCTGGGATAACGACGAGGACGCCATCTACGACCATCTATAGGCAAGGCGACATCGTCCTCGTCTCGTTTCCGTTCACTGACCTCACCTCATCCATGCGGCGACCGGCGCTTGTGGTCTCCCCAGATAGTTTCAACAGTCTCCGAGAGGATTTCGTGCTAGCCGCTATTAGCTCCCAAGTGAGGGGCGGGCCGAACGCGCTCCTTCTCGGCGGTGCCGATTTCATTGACGGCCAACTCCCCAAGGCGTCCGAGGTCAAGGTGGCGAAGATCTTCACGATCCATTCCAGCCTCGTTCTAAAGAGGCTGTGCAGGCTGACCGACGAGAAGCGGGTCGAGGTGCTCAAATTATTGCGCGCCTTGTTCGCCTAGCCGCTGGGAGGCGCGAACGAACTAACGCCTACCGTCGAGGACCGCGAACATCCTGATATCATGAGAAACCGGAATCGCAATTGTTGACGCGGCTGGCGAATAACCCCGGCGGCGAGAGGAGCGATCATGGCGAAATCCCCGAAGACTTCCCTTGGCCGGCGCGGCTTTCTGAAGAATGCGGCGGCCGGAACCGCGGCGCTGGTCACAACGACGCCGTTGGTCGAGGCACAGGCCCCCAACAGCCGCGCAGCCGACAATGGCGCCGGCGCGCCACCCCCATCTCAACCGCAGATCGACCGCGACGCGGGCAATGTCCGTCCGCCGGCCGTTACGCGCGCTATCACGCGGCCCGGCTCGGATCTCATGGTCCAGACCCTCCGCGATCTCGGCGTCGAATACGTCGCCGCCAATCCGGGTTCGAGTTTCGAAGGTCTTCAAGAGTCGTTCATCAACTACGGCAACCCGCCCAACCGAATGCCTGAGTTCATCACCGCGCTGCACGAAGAATCGGCCGTGACGATGGCGCACGGCTACGCCAAGGCTGAAGGCAAGCCGATGCTGGCGCTACTGCACGGAACCATCGGAATTCAGCACGCCGCCATGTCGATTTACCAGGCGTACTACGACCGCGTGCCGGTTGTTATGATCGCCGGCAACGATCCGGACTTCATCGCCGCGCACACGGCGCACGATATGGCGGGCATCGTTCGGAGCTACACCAAATGGGATTCCGAGCCCAAGACGCTCGACGAAGCTCTCCGCGCCATCCAGCGCGGCTACAACGAGGCCATTACGCCGCCCATGGGGCCAACTCTGGTCGTCATCAGCTCGGAGTTGCAAAAGGACAACGCGCCCAACGCCACGGCCTCCGTATACAAGCTGCCGCAGTTCATCACCATCGATGCCACGCGGGCCAAGGAGATCGCGAAGGCTCTGCTCGACGCGCGCAATCCGCGGATCGCGGTGGGGCGTTTGCGAACGCCGGAAGGCGTGAAGCGCTCGGTGGAGCTTGCCGAACTCGTCGCAGCCTCCACCAGCACGACGGCCACCAACGGACCGATGAGCTTTCCGCAGCGTCATCCCCTCTGCGGTCCGGGCGCGGATGCGAATTACGACTACACGCTCGGCCTGGAAACGGGCGCGCCGCAGGCCTCCATCATCGGCCCGCAGTTGTCCCAGATCGTTCCGCAGCGCGACACGGTGAACATCGGTTTCGGCGGCATTAGCGGGGGCAATGGCGGAGGAGCCGGCCGGGGCGGCAGAGGCGGAGGCAAGAGCGTCCCCAATGCGACTCCCATTCAGGCCGACGCCGAAGCGAGCCTTCCGCTCATCATCGAACAAGTAAAGAGCCAGATGACCTCGGATCAGAAAGCGCGAATTCAGGAACGCGCCGCCAAGCATGCCGCTGCCAATCACGAGGCTCGCGTTGCCGCCCTCATGCAAGCCGTGGAAAGCAGGAAAGCCGGATGGAACGCCACGCCCATCAGCACCGCGCGCATCTACGCCGAGCTTTGGCCGCTCATCATGAATGAGGACTGGTGCTTGTCTTCTCCCAGCAATTTCTCCGGTGGTCACAACGCCCAGCTTTGGGACCACGACAAGCCCTACAGTTACCTAGGCGGCCAGGGCGCCGGCGGTATGGGCTACGGCGCCCCGGCTTCGGTGGGCGCGGCGCTCGCCGCCAAGTCGCGCAATCGAATCGTCGTCAATGTTCAGACCGATGGCGATCTCAACTACGCTCCCGGCGTTCTTTGGACCGCCGCGCACCACAAACTTCCGATGCTCACGGTAATGCATAACAATCGCGCCTGGCATCAGGAGTTCATGTTCGTGGAATATATGGCCGGCGTCCGAGGCCGCGGCGGCGAGCGCGCGCACATAGGCAGCACCCTCCGGGATCCTTTCCTCGACTACGCCAAGATGGCCGCGGGCTACGGCATGGCCGCCGAAGGCCCCATTACCGACCCCGCGAAGCTGTCTGCCGCGCTGAGGCGGGGCGTCGCCTCGGTGAAACGCGGGGAGCCGTATTTGATTGACGTGATCACCCAGCCCCGCTAAGGACCATCGGTATGAAGAACAACTGTCTCGCGGCCGCGCTTTTGGTGGGCCTCGCGCTCCCGCCCGCAACATTGAATGCGCAAGGTGGAGGACGCGGCGCGGCCACGCCCGCCAACAATCCCCCTCCCACCAGCCCCGTCACGGGCAACGCCGTCAACGGTAAAGCGCTGTACTACGCTTACGGCTGCTACGCTTGCCACGGCTACAACGGCGAGACCGGAGCAAGGCCATTCGTCGGGCGCTGGGGAAATCTCGCCACCGAGCAGACGTTTCTTTCTTTCCTTCGCGGCCGCGCCGCCGTCGCTCCCTTGACTCCCTCGACGTCCATGCCGAATTTCTCCCAAACCTCTTTGTCCGACAAGCAAGCCAAGGATATTTATGCCTACATTCGGACGTTCAAGAGCTCGGCGCCGTCCGATCTGAAGGATGCTCCTGCCTTAAGCGCCATCGTCGACGCAGCAAAGCAACAGAAATAATTCCGTTGTGGGACGGCCAATCTTAGCTGCCGCCGGCTTTCAGCCGGCGTTGTGATCAGTGTCCGTTCTATGGATTTGACGATAGCCCCGTCTTAGTCCTGCTGGCCCGCAGATCCGATTTTTCCCGCGTCTCAACCACCCGCGCATAAATCCGATTCCCGGCGATGCGATCCACGATCAGCTCCAGAGGCTGCTGGCGCTGGCCGTCGCCGATCCACATGGGCTGACTCAACCGCAGATGCTGCGCCTCCAGTTTCACTGGACCCGACATGAGCGAAAGATTCACATAGCTTCGCTGTGCGTCCGTGGACCGCAGCGAAACTTGGATCGGCCCTACGCGTTTGAATTGACGCGAAGGCTCCAGTGAAAAACTGTAGTATGTATGGCTGCCGATGCGCTGAACCTGGACTCCCGCAAGCGGCTGCACCGTCGCGCTCCCGTTTTTCTGCGGGAAATGCTGGACCTTTCGCACGGGGGGGCGAGGCGTACGGCGCGCGGGCTCAGGACGCGCATAATCCACTTGCCGGTTCGTCGAGAGGCTCAGCCGCCGCGCCTGGTCGCGAGTCTGATTGAGCGTCGCCCACAGTTCGTCGCGAGCCGCCTCCAACTCCCGCACGCGATTCTGCTGACGAACGAAGTAAAGTCCAGCCGCGCACAACAGCATCACCGCGGCCAACGCCGGCAACACCGGTCTCCCTTTGGGAAACGCCAGCCACGAAGCGATCCCCAAGGCCCTTGGAACCCTCTTGCGAACCAGCGACAGCCCGTGCCCCCGCCGCCGTTCGCTCTCATCGAAACGATACTCCAGAAACTCCATTCTGGCGTCCAGATAGCGTTCGAACGCTACTCGCTGCCGGTCTTCCAGTGCGGCCCGCAATAAGCGCGCATCGTTGGAGGAATCGCCCGAAAGGGGAAGATATTCCAGCGCCTCCGAGGCACGCCGGTATTCCGCGTATGCCGATTGCATCGCGACCCAACGGTTGTGCCCGCCGGCGCGCCCGCTCGCTTCATGCGAGTTGTTCAGTTCATGCGAATCGCCTTTGAACATAAAAAGCCTTCTGACGCGGGTGAAAGTGTGATGTCGCCCCAGACGTGGCAGATTCATTAATTTTCGTTTAAAAGGCGGGTCTCACCGCGTCTAACATAGCTAACAACGCAGCAATGATCGCAACCTGGGAAAAGCACGAAGGCCAGGCCGTTGATGGCATACGTCTGCTACGGCTTTTGGGCGGCGCAGACGCAAGCGCGGCGTATCTCGCCGAGCTCGATGGCCGCCGCTGCGCCCTGAAAGTCGTTCCCACGGACGGAGTTGCGGCGGCGGTTCTTCTGGCTCGCTGGCGTCAGGCTTCCGAGCTTTCCCATCCCCACCTCACGCGGCTCCTTCGTTGGGGCACCACCATTCTGGAAGGGCCGGTAGCGTACGTGGCCATGGAATACGCGGAAGAAGTGCTTGCGGACCTTGATCGCCCGCTCACGCCCAAGGAAGCGCGCGAGATGCTCACGCCGGCCGTGGCCGCCCTCGCTTACTTGCACGGGCAGGGCATGGCCCACGCCCGAATAAAACCCTCCAACCTGCTGAGCGCCGGGGATGTGTTGAAGATTTCCGGAGATGCTCCGCGGCGCATCGGCGAGATGTCCTCGGCGGGGTCTTCGCCCTATGATCCCCCCGAACTCAAAACCTCGGGCGCCACGGCCGCAGGCGACGTGTGGTCTCTTGGAGTCGCGCTTGTGGAAGCGGTAACGAAGGAACTGCCGCAAACGAAAACGACGCCTTCCCGCTGGCCCCAATTTCCTTTTCCCGATGAGTTGCGTCAAGTGATAGACGGCTGCCTTCAACGCGATCCCGAGCTGCGCTGGAGCGTGGAGGATATCGCGCACTGGCTTCGCCATGGCGGGCCCGCGCACAAACCGGCCGAACGCCGCCGCTACTGGGTGCCCGTCTCCGCTGGAGCCGCCGCGCTGGTGGTAATAGGCGCCATCGCTTTCGAACATCGCGCCGTTCCTCCCGCTCCGTCGATTCCACCACCCATCGCCCCAAATGCCACGGAACCCTCTCCTCCTCCGGCCCCAGCGCCGGTCGAGGCGAATCCAGCTCCGCCAGCCGAGGCACCCAGACCCCGTCAACCCGCCGCGGCGTCAGGCCTTGCGGACATCGTTTCGGCTGGAATTCAACCTGTCTTGCCCAAGGTTCCCGACAAGGCCCGTTTGACGATTCATGGCAGGGTGCGCATCTCGGTCCGCGTAGAAGCCGATTCCTCCGGCGCCGTCACATCCGCCACCCTCCAATCCGGTACAAGCAAATACTTCGCGGACCTGGCTCTTAAGGCGGCTCGCCAATGGAAATTCGCTCCTGGAGCCGCCGGACGGGCCTGGAATCTCCGCTTTGTTTTCACGAGGGATGCGGACCACCCCGTTTCCGTCCAGGCAGATCCGGTCCCTTAGCCTCCCACCAACTCCAAAACGCCCCCGTCGCGTGACTCAGCGCGCGGCGAGCGGGATACACCAGCCGGATCTTGCCCTCCGCTTCCAGCTTCTTCACCTTCTCCTCCCGCAGCAGGCTGAGTGGCCGACGAT